>NZ_JBJGYK010000013.1:0-144215 GCF_054049955.1 Geodermatophilus sp. SYSU D00758
ATAAAAATTTGTTTGTGTTTTTGTAATATAATCACCCCCCCCCCCCCCCCCGGCGCCCCGGCCCCCCGCCCCCCCCCCCCCCCCCCCCCCCCCCCCCCCCCCCCCCCCCCCCCCCCCCCCCCCCGTCACCCGGGCGCGTGCCCGGGGGTCTCGTCGAAGGACATCCACACCCGCCGGCGGTCGGCGCGGCTGTGCACCTCGGCCATGGCCGCCACGCGGCGCTGCTGCTCGGCGGTGGCCCGGTGCTGGACCACGGCGACCTCGGCCTCGCGCATGGCCCGCTCCGCGGCGAACTCGGCGGGCGTCGAGGGGAACTCCGCGCCCGGGTCCTCCTCCGCCACGTCGTCGGCAGCGGCCGTGGCGTAGGGGCTGTCGGCCGGCAGGTGACCGCTGACCCGGCCGTAGGCGCCGAGGAGGAGCAGGACCAGCCCCGCGCAGACGGAGAACACCACGTTGCGGAACTCGAAGGCCAGGAAGTTGAAGTCGGTCCGCAGCACCGCCAGGTTCGCCAGCGCCGAGACGAGGAACAGCGAACCCACGACCATCATCACGGTCGAGGCGACGCGGGCGCCCGCCGCCGCGGCGGCGAAGAGGACGAGCGCGGTGACGACCGAGATGGTCGAGAGCAGGCCGTTCGAGGACAGGCCGAGGACGCGTTCACCCTCGGTGGAGAAGAAGTCCAGGCCCCCGGCGAAGCCGAGCACGCCGAACGTGGCGATGACCAGGCCCACCACCACCGCCCCGATGCGGTGCACCACCGGGACTCGGGCCCCGAGCGGGGTGGCCCCGCTGTCGGCGCCGGCGCGCGGGGCAGGGGTGGCGTCGTCCCGGGGCGCGGGTGGGGTCGCGGCGGGGCGGTCCGGGGCGGTCGGCCTGCTCGCCGTCCGAGGGCGGGAGTGGGGACGCAGGGCCATGGGGGTGCTCCCTCGTGTGAGGTCGGTGACACCCCGTTCTTCCCCCGGGTCCTCCTCCCGGATGCAGGCGCGGGCAAGAAAGTCGTGCGCCATCTTGTTCCGCTGCGATCGTGGAAGTCACCACGGCCGCGTGGCGTTGACGCGGGCATGACCCAGCCCCCCGGCCACGACCTGCACTCGGAGTTCCTGCGCGCCGACCTCTTCCTCGCCGTGGGCCAGCCCATCGAGGCGGCCCGGGTGCTCGAGCCGCTGGTCGAGGCCGAGCCGGCGAACGAGGCGGCGCTCGAGGCCCTCGCTCGCGCCTACTACGGCTCGGCGCAGCTCGGCCGGGCCGAGGAGGCCCTGGGACGGCTGGTCGAGCTCGCGCCGTCCAACGGCTGGGCGCGCCGGGCCCTGGCCCGCACGCTGGAGCGGCAGAGCCGGGCCGGTGAGGCGGTCCCGCACCACCGCATGGCCGACGCGCTCGGGGCGGACTGACCGGGCGGCGCGGGGAGGATCAGCGGGGCGGCCCGCCGGACTCCATCCAGACCCGGCGGCGGTCCTGCGGCCGGCTCACGTGCGACATGGCCTCCACCCGGCGGCGCTGCTCGGCGGTGGCAGTGCCCTGGGCGACCGCGCGTTCGGCCTCCCTCATCGCCGCGTCCGCCGCGACCTCCTGCTCGCTGTGGGGCAGGTCCTCGGCCAGCGGCCGGCTGCCGGCCCCGCCGGCGTCCGCGGGCTTCCGGTAGGGGCTCTCGTCCGGCAGGTTGCCGCTGATCCGGCCGTAGGCGCCGAGGAGCAGCAGCACGAGGCCGACGACGACCGAGAACACCACGTTGTTGAACTCGAAGGCGAGGATGTTCCAGTCCTCGTCCAGGAGCAGCACGAACAGGTTGACCAGCGCCGACAGCAGGAACAGGACCCCGACGACGATCATCACCGTCGAGGCGGTCCGCGGGCCCCCGAGCAGAGCGGCCCCGATCAGGACCAGGCCGACGACCACCGAGATCGTCGACAGCAGGCCGTTGGTGGACAGGCCGAGGACCGTCTGCCCGCTCGTCGAGAAGAACGCCAGGCCGCGGGCGAACCCGAGCACCGCGAAGACCAGCAGGACGACGCCGATGAGGACGGCGCCGGCGCGGTGCACGAGGTTCACCCGGTTCCCGGCCCGCTCCCGCCCGGCCGGTGACCGGGCCGTGGTGGTCGCGCGCTGGCGATCGCTCCTCCGCGCCATGGGGCCGCCCTCCGTCGCGTGGTCGGGACCCTCGTCGGGATGGCTGCACCCCTTCAACGAAGGACCCGGGGGAGGAGTGCCCCGCGACGGGACGAATCGGCTCGGGATCCCGCGGCGCCGCGCGGCTCAGCGGCGTTCGGCCACCGGGAGGATCTCGCCGCTGGCCAGCCGCTCGCGGTAGCCGTTGATCTCCCGCTTCACCACCCGGGCGAGGATGTACAGCCCGATGATGTTCGGCAGGGCCATCAGGAAGATCATGCTGTCCGAGAAGCCGATCACCGAGTCGAGCGTCGAGGACGCGCCGATGATCACGAACAGGCAGAAGACGAGCTTCCACGTGCGGTCGACGACCATCGACTCGCCGAAGAGGTAGGTCGCGGCCTTCAGCCCGTAGTAGCTCCAGGCCAGCATGGTCGAGTAGGCGAACAGGATCACCGCGATCGCCAGCACGACCGGGAACCAGCCGACGACGGTCTCGAAGGCCGCCGACGTGGTCTCCACCCCGGGGGCGCTGGCCTCGTCGGCGTAGGTGCCGGTGATGACGATGGCCAGGGCGGTCATCGTGCAGATGACGACGGTGTCGATGAACGGCTCGAGGACGGCGACGTGGCCCTCGGTGGCCGGCTCGTTGGTCTTGACCGCGGAGTGCGCGATGGCCGCGGAGCCCAGTCCCGCCTCGTTGCTGAACGCCGCCCGGCGGAAGCCCTGGATGAGCACGCCGACGAGCCCGCCGTAGCCGGCCTCCGGGCTGAACGCCCCGGTGACGATGCTGGCGAGGGCCTCGGGGATCTGGCCGGCGTTCACGAACAGCACCGTCAGGCAGGCGACCACGTAGAAGACGGCCATGAACGGCACCAGCTTGTCGGTGACCCGGGCGATGCTGCGGATCCCGCCGATGATCACCGCGCCGACGAGCAGCGCCAGCACCAGGCCGAACACCGCACCCGCGGCCCCGAACCCGAGCGGCCCGTCGGCCCCGCCGGTGACCGACTGCGCCTGGCTGAAGGCCTGGTTGGCCTGGAACATGTTCCCGCCGCCGACGGCGCCGCCCAGGGTGAAGATGCAGAACAGGACGGCGAGGACCTTGCCGAGGGTGCCCAGCCGCGGGCTCTTCTCCCGCAGCCCCTTGGTCAGGTAGTACATGGGGCCGCCGGAGACCCGGCCGTCCGGGTACTCGTTGCGGTACTTCACCCCGAGCGTGCACTCCACGCCCTTGGTGCACATGCCGAGCAGCCCGGCGACGATCATCCAGAAGGTGGCGCCGGGCCCGCCGAGGGAGATGGCCACCGCGACCCCGGCGATGTTGCCCAGGCCGACGGTGCCCGAGACCGCCGTGGCCAGCGCCTGGAAGTGCGTCACCTCACCGGCGTCCCGCGGGTCGTCGTACCGGCCCCGGATGAGCCGGATCGCCTGGCCGAACGCGCGGAACTGGAAGCCGCGCAGGTAGACGGTGAAGAACGCCCCGGCGATGACGAGCCACACCACGATGAGCGGCAGCTCCACGCCCTCGCCGAGGAAGTCCAGCGGGACGGCGTAGAAGACGACCGTCGAGATGGCGGTCGAGATGGGCTCGAAGAACGCGTTGACGCTCTCGTCGAAGGTGGCGGCCAGCAGGTCGGACGACTCGTTCACGGGACCACCAGCACAGGGACGGGGGACAGTTGGATGAGGCTGCTCGGGGTGGAGCCGAAGAGCAGGGTGCGGACCCGGCTCTGGCCCACCCGGCCGACGGTGATCCACGCCGCGTCGTGCTCGCGGGCCAGGGTCACCAGCGTCTCGGCGGCGTGGCCGTGCCGCACCACGCTCTCCACCTGCAGGTCGCCGTCGCCGGAGAGCTGCTGCAGCACCGGGTCGAGGACCTTCTCCTGCGCGGTGGCGATCTCGCGGCGCTTGTCGATGGCGCGCCGCTCGTTCTCCTCGGCGGTGTGGATCTCGAACGGCGACCAGGGGACGACGTAGGCGAGGACGAGCCTCAGCCCGTGCCGGCGCGCGGCATCGGCCGCCGCCTGCGCGGCGCGCGTGCTGGACTCGCTGCCGTCGAGTCCCACGACGATCGAACTGGACATGGGCTGGCCCCTGTCGCCGGCGGTCGTTGCGGGCACGCTAGCGGGGTCCGGCCGCGTCGGCAGCACGGCGAGGTGATGACCCGCGGGTGCGGGTGCGGGTGCGGGGCGGGGGACCGGCGGCCCTGGACGCGCGCGTCCGCGGGAGGTTAGCCTTCCCTTACTCGGTCGAGGGAGGGCAGATGGGGCTGCGGTTGGCGCTGGGCGGCGTGACGGTGCTGCTCGGACCGGACGGCGCCCGCCGTGCGGTCATGGCGGCGCTGGACGACACCACCGGCCGCTGCGCGACCGGCCACGGGTCGGTGCCCGTGGAGCGGCTCACCGCGGCGGCGGGTGCGGGCGTGGCGGAGCGGCTCGCGGCGCTGGAGACGGCCGGGCGGGGCCCGGCGTCCATCGTGCTGGTCGAGCGGGTGACCGACGGGCTGCCGGCCGCCGAGCGGCGGGCCGTCCTCGACGCGGTGCGGGGCATGGCCGCCCCGGGCCGGGCCGTCCTCGTCGACGACGCCGACCCGGTGGCCGCGCTCTCGGTGGCCGACGGGGCGCTGCGCGCCGACCCCTCGGGCGGCGTCCGCCCCGAGCCCGTGGCCGACCTGGACTACCTGGCCTCGTAGGTCAGGCAGTCGGCGGCGTCCGCGCCGGGGCCGACCCGCACGCCCGGGGCGGTGCACTCGAGCTTGTCGTTGTGCTTGCAGTCCGAGCGGTGGCAGGCGCCGACCATGCCGTTGCGGTCGAGGCCGCCGCGGAAGGAGATCTCGACGAACGTGCCGCAGTGCGCGTGGTCGCCGCCGATGGTGATCGCGCCGGCGTGGCACGCCGAGTCGGCGTTGTAGGAACAGCTGCTCACCGAGCAGTTCTGGACCTGGGGCAGTTCCTGGAGCGACGTCATGGCCCCGAGGATGGCATCGCCACCAGGTGCCCGCCAGCAAACTGAGGCTTGCCTTCGTGCAGGTCAGCGGCCCGTCCGGGGTCCGGGACGCCGGTCCTGCCAGGCGCTTCCCGGCCCTCCCGGCCCTGCCGCGCGCTCCCTCTGCCGGCCACCTCCCGGCGTGTCGCGGCCGCCGGCGGGCGCGGTCCGGGGACGGCGGGGACCCGGTAGCGTCCGGTCATCCACGGCAGTGCGACACCACCGTCGTCCGCGGTCGGCTGTCCCGGTGCCGTCCACGGCCGGCGGGGCGGCGGCCCGCGGTGCGGGCCCGCCGGGTCCGGCCACCGCGACCCCGGCGGCGGGGAGCCCGGCCTGCCGTGCTCGACGACGCGGGGTGCGGACCCCGGAGGAGGCGCGGCACGCGTGTTCACCCTGCTCTCCACCAGCGACACCGACCTGCTCTCGGCACGCGCCAGCGGGGCCGGGTGGCGCCTGGGCAACCCCGCCCGGCTCACCCCCGAGGGCACGGCCGGGTTGGCCGCCGGCACCGAGCTGGTGGTGGTGCGCATCCTCGGCGTGCGCCGGCAGTACGAGGAGCAGCTGCGCCCGCTGCTGGCGCTGGGCCTGCCGGTCGTCGTCCTGGGCGGGGAGCAGCTGCCCGACGCGGAGCTGATGGAGCTGTCGACCGTCCCCATGGGCGTGGCCACCGAGGCGCACGGGTACCTGGCGCAGGGCGGGCCGGACAACCTGGTGCAGCTGCACCGGTTCCTCTCCGACACCGTGCTGCTCACCGGCGAGGGGTTCGCGCCGCCGTCGGTCGCGCCCGACTGGGGCCTGCTGGAGCGCCCCCCGCGGCGGACCGAGGGGCCGGTCGTCGCCGTCCTCTACTACCGGGCGCACCACCTGGCGGGGAACACCGCGTTCGTCGAGGCCCTGTGCGGCGCGGTCGAGGACGCCGGCGGGCAGGCGCTGCCGGTCTTCACCTCGTCCCTGCGCTCGGTGGACCCGCAGCTGCTGGGGACCCTGCGCACCGCCGACGCCCTGGTGGTCACCGTGCTGGCCGCCGGCGGCTCGCGGCCGGCCACCGCGCAGGCCGGCGGGGACGACGGCGCCTGGGACGTCGGCGCGCTCGCCGAGCTCGACGTGCCGGTGGTCCAGGGGCTGTGCCTGACCCGGTCGCGGGAGGAGTGGCTGGCCGACGACGACGGGCTCTCGCCGCTCGACGTCGGCAACCAGGTGGCGATCCCGGAGTTCGACGGCCGGCTGATCAGCGTGCCGTTCTCGTTCAAGGAGACCGACGAGGACGGGCTCACCTCCTACGTGCCCGACCCCGAGCGGGCCGCCCGCGTGGCCGGCACCGCCGTCGCGCACGCCCGGCTGCGGCACACCCCACCCGCCGAGCGGCGGATCGTGGTCATGCTGTCGGCCTACCCGACGAAGCACGCCCGCATCGGCAACGCCGTCGGGCTGGACACCCCGGCGTCGGTGGTGCGGCTGCTGGCCGCCATGCACGGCGCCGGCTACGACATCGGCCCGTTCGACGGGCCCGGCGCGCTGCCCGGTGTCGCGGACCTCGACGGCGACAAGCTCTTCCACGCGCTGATCGCCGCCGGCGGGCAGGACGAGAACTGGCTCACCGAGGAGCAGCTGTCGGGCAACCCGGTGCGCATCCCCGCCGCCGAGTACCGCGCCTCCTTCGAGACCCTGCCCGAGGACCTGCGCGAGGCGGTGGTGTCGCACTGGGGCGAGGCGCCCGGTTCGCTGTTCGTGGACGGGGGCGACATCGTCTTCGCGGCGCTGCGCGCCGGCAACGTCGTGGTGATGGTGCAGCCGCCGCGCGGCTTCGGGGAGAACCCCATCGCGATCTACCACGATCCCGACCTGCCGCCGTCGCACCACTACCTGGCCGCCTACCGGTGGCTGCGGGAGAGCTTCGGCGCGCACGCGATCGTGCACGTCGGCAAGCACGGCAACATGGAGTGGCTGCCCGGCAAGACGGTGGGCATGTCCGCCTCGTGCGGGCCGGACGCCGCGATCGGGGACGTGCCGCTGGTCTACCCGTTCCTGGTCAACGACCCGGGCGAGGGCAGCCAGGCCAAGCGCCGCGCGCACGCCACGCTCGTCGACCACATGGTGCCGCCGATGGCGCGGGCGGACTCCTACGGCGACATCGCCCGGCTCGAGCAGCTGCTCGACGAGCACGCCAACGTCGCGGCGATGGACCCGGCGAAGCTGCCCGCGGTCCGCGCCCAGATCTGGACGCTGCTGCAGGCGGCCAAGCTCGACGCCGACCTCGGGTTGAACGAGCGCCCGGCCGACGAGCACTTCGACGAGATGATCCTGCACGTCGACGGGTGGCTGTGCGAGATCAAGGACTCGCAGATCCGCGACGGCCTGCACGTGCTCGGCACGCCGCCGTCCGGGCAGGACCGCGTCGACCTGGTCCTGGCGATGCTGCGCGCCCGGCAGATCTGGGGCGGTCAGGTCGCGCTGCCCGGGCTGCGCGAGGCCCTCGGCCTGGCCGAGGACGGCTCGGCCGGGCTGCGCGCGACCGACCGGGTCGAGGAGCTCGCCGCCGCGCTGGTCGGCGGCATGGAGACCCGCGGGTGGACGGCGTCCGCCGTCCCCGAGGTCGTGCAGGAGGTGCTGGGCGGCCCGTCGGAGGACGTCGCCGCGGTGCTGCGGTTCGCCGTCGACGAGGTGGTGCCGCGGCTGGAGCGCACCACCGACGAGCTGGACGCGACCCTGCACGCCCTGGAGGGCGGATACGTGCCGGCCGGGCCGTCGGGCTCGCCGCTGCGCGGCCTGGTCAACGTGCTGCCGACCGGGCGCAACTTCTACTCGGTCGACCCCCGCGCGGTGCCCTCCCGGCTGGCCTGGGAGACCGGGCAGGCGATGGCCGACTCGCTGGTCGAGCGGTACCTGGCCGACACGGGGTCCTACCCGGCGTCGGTGGGCCTGTCGGTCTGGGGCACCTCGGCGATGCGGACCTCCGGCGACGACGTCGCCGAGGTGCTCGCGCTGCTCGGCGTCCGCCCGGTGTGGGACGACGCCTCGCGGCGGGTGACCGCCCTGGAGCCGGTGCCGCTGGAGGAGCTCGGGCGGCCGCGGATCGACGTCACCGTCCGCATCTCCGGGTTCTTCCGCGACGCCTTCCCGCACGTGGTGACCATGCTCGACGACGCGGTCTCCCTGGTCGCCGGCCTGGAGGAGCCCGCGGAGCAGAACTTCGTGCGGGCGCACGTCGACGCCGACCTGGCCGGCCACGGCGACCGTCGCCGGGCCACCACCCGGGTGTTCGGCTCCAAGCCGGGCGCCTACGGGGCCGGGCTGCTGCCGCTGATCGACTCCCGCGACTGGCGCGGCGACGCCGACCTCGCCGAGGTGTACGCGGTGTGGGGTGGCTACGCCTACGGCCGCGACCTCGACGGGGTGGAGGCGCGGCCGGACATGGAGGCGGCCTACCGGCGGATCGCGGTGGCGGCGAAGAACGTCGACACCCGGGAGCACGACATCGCCGACTCCGACGACTACTTCCAGTACCACGGCGGGATGGTGGCCACGGTCCGTGCGCTGACCGGCTCGTCGCCCGCGGCGTACGTCGGCGACTCGACCCGGCCGGAGTCGGTGCGCACCCGGTCGCTGGGGGAGGAGACCGCCCGGGTCTTCCGCGCACGCGTGGTGAACCCGAAGTGGCTGGCGGCCATGCGCCGGCACGGCTACAAGGGCGCCTTCGAGCTGGCCGCGACCGTCGACTACCTGTTCGGTTACGACGCGACGACCGGAGTGGTGGCCGACTGGATGTACGAGAAGCTCGCCGAGACCTACGTCCTCGACCCGGAGAACCGGGAGTTCATGGAGCGGTCGAACCCGTGGGCGCTGCACGGCATCGCCGAGCGGCTGCTCGAGGCGGTGGACCGGGGGATGTGGGCCGAGCCGGACCCGCGGCTGCTCGCCGAGCTGCAGCAGGCGTACCTGGACACCGAGGGCGACCTGGAGGGCGGGGAGACCGCGGCCCAGGAGGGCGCCCGCTCCTGAGTGCGATGCGCACGGTCGTGTGCGCAGAGTCTCGACGCGCCGGGAGCCGTCATCCGTTCGTCATGTCCCGTCCGAGGCGGGGTATCCGGCCGCCATGAGCATCCTCGGACGACTGATGGGCACGGCGGAGTCGGCGACGCGGGGGGCCGCGCGGGGTGCGGCCCGCGGCGGTCGGACCGCCGCACGCCCGACGCGTGGCATGGGCCGCCCGGCGACCGGGCGGGGTATGGGCACCCGCGGCATGGGGACCAGGGGTCGGGCCGGGGTGCCCGCATCGGGTGGTGGCCTCGGCCGGATGGTCTCGGGGCTCCTGCGCCGCTACTGAGTCTCGGGGCTCCTGCGCCGCTGCTGAAAGGACCCCCTGCCCCCCACCGTTGAAGGACCCCGTCCTCCCCACCCTTCCCGAGCTCAGGGCGGGCCCCGGGACGGGGCCGCGGCGGGGCCCCTGCAGAGGGCCTCGGCGGGCCCCTGCAGGGGGCTCGCGCAACGGGACACCGCCTCAGGGCACGACGGCCGCGGCCACCAGCAGGGTGGCCGCGGCCGCGGTCTCTCCCATCGCCCCCATGACGTCCCCGGTGACCCCGCCCAGGCGGGCCCGGGCGCGCCGGTACACCCACTCGGCCGCCACCAGGCCGGCCGCGGCGCTGGCGGCCAGCTGACCGGCGCGGCCCCAGTCCCCGGCGGCGGCGACGACCAGCAGCGCGGCGACGGCGGCGCACCAGCCGGCCAGCCAGGACCGACGCACCGTCCCGGCGACCGCCCGGCCCAGGGTCGAGCCCTCCGCCGCGGGGACGCCGGGCAGGCCCGCGCGGGCCATCGCCAGTCGCGCGGTGACCACCGCCGCGCCCAGCGCCGGCCACCCGCCGTCGGCCGCGAGCAGCTCCGCCAGGCAGGCCACCTGCAGCAGGACGACGAGCAGCAGGGCCGTCACCCCGAAGGGGCCGACGTCCCCCTGGCGCATGACCTGCAGGGCCCGGTCCCGGCCGCGCAGCGGTCCGAGCCCGTCCGCGGTGTCGGCCAGGCCGTCGAGGTGCAGGCCCCGCGTGAGCACGGCCAGGGTGGTCACGGCCAGCACCGCGCCGGCCAGGGGTGAGACCGCGGCCGCCGCGGCCACCCCCACTCCCGTCGCGGCGGCGCCCAGCACCAGCCCGACCAGCGGTGCCCACGGCAGCACGCCCGCCGTCCCCGCCGCCGCCCGCGCCGGCACCGGGAGCACGGTGAGCAGCGCGACGGACTCCAGCGGCCCCGCCCACCTCGGGCGCCCGCTCACCGCAGCCGCTGCGGCAGCCCGGCGACGACGAACCAGACCTCGTCGGCGGTGGCCGCCAGCCGCTGGTTCACGGCTCCCAGCGTGTCCCGGAACAGCCGTCCGGAGCGGGTCTCGGGCACCACGCCGAGCCCGACCTCGTCGGAGACGGCGACCACGTGCGCGGGCGTGGTGGCGAAGGCCCCCACCAGGTCGTGGCAGGCGGCGGCGAGCCGGTCCGGCGCGCCCGGGGCGTCGTCCCAGACCCCGGAGGCGTCGAGCAGGGCGGCCACCCAGGTGGTCACGCTGTCGACCAGGACCGTGCCGGTGCGGTGCAGGTCGCCGGGGGCGGTGCTCTCCACGGTGCGCCAGGTCCGCGGCCGGCGGGCCCGGTGCGCGGCGACGCGGGTGGCCCACTCCGCGTCCGCCGGGTCGGCGGGAAGGGAGGCGGCCAGGTACGTCACCGGATCCCGGCCGGCGACCAGGGCCTCCGCGTGCGCCGACTTGCCCGAGCGCGACCCGCCCAGCACGAGCACCCGGCTCACGGCACCACCTCGAGCCGGGTCACCGACCCGTTGGGCGGGGTGACCGCCGGCAGCGCGTCCGGTCCGAGCCCGGCGACGACGGCCTGGGCGGCCCGGATGGTGTCCCCGTGGGTCACCAGCCCGATCACCGCGGCGGGCGGGTCGGCGCACAGGGCGGCGAGGTAGGCCGCGACCCGGCCGTGCAGCTCGGCCAGGCTCTCCCCGCCCTCGGCGGCCCAGTGCGGATCGGTCCAGTCCACGACGTCCCACAGCTCCCGCGAGGGCCGGCCCTCGAGGACGCCGTAGGCCTGCTCGCGCAGCGCCGGTGTCGTGGTCACCGGCAGCCCGGTGGCGCGGGCGCAGTGCTCGGCGGTCTGCACGGCCCGGTGCAGGTCGCTGGACACGAGCGCCCCCGGGCGCAGCGCGGCCAGCTCCTCGGCGGCGCGGGCGGCCTGCGCGTGCCCCAGCCCGGTCAGCGGGATCCCGTCGGTCTGCCCCTGCATGAGCCCCGCGGCGTTCCACTCGCTCTGGCCGTGGCGGACCAACAGCAGGGTGAGGGGGGCGGACATGGTGACCGGGAGCGTAACCGGGCAGGTCGCGGGCGCGGCGGGGCTCCCGGCGTCCCGGCCGCGCGGAGGGCCGGCCGGCGACCCTCGTACCGTCGTCGTCGTGACCATCCCCGTGCGCCCCGGTGCCGGCCGCCCCGGTCCCGCGGCGACCCGCCCGTCCGCCCCGGACCCCCTCGCCCCGCTGCTGGAGCTCCCCGGCGTCCGCGGGGCCGCCGACGAGGCCCGCGCGGCCGTCGACCGCCTGCTCGGGCACCGGGTGCTGCGGCGGGAGTCCAGCCGGGTCAGCGCGGAGTCGGCGCTGCGGGGGGCGCGCGCGTCGGCGGCCCTGGAGGGGGTCGACGTCCCGCTGGCCGAGCTGCGCGCCGGCGAGGTCGACGACCCCGTCGTCCAGGGCGCGCTGCGGACCTCCGGCGCGCTCGGCGGCCTGGTGGAGACCTGGTCGCGGGCGCCGGGGCAGGTGCTGGCCCGGCTGCACGTGCTCGCCGCCGCCGACCTGGTCGACCGGGAGCGGCTGGGGCGCCCCGCGGACCCGGCCGGCCCGCGGCTGGCCGGGCTCTTCGGCCTGCTGACCGGGGGGACGGCGGTGCCCGCGGTGGTGCAGGCGGCGGTGGTGCACGGCGAGCTCGCCGCGCTGGCCCCGTTTGGCTCCGCCGACGGCATCGTCGCCCGGGCGGCGTCCCGGCTGACCGTCATCGCACGGGGCCTGGACCCCAAGGCGGTGTCGGTCCCCGAGGTCGGCTTCGCCGAGCTGGGCCGCGACGCCTACCGGGACGCGCTGGCCGGCTACGCGTCCGGCCGGCCCGAGGGGGTCGCCGCCTGGCTGGTCCGCTGCTGCCGGGCCACCGCGCACGGGGCGCAGGAGGGGCTCGCGGTCTGCGAGAGCCTGCTCCGGGGCTGACCGGCACGCGGGCCTGCGCGCCGGGCCGGCGGCGGCGAGACTGGCGGGCATGCGAGTCCTGGACGTCGACGGCCTCGGGCCGGTCAGCCGGATCGGCCTGGGCACCTGGCAGTTCGGCTCGCGGGAGTGGGGCTACGGCGAGGACTACGCCTCCGGCGCCGCGCGCGACATCGTGCGCCGGGCCCGCGAGCTCGGCATCACGCTGTTCGACACGGCGGAGGTGTACGGCCTCGGCCGCAGCGAGCGGATCCTCGGTGAGGCGCTGGGCGACGAGCGGGCGGACGCCGTCGTCGCCACCAAGATCTTCCCGGTCGCGCCCTTCCCGAAGCTGGTCCGCCACCGGCTGGCCGGCAGCGCGCGGCGCCTGGGCCTGCAGCGGGTGCCGCTCTACCAGATCCACCAGCCCAACCCCGTCGTCCCCGACTCGGTGCCCATGCCGGCCATGCGCGACCTGCTCGACGCCGGCCGGATCGGCGCGGTCGGTGTCTCCAACTACTCCCTGGACCGCTGGCGCGCGGCAGACGCCGCCCTCGGCCGGCCGGTGATCAGCAACCAGGTTCAGTTCTCCCTGGCCCACCCCGGCCCGCTCGACGACCTCGTGCCCTTCGCCGAGCGGGAGGGCCGGTTGGTGATCGCCTACAGCCCCCTGGCCCAGGGGCTGCTCGGCGGCCGGTACTCGGCGGCGAACCGGCCCGGCGGCGTCCGGGCGGTCAACCCGCTGTTCGGCACCGAGAACCTCCGCCGGGCGCAGCCGCTGCTCGACACGCTCCGCGAGGTGGCCGCCGGGCACGGCGTGCAGCCGGCGCAGGTGGCCCTGGCCTGGCTGGTGTCGCTGCCGCGGGTCGTGGTGATCCCTGGCGCCTCGAGCGTGGCCCAGGTCGAGGCCAACGCCGCCGCCGGGGAGCTGGACCTGGCGGCCGACGAGGTGGCGGCGCTGACCGGGGCGGCCCGTGCGTTCCGCCCGGTGTCGGCGGTCCGGACGCTGGCGGACGGGGTGCGCGAGCGCATCGACGGTGCCCGCGAGCGCCTGGCCCGGTGACCTGCCGTCCCGCCGCGGTGCCGCCCGCCGCGGTGATCATGGGGATCGTGCCGGCCACGGCGGCGTGTCCCGCCGTGTCCCCTGCCGGATCCCCGTGATCACCGAGGCAGGGGCGCCGGCGCCGGCGAGGAGGAGCCCGGCCCTCGGCGTGCTCAGGCGCCGCGGTGGCGGCGTCGTCCGGGCACGGGGGCCGGCGGGCTGCCCGCGGTCTCCCGCAGCGCCCGCCGGCGGGCGTACCAGGCCAGGCCGACGACGGCGGCGCCGACCCCCACCGCCGCGCCGGTCACGACCGGCCCGGGAGGAGCCGGGAAGCGCGAGCGCATCGAGACCGGGCGGGTGAACTCCAGCACCGGCCAGCCCTGCTCGGTTGCCGCGCGGCGCAGGCCCCGGTCGGGGTTGACCGCGGTCGGGTGGCCGACCGCCGTGAGCATCGGCAGGTCGGTGACCGAGTCGCTGTAGGCGTAGCAGTCGGCGAGGTCGTAGCCCATCTCGGCGGCGACCTCGCGCATCGCCTCGGCCTTGTGCTCGCCGTAGGCGTAGAAGTCGATCTCCCCGGTGTAGCGGCCGTCGACGGTCACCATGCGGGTGGCCACCACCCGGTCCACCCCGAGCATCTCGCCGATCGGCTCGACCATCTCGGCGCCGCTGCTGGAGACGATGACGATCTCGCGGCCGGCGGCCCGGTGCTCCTCGATCAGGTCGGCCGCCTCGGCGTAGACCAGCGGGTCGACGATGTCGTGCAGCGTCTCCTGGACGATGTCGTGCACGGTGGCGACGTCCCACCCGGTGCACATCCGGGTGATCTGCTCGCGCATCCGCTCCATCTGCTGGGCGTCGGCGCCCGAGAGGGAGAACACGAACTGCGCGTAGGCCCCCTTCAGCACCGCGCGCCGGTTGATCAACCCGCCCTGGAAGAACGGCCGGCCGAAGGCCAGGGTGCTGGACTTGGCGATGACCGTCTTGTCCAGGTCGAAGAACGCCGCCGCGCGGGTCACGGTTCACGACTGTAGGTGGACTCCGCCGGGGTGACGGGGATCGCAGCGGCTCCACACCCCAACGGGTCATCCACAGACCGGCCGCGGCCCTGGCCGGGCGCCGCCACCGGCGGGTGGGCTTCCCCGGTGACCACCGCCCGCACCACACCGCTGCGCCCGCTCGTCGTCAGCGCCGACGAGGACCTGCTCGACGACCTGCTGCGCGTCCTCGCCGCCGCCGGCGCCGAGCCGGAGCTGGCCACCGGCGGCCCGGCGCTGCGCCGCGCGCACCGGGAGGCGCCCCTGGTGCTGCTGGGCGCCGACCTGCTCACGGCGGCGGCGGTGCGCGCGCTGCCCCGGCGGCCCGGCCTGGTCGTCGTGGCCCGGTCGGAGCTGCCGGCCCGGTGCTGGGCCGCCGCCGTCGAGCGGGGCGCGGAGCGGGTCGCCGTCCTCCCGGACGACGAGGAGTGGCTGCTCGCCCGAGCCGCGGCGGCCGGGCGCGGGCCGGTGGAGCGGGGGCCGCTGCTCGTGGTGGGGGCCAGCAGCGGGGGTGCCGGCGCGAGCACGTTGGCCGCCGCCGCGGCCGCGGTCCTCGCCGGCGCCGCGGGGCGGGCCCTGCTGGTCGACACCGACGCCGGGGGTGGCGGGCTGGACCTCGTGCTGGGCGCCGAGGGGTGCGAGGGGCCGCGCTGGCCCGAGCTGTCCGGGCTGCGCGGCCGGGTGGGCGGGGAGGCCCTGCTGGCGGCGCTGCCGGAGGCCGGCGGGGTCGGCGTGCTCGCCTGCTCCCGGGGCACCGTGCAGCCGGTCGACCCGGGGGCGGTGGCGGCGGCCGTCGACGCGGCCCGGTCCGCGGGCTGCCCCGTGGTCGTCGACCTGCACCGCGCGGCCGGCCGCGACGTGGAGGACCGCGTGCTCGCCGAGGCCGACCTGGCCGTGCTGCTCGTGGCCGGCCGGGTCCGCTCCGCCACGGCGGCCCGCGTGCTGCTGGGTGCCGGTGCCGGCCCGGGCGCTCCACCGGCCTGGGCGCCGGCGCGGGTGGTCCTGCGCCGGGTCCCCGGTGGCCTGGGCGCGGCGGAGGTCGCCGCCGCGGTCGGCCGGCCGGTGTTCGCCGAGCTGGGGCACGACCGCGGTGCCGCCGACCGCGGGGAACGCGGCCTGCCGCCGGCCCCGGGGGCCCGCTCACCGGTGGGCCGGTTGGCCCGCCGGCTCTGCGCGGAGCTGGCCGCACCGGGGGAGGCGGCGTGACGGGGCCGGCGCTGGTCGAGCGGGTGCGCGTGCGGCTGGCCGCCGACCCGGGGCCGCCGACGCGGGCCGCGGTCGCGGCGCTGGTGCGCGAGGAGGCCGGTGGCCTGCTCGGCGACGACGAGGTGCTGCAGGCGGTGCGCGCCGCGGTGGACGAGCTGGCCGGCGCCGGTCCGCTGGAGCCCCTGCTGCGCGCTCCCGGCGTGACCGACGTGCTGGTGAACGGGCCGGAGGAGGTCTGGGTGGACCGCGGCGCCGGCCTCGAGCGCGCGCCGGTGCGCTTCCCGGACGAGGACGCGGTCCGCCGGCTGGCCGTCCGGCTCGCTGCGGCGGCCGGCCGGCGGCTCGACGACGCGGCGCCGTGGGTGGACGTCGGCCTCCCCGACGGCACGCGTCTGCACGCCGTGCTGCCCCCGGTGGCGGCCACGGGCACGTGCCTGTCGCTGCAGGTGCTGCGCCGGGCCGCGCTCGGCCTGGACGACCTCGACCGCCGCGGCACGCTGCCGGGGGAGTCGGGCGACCTGCTGCGCGCGGTGCTGGGGGCCCGGCTGGCCTTCCTGGTCTCCGGCGGCACCGGCTCGGGGAAGACGACGCTGCTCGCCGCCCTCCTGGGGCAGGTGCCGGCGACCGAGCGCCTGGTCCTCTGCGAGGACGCCCCGGAGCTGGCCCCCGCCCACCCGCACGTGGTGCGGCTGGCCACCCGGCCGCCCAACGTCGAGGGGGTCGGCGAGGTCACCCTGCGCGACCTCGTCCGCCAGGCCCTGCGGATGCGGCCGGACCGGCTCGTCGTCGGTGAGGTGCGGGGTGCGGAGGTCACCGACCTGCTGGCCGCGCTCAACACCGGGCACGACGGCGGCTGCGGCACCCTGCACGCCAACCGGGCCGCGGAGGTGCCCGCCCGGTTGGAGGCCCTCGGTGTGGCCGCCGGGCTCGAACGGGCGGCGGTGCACAGCCAGGCGGCGGCCGCGCTCGCCGTGGTCGTCCACCTGCGGCGGACGGCGACCGGCCGCCGGGTCGAGGAGCTGGGCGTGGTCAGCCGGGTCGGTCCGCTGGTCACCGTCGAGCCGGGTTGGCGGGCCGACGGCGGCCCCTGCCCGGAGGCCGGGCGGCTGCGGGCCCTGGTGGGTCGGCCGGGGTGACCGCGGCGCTGCTCGTCCTCGCCGCCGCCGTGGCGGCCTGGCCCCGGGCAACCGCGGCGGCCGACCGGCTGACCGGCTCCCCGGCGCAGCGTCCCCGGGACCGGCACCGGACGCGCCCGCGGCGGCCGCCCCGGCCGGTGGCGGCGGTCGCGCTGGTCACCGCGGCCGTGGCGCTGGTCGCCCCGCCGGTCGTGGCGGTACTGGCCGGGGCCGGAGCGGGGGGTGCTGCCCGGGCCTTGCGCCGCCGGCGAGCCGACCTGGCGGCCGAGCGCCGGCTGGCCGCGCTCGCCGAGGCGCTGGGTGCGCTGTCCGCGGAGCTCCGGGCCGGGCGCCCGCTGGAGGCCGCGACCGCGACGGCCGTGGCCCTCTGCGCCGACGCCGCGAGCGGCCGGGCCCTGGCGACCGCGGTCCGCTCCCCGGGAGCCGTGGTCGGTCCCCCGGGAGGTGCGGTCGGTCCCCCGGGAGGTGCGGTCGGTCCCCCGGGAGGCGTGCTCGGTCCCCCGGGGGGCGCGGCACCGCGGGCCACCGACCCCGCGGCGGACGAGGGGCCCCTGCGGGCCGCGCTCGAGCGCATCGCCGCCGCCGTCGCGCTCAGCGTGCGGACCGGGTGCTCGCTGGCCGCGGTGCTCGCCGCGGTCGAGGACGACCTGCGGGCCCGCCGGCGCCTGACCGGTGAGCTCCGGGCCGCGACGGCGGGTGCCCGTGCGAGCACCGCGGTGCTCGCGGGTCTCCCGCTGCTCGGGCTGGCGATGGGGTCCGGCGTCGGCGCCGATCCGTGGGGGGTGCTGACGGGCACGGTCACGGGCCAGGTGCTGCTGGTCGCCGGGGCCGGTCTGGAGGCGGTCGGTCTGACCTGGACCGCGCGGCTGGTCCGGCGGGCGCTGCGGTGAGCGGCACGGCGCCGCTGCTGCTCTGCCTGGCCGCGGCGGTGGCGGTCTGGCCGTCCGGGGCACCGGGGGTCCGGGCCCGGCTGCGCGCACTGGCCGGGCCGGGGCCCTCGCCCCCGCGGCGCCGGGGGGCCGCGGTCACCGGGCCCCGCGGGCGGTGGCTGCTCGCCGCCGCGGCGGGCCTCGCGGCCGGGGCGCTGGTCGGAGGTGTGCCGGGCCTCGTGGTGGCCGCCGTCGGGACCGGGACGGCCGAGCGCCTGCTGCGGGCGCGGGACGGCCGGGGAGCGGGGGACGCCGCCGCGCTGCGCCGGGACCTCCCGGTGGTCTGCGACCTGCTCGCCGTGTGCCTCGAGTCCGGCCTGGCCGTGCCCGGCGCCCTCGCCGCGGTCGCCACCGCGCTGCCCGGTCCGGTGGGTCGCGAGCTGGGCGCCGTCGCCGCGCTGCAGCGCCTGGGCGCACCCCCGCGGCAGGCGTGGGAGGCCGTGCCGGACGACCTCGCCGGGCTGCGCCGTGCCGTCGTGCGGGCCGGGGAGTCCGGGTCCACGGTGGTGCCGGCCCTGCGCGCCCTGGCCGCGGACGTGCGGGCGGGGGAGCGCAGCCGGGCCGACGCCGCCGTCCGGCGGGCCGGGGTGTGGGTCCTGGCCCCCCTCGGGGTCTGCTTCCTGCCCGCCTTCCTCTGCCTGGGCGTGGTGCCGCTCGTCATCGGCATCGCCGGGGACGTCCTGGGCTGAGGCCGTCCACAACCCAGGACGTCCTCCACAGCCGCGGGCGGTGGGCCCCGCGCGGTTCCCCGCCGCCCCAGGCTCTCCCGCGACGGCCCCGACGGCGGGCCGCGACCGAGGAGGACCCGTGAGCCACCAGCAGGACGAGCAGCCCCGGCCGGCCCCGGCGACCGGCACGGCCCCACCGCCGGCGCCCGGGGCCGGCCGGTCGACCTCCCGGCCGGCGGGCCGGTGGGCCCGGCTCCGGGCGGCCGGGGAGGCCGGGATGAGCACGGCCGAGTACGCGGTGGGCACCGTCGCCGCGTGCGCCTTCGCCGCGGTGCTCTACCGGGTGGTCACCGGCGGGTCCGTCGTCGACGCGCTCGGCGCCCTGGTGGCCGACGCGCTGGCCACGCTGTCCTGACCGTGGCCGGTCGGGGGGCGCCGCGGTGCCGGCGGCGCCAGGAGGCGGGGATGGTCACCGCGGAGACCGCCGTCGTGCTGCCCGTGCTGCTGGTGGTCCTGGCCGGTGCCGTGGCGGCGGTGACGGTCCTGGCAGCGCAGCTGCGCTGCGTCGACGCGGCGCGGGAGGGGGCCCGGGCCGCCGCGCGGGGTGAGGACGCGGCGGTCGTCGTGGCGCTGGCCGAGCGGGCCGCACCCGGCGGTGCGGTGGTCACCGTCGGGTCCGGGGCGAGCGAGGTCGTGGTGCGGGTGGCCGTGGAGGTCGCACCGCTGGGGCCGGCGCCGCTCCGGGTGCCCGTCGCGGCGGAGGCCGTGGCGGTACGGGAGCCCGGCGGGTGACGCACCGGCACCCGGAGCGCGGGTCGGCGACCGTGTGGGTGGTGGCGCTGGCCGGTGTGCTGGCGGCATTGACGCTGGCCCTCGTCCTGGTGGGTGCGGCCGCGACGGCGCGGCACCGGGCGGGAGCGGCCGCCGACCTGGCGGCCCTGGCCGCCGCGGTCCGGGCCGTGCGCGGCGACCCCGGCGCGTGCGCCGCCGCCACCGCGGTGGCCGGCGCCAACGGGGCCCGGATGCGCTCCTGCACGGTGACCGACGACGCCGTCGTCGACGTGGCGGTGGAGGTCGCCGTCCGGCTGGGGCCGCTCGGGGTGCGGCCTGCGGTGGCACGGGCGCGCGCCGGGCCCGTGCCACCGTGAGCGGCGGCTACGCGGCCGCGCCGGGGTCGGGTGGGAGGTGCTCGTGAACGGCCAGCCAGCGCCCCCCGCTCGCACGCATGCGCTCCTCCGGGGGATGAGGCGGTGGACACCACCGGGGCGCGCCGAGGCTGGAGGGTGGTTACCTGACGGGTACCAGGAGTTCCGCAGTGGCACCGGCATGCTGAAGCCGGTACGGCACGACGGGCGAGGGGCGGGGGATGGCCGGGGAGGTCCGGCGGCTGGCGCGGCCGCACGACCCCGCGGAGGCGTTGGTCGGGGCCCGGCTGCGGGCGGCGCCGCAGGCGGCCGGGCTCACGCTCGCGGCGGTCGCGGCGCAGGCCGGCCTGACCAGGGGCTTCCTCAGCCGGCTCGAGGCCAACGAGGTCTCGCCGTCGGTCGCCTCGCTGGTCACGGTGTGCGGCGTCCCCGGCATCGGGGTGGAGCAGCTGTTCCAGCCGCCGGAGACCTCGCTGGTGCATGCCGCCGATGCGCCGCCGATCCACCTCGGCCGGCAGGGGCTCCGGGGGGTGCTGCTCACGGCGGGCACCCAGCGCGAGCTGCAGGTCATCCGGATGCCTGGAGCCAGCCCGCACACGTGGGTCAACCCGTCGGACACCGAGCGGTGCCAGGTCCTGTGGGCCCTCACCCCCGCCCCGTGACCGGGCCGCGCATCGGGCGGGTCGTCGACCTCTCCCACCCGCTGGACGACGACACCCCCGTCCACCCGGGGGACCCGGTCGCCCGCCTCCGCCCGGCCGCGACCCTGGCGGCGGAGGGCTACAACCTGCTGCACGTGCAGATGGGCTCCCAGACCGGCACCCACGTCGACGCCCCGTACCACTTCCTCGAGCACGGCGCCCGCATCGACGAGCTGCCGCTGGAGCTGTTCCTGGGGCCGGCCGTCGTCGCCGACGTCCGCGGGAAGCCGCCGCACGGCCGCATCGGGTGGGCCGACCTCGCGCCGTACGCCGACCGCGTGGGCCCTGGCCGCATGCTCCTGCTGCGGACCGGCTGGGACCGGTACTGGGGCACAGACGCCTACCTCGAGCACCCCTTCCTGACCGGGGACGCGGCCGAGCGCCTCGTGGCCGCCGGGGTGCGGACCGTGGGGCTGGACGCGCTGAGCCTGGACGAGACCGTGGTCGGCGGGGAGCCGGCGGACGGGTTCGCCGCCCACCTGGCGGTGCTGGGCGCCGGCGGGGTCATCGTCGAGAACCTGCGGGGGCTGGACGCCCTCGCCGGCTCCGATCCGGTCGTCAGCGTGCTGCCGCTGCGCCTGACCGGTGCCGACGGCGCCCCGGTCCGCGCGGTGGCCTTCGACGTCGAGGGCTGAGACCGCACGGCTCAGAACACCAGGTCGTCCTCGTCCGGGTCGGGCGGTACCTCGTGGTCGGCGGGCCCGTCGGCCGGGCGCGACCGGTCGGGAGGCGCGCTTCCGTGGGGCCGGGGCGCGGTGCGGACCTCGGGAGGTGCGGCCGCGGCGTCGTCGTCCCCCGACTCCCCCTCCTCCGCGAGGTCGTCGTCCCCCGACTCCCCCTCCTCCGCGAGGTCGTCGTCCTCCGTCTCCCGCGCCTCGGCCTGGTCCTCGTCCTCCGGTGCCCGCTCCTCCGCGGTGGCGAGCTCGTCGAGGACGACGTCGAGCACCCGGACCGCGCCGTCCTTGTCCAGCGGGTCGTTGCCGTTGCCGCACTTCGGGGACTGCACGCAGGAGGGGCAGCCGCTCTCGCACTCGCAGCTGGCCACGGTCGCCCGGGTGGCCTGCAGCCAGCGGCGGAGGGCGTCGAACCCGCGGTCGGCGAAGCCGGCGCCCCCGGGGTGGCCGTCGTAGACGAACACCGCCGCGGTACCGGTGTCGGGGTGCAGCGCCGTCGACAGCCCGCCGAGGTCCCAGCGGTCGCAGGTCGCCAGCAGCGGCAGGATCCCGATCGCCGCGTGCTCGGCCGCGTGCAGGGCCCCCGGCAGCGCGGCGTCGTCGACCTCGGCGCGCTCGACCGCCCGGCCGTCGAGGGTCAGCCACACCGCACGGGTGCGCAGCTGCCGCGGGGGCAGGTCGAGGGGGAACTCGGCCAGCACCTCGCCGGTGCCCTGCCGCCGCCGCTGGTAGGCCACCACCTGGTTGGTGACGTCGACGGTGCCGGTGTGCGCGGTGACGGCGCCGAGCCGCCGGGACCGGTCGGTGCCGACGATCGCAAGGTCGGTGACGTCCCGGGCCACCGTCGTCCACTCCGGGCTGTCGGCGTGCACGACGGCGCAGGCGTCCTCGACGCAGAACTCGTCGACGACGTAGGTCTCGCCGCGGTGGACGTAGAGGGCGCCGGTGTGGACCGTGGCGTGCGCCGCGCCCCCGTCGACGGTCCCCAGGAGGCGGCCGGTGCCCCCCTCGATGATGGAGACCGGCTCCAGGCCGCTGCCGCGGATGTCCACGTCGGGGCGGCCCCGGCCGGCCCAGTACCAGCCCGCCGGGCGGCGGCGGAGCAGGCCCTCGGCGACCAGCTCCGCCAGCCGGGCCTCGGCCGCCGGCCCGCCGAAGTCGGGGAGGTCGGCCGGGACGAGCGGGAGCTCCGCGGCGGCGCAGCACAGCTGCGGGCCGAGCACGTGCGGGTTGGCCGGGTCGGTGACCGTGGCCTCGACGGGCCGGCCGAAGACCGCCCGCGGGTGGTGGGCGAGGTAGTGGTCCAGCGGGTCGTCGCGGGCGACGAAGACCACGAGCGACTCGCGCTGCGCCCGGCCGGCCCGGCCCGCCTGCTGCCAGAGCGAGGCCAGCGTGCCGGGGTAGCCGGCGAGGACGACGGCGTCCAGGCCGGCGATGTCGATGCCAAGCTCGAGGGCGTTGGTGGTGGCCACCCCGAGCAGCTCGCCGGCGGAGAGGGCCCGCTCGAGCTCCCGCCGCTCCTCGGGCAGGTAACCGCCGCGGTAGCTGTCCACCCGGCGGGCCAGGTCGCCGCGGCCGCGGTCGAGGAGCACCCGCCGCGCCTGGTCGGCCACGGACTCCGCGCTGCGCCGCGAGCGGACGAAGGCCAGCGTCCGCGCACCCCGCTCGACCAGGTCGGCCAGCAGGGTGGCGGCGTCCGCGGCGGCCGAGCGGCGCAGCGGGGCGCCGTGCTCACCGGTGCGCTCGGTCAGCGGCGGCTCCCACAGGGCGAAGGTGGCGCCGGGCCGGGGCGAGCCGTCGTCGGTCACGGCCACCACGGGTTCACCCACCAGGCGGCTGGCGGCCTCCGCCGGCTCGGCCACGGTCGCCGACGCCAGCAGGAACACGGGGTCGGCGCCGTAGCGGCGGCAGATCCGCCGCAGCCGGCGCAGCACGTGCCCCACGTGCGAGCCGAACACGCCGCGGTAGGCGTGGCACTCGTCGACGACGACGTAGGTGACCCGGCGCAGCGTGCTCGACCAGCGCTGGTGGGCGGGGAGCACGCCGCGGTGCAGCATGTCCGGGTTGGTGACGATCCACCGCGAGTGCCGGCGCACCCAGTCCCGCTCCTCGGCCGGGGTGTCGCCGTCGTACGCCGCGGGCCGCACCGAGGGGTCGGCCAGGGCGGCCACCGAGGCGAGCTGGTCACGGGCGAGGGCCTTGGTGGGGGCGAGGTAGAGGACGCAGGCGCGCGGATCCTCGGCCAGCCGGGTCAGGGCGGGGACCTGGTAGGCCAGCGACTTCCCCGAGGCGGTGCCCGTCGCCACCACCACGTGCCGGCCGTCGCGGGCCAGCCGGGCCGCCTCGACCTGGTGGCGCCACGGGCTGCCGACCCCGGCGGCGGCGAGCCGCTCGCGCAGCGCTGGGGGCACCCACTCCGGCCAGGGGGCCGTGCGGCTGGGCCGGGCGCGGACGCGGTGGACGTGGGTGACCGGGTGCTCCTCCTCGGGTGTGCCGGCGAGGACGTCGGCGAGCAGGTCCGCGCCGGGCAGCGCGGGACCCGTCGGGAGGGGCCCACCCGGGGGAAGGGGGTCCGCGCCGGGGGGAGCCGAGCGGACCGGGTGGAGCGTGGTCACCCCACCACTGTCACACCGCGGGGCAACCCCGTGCGTGCGTGCGGTCCGCGGCCACGGGACGTCCGCGGAACGACGACACACGGTGTGATCTCCCTTACACTCACGCGGCACCCAGGCGCTCGGGAAGCCTCCCCGGGCGGCTGGACGCCGACCTCCGCCGACCGGAGCGCGTGTGCCCCGGGGGCTGCCGACCCACTTGGAGGGAACACATGCCGGACAGCGCACTCTCCGGCGGGGACATCGTCCTGGTGACGATCGTCCTCGCCATCTCGATCGCCGCCCTCGCCTTCGCCGCCTACCTGGTGCGCGCGGTCATGGCCGCGGACCAGGGGACGCCGACGATGCGCGACATCGCGCGGGCGGTGCAGGAGGGTGCGGCCGCGTACCTGCGCCGCCAGTTCCGGACCCTCGGCGTCTTCGCCGTCATCGTGTTCCTCCTGCTGCTCGTGCTCCCGGTGGCCGACGGCGGGTGGGGGACCCGCATCGGCCGGGCGCTGTTCTTCCTGGTCGGGGCGCTGTTCTCCGCCCTGGTCGGCTTCATCGGCATGACCCTTGCCACGCGCGGCAACGTGCGGGTGGCCGCGGCCGCCCGGACCGGCGGCTACCGGCCCGCCTTCCGCATCGCGTACCGGACCGGTGGCGTCTGCGGGATGATCACCGTCGGCCTCGGCCTGTTCGGTGCCGCGCTGGCCCTGCTGCTGTTCGACGAGACGGCGCCCGTCGTCCTGGAGGGCTTCGGCTTCGGCGGCGCCCTGCTGGCGATGTTCATGCGCGTCGGCGGCGGCATCTTCACCAAGGCCGCCGACGTGGGCGCCGACCTCGTCGGGAAGGTCGAGGCCGGGATCCCCGAGGACGACCCGCGCAACGCCGCCACCATCGCCGACAACGTCGGGGACAACGTGGGCGACTGCGCGGGCATGGCCGCCGACCTCTTCGAGTCCTACGCCGTGACGCTGGTGGCGGCGCTGATCCTGGGCCAGGTCTTCTTCGGCGCGGTGGGCATGGTCTTCCCGCTGACCGTCGCGGCCATCGGGATCATCGCCTCGGTGGTCGGCATCCTGGCCAGCAACCCGGGCAAGAACGACTCCAGCGGGCTGGCGCCGATCAACCGCGGCTTCTTCACGTCCGCGGTGGTCTCCCTGGTGCTGGTCGCGGCGGCCTCGTTCACCGTGCTGCCCAGCGTCGCCGACGTCCCCGACTCGGTGGTCAGCCCTCAGGTGCTCGGGTTCGTGGCCGTGCTGGTCGGCATCGTGCTCGCCGCGGCGATCCAGCAGCTCACCGGCTACTTCACCGAGACCAGCCGCAAGCCGGTGCAGGACGTGGGGCGCAGCTCGCTGACCGGCCCGGCCACCGTCATCCTCTCCGGCATCTCGCTGGGCCTGGAGTCGGCTGTCTACGCGGCCCTGCTCATCGGCGCCGCCGTCTACGGTGCCTTCCTCATCGGCGGGGGCGCCGCCCTGTACGCCGTGGCGCTGGCCGGCTGCGGTCTGCTCACCACCGCCGGGGTCATCGTCTCCATGGACACCTTCGGCCCGGTCAGCGACAACGCCCAGGGCATCGCCGAGATGTCCGGTGACCTCGACGAGGACGGCGCGCGGGTGCTCACCGACCTCGACGCGGTCGGCAACACCACCAAGGCGATCACCAAGGGCATCGCCATCGCCACGGCGGTCCTGGCGGCCACGGCGCTCTTCGGTTCCTACAACGCGCAGATCGCGGTGGCCCTCGAGGAGGCCGGCACCACCCTCGACGACGCCTTCAGCCTGGTGAACCCGAACAACATCGTGGGCGCGGTGATCGGCGCGGCCGTCGTGTTCTTCTTCTCCGGGCTGGCCATCAACGCCGTCTCCCGGGCGGCCGGCCGCGTGGTGTTCGAGGTGCGCGAGCAGTTCCGCACCCGCCCGGGGATCATGGACTTCAGCGAGCGGCCGGACTACAGCCGGGTCGTCGACATCTGCACCAAGGACTCGCTGCGCGAGCTGGCCACCCCCGGCCTGCTCGCCGTCCTCGCCCCCGTCGCGGTCGGCTTCGGTCTCGGCTTCGGCCCGCTGGCCGCCTACCTGGTGGGGGCCATCGCGGCCGGCACGCTGATGGCGGTCTTCCTCGCCAACTCCGGCGGCGCCTGGGACAACGCCAAGAAGATGGTCGAGGACGGCGCCTTCGGCGGGAAGGGCAGCGAGGCGCACGCGGCGACCGTCATCGGCGACACCGTCGGAGACCCGTTCAAGGACACCGCCGGCCCGGCCATCAACCCGCTGATCAAGGTGATGAACCTGGTGGCGCTGCTCATCGCCCCGGCGGTGGTGGGCATGTCGGTGGGGGACGACCAGAACACCGGCCTGCGGGTGGCCATCGCGCTGGTCTCCGTGGCCGTGATCGTCGCCGCGGTGGTCGTCTCCAAGCGGCGGTCGGTCGTCGTCGGCGGCGCACCGGCGCACACCGACGACGAGCTGACCACCTCGGCCCCCTGATCGCACACCCGGCAGCCTCCGCCCGGCCCGCGCCGGGCGGAGGCCGCCGGCCGCACCTGTGGACCGGTCCGAGACCTGTGGACGCAGCGGACGGGGTCGTCCCGGTCGCGGCCTAGCGTCCGCCCCGCGCCGGCCGGGAGTGGCCGGCCGGAGCCGGAGGTGCCCTGCGTGTCCACGACGATCGCCGCCCAGTTCGAGGCCATCGAGGCGCTGGCCGACGACCTGGCCGCCCTCGCTCGCGACCTGGACGACGACGCGGGCCTGTGCCGCTCGACCGCGGGGTCGCTGGGCGCCGCGCTGGGTGCGGCCGCCGGCGGGCCGGCGGCCGAGGCGGCGCAGGCGTGGGCGCTGCTGCTCGGCCTCGTCGCCGGGCACACCGGCGCGCTGGCCGGGACCCTGCGCGACGCGGTGGCCTCCTACCGGCAGCTCGACGCGGCGCTGTCCGACCGGGCGCTGGCCCGGCGGGCCGGGGCGGGGGCGCCGTGAGCGCGCCGCTGACCGAGGTGGCGGGCTGGGACGTCCCGCTTGTGCGCGGGGCGGTGTGGACGCTGTCGGCGGTCGCCGACCGGCTCCCCGCCTGGCGGGGTCGCACGGAGGCGGTCGGCCGGGCGCTCGGGGACACGGACTGCTGGTACGGGCCGGCCGGCACCGCGGCAGGGGCGGCGCTGACCGAGGTGTCGACCGTGCTGATGGCGGTGACCGGCGCGCTGACCGGCTCGCTGGACCAGGCCCGGGCGCTGCTGGCGGCGGCCACGACGGCGCAGGACCTGGCCGCCCGGGCGCTGGCGACGGCGGCGTCGGTACCGGTGCGGCTCGACGACGCCGGCCGGCTGGTCGACCTGGGCCCGGCGGCCGGTGCGATCGGTGGTGGGGCGGGCGCCGACCCGTTGGTGCCCGGGCTCGACGTCGAGGACACCACCACGGCGCTGCGCGCCCAGCAGCTGGCCGAGGAGGCCCTCGAGGCGGCGGCGCGCGCGGTCCTGGCCGCCGCGGCGGCCGCCGACGCCCTCGCCGCCACGGGTGTGGGCCCGTCCGGCGGGCCCGTCGGCTTCCCGGCGCTGAGCGGGCTGGTCGGTGCGCCGCCCGCGCCGCACCCGACCCTGCTGCTCGGCGCGCCGCCCGGGCAGGTCGCCGCCTGGTGGGCCGGCCTGTCCACCACCCAGCGGGAGCGGGCGATCCAGCGCACGCCGGTGCTCGTCGGGTCGCTCGACGGCGTGCCCGCCTGGGCACGGGACGAGGCCAACCGCAGGCTCCTGGACTCCGTCCTCGCCGATCCCGCCGCCCCCGGGCACGCCGTCGCCTCGGCGGTCGCGCGGGAGGTCGCCGCGCGGGAGGACGCCGGCCAGCAGGTGCAGCTGTGGCAGTTCCGGCCCGCCGAGGAGCTGGTCGCGCTGGGGCTCGGCGACCTCGACACCGCCGACGTGGTGGGCGTGCTGGTGCCCGGCGTCGGCAACGACCCGGCGGGGGACCTCGGCGAGCTCGCCCGAGACGCCGCGGCGATCGGGGACGCCGCCCTCGCCGCGGCCCCCGGCCTCGCCGTCGCGACGGTCGCCTGGCTGGGCTACCGGCCGCCGTCGGTGCTCGGTGCACCGCTGCCCGGGGCGTCCTGGCACGGCGGGCGGGGGCTCGACGCCGCGCTCGACGGGCTGGCCGCCACCCGGCCGGACCGCCCCGGCAGGGTCACCGTCGTCGCGCACAGCTACGGCACGGTGGTGGTGGACCGGGCCGCCGACGAGCCGGGTCTCCTGGCCGCTGACGCCGTCGTGCTGCTCGGCAGCCCGGGGGTGGACAACGACGCCGCGGGGCTGGAGGCGCCGGAGGTGTACGAGTCCTCCTCGCCCGCCGACCCGATCACCTGGCTGGCGGACTGGTTCGGCACCGAGACCGACAACCCGCGCGTGGGTGCCGAACCACTGCCGACCGGGTGGACGACGGGGCACACCGGGTACCTGGATCCCGACGGGCGCACCCTCCCGGCCGTCGGTGAGGTGGTCGCAGGGCAGCGCTGACCCGGGCAGCGCCGACCCGGACAGCGCCGACCCGGACAGCGCCGACCCGAACAGCGCCGACCCGAACAGCGCCGACCCGAACAGCGCGGATCCGAAGAGCGCCGACCCGGCCGAGGCCCCGGACAGCGAGGTCGACGCCCGGGAACACCCGGCGCCGCCCACCCCTTGGAGCGGGGGACGGCGCACCGGCGGCACACCGGCGAGGGGTCGCCGCCCGGACCGACGTTCCGATCGTGGCCTACCGTGGCGTCGCCGAGGGTGTACGCGCAGCGATGGCGTCCGCCCTGGCGCCGGAACCGGCGCCCGCAGCCAGCGTTACCGACAGGAGCACCGTGGCCCCCACGAAGACCGCGAAGACCGGCAGCGAGACCGCCCCGAGCACCTCGGGCGGCACGTGCACGCCCGCCCGCTCGCGCACGGCGGCCGCCGGAGGGCGGCCGCTGGTCATCGTGGAGTCACCCACCAAGGCCAACAAGATCGCCGGGTACCTGGGCGGCGGCTACGTCGTCGAGGCCAGCGTCGGGCACATCCGCGACCTGCCGCGCAACGCCGCCGACGTCCCGGCCGAGCACAAGGGCGCGTCGTGGGCGCGGCTCGGCGTGGACGTCGACAACTCCTTCGAGCCGCTGTACGTCGTCAGCCCCGACCGCAAGCAGCAGGTCACCCGGCTCAAGCAGCTCGTCAAGCAGGCCAGCGAGGTCTACCTCGCCACCGATGAGGACCGCGAGGGCGAGGCCATCGCCTGGCACCTGGTCGACACGCTCAAGCCCCGGGTGCCGGTGCGCCGGATGGTGTTCCACGAGATCACCCCCGAGGCCATCGCGCGTGCGGTGGCCAACCCCCGGGAGCTGGACACCGCGCTGGTCGACGCGCAGGAGACCCGCCGCATCCTCGACCGGCTCTACGGCTACGAGGTCAGCCCCGTGCTGTGGAAGAAGGTCCTGCCCAAGCTGTCGGCCGGGCGCGTGCAGTCGGTGGCGACCCGCATCGTGGTGGAGCGCGAGCGGGAGCGGATGGCGTTCGTCTCGGCCGACTACTGGTCCCTCGAGGGCACCTTCGCCGTCACCGGCGACCGGGCGGCCACCGACGAGGGGGAGCCGGCCACGCTGCGGGCCCGGCTGGTGAGCGTCGACGAGAGCCGGGTGGCCACCGGGCGGGACTTCGACCCGGCCACCGGTCGGGTGACCGGTGAGGTCGTGCACCTCGACGAGGCCGGGGCGCGCGGGCTCGCCGCCCGGCTGGAGGGCCGGCAGGTCACGGTCAGCCGGGTCGACGAGAAGCCCTACCGCCGCCGGCCGTACGCCCCCTTCACCACCTCGACGCTGCAGATGGAGGCCGGGCGCAAGCTGGGCTGGTCGTCGGCGCAGGTGATGCGCGTGGCCCAGCGGCTGTACGAGAACGGCCACATCACCTACATGCGGACCGACTCGACCAACCTGTCCGACGAGGCGATCAACGCCGCGCGCACGCAGGCCCGCCAGCTCTACGGTGACGCCTTCGTCCCCGCCGAGCCGCGCCGCTACGCCAAGAAGGCCAAGGGCGCCCAGGAGGCGCACGAGGCGATCCGCCCGGCCGGCGACAGCTTCCGGACGCCGGGCCAGCTCGCGGCGCAGCTGGCCCGCGACGAGTTCCGGCTCTACGAGCTGATCTGGCAGCGCACCGTGGCCTCGCAGATGGCCGACGCCGTCGGGCAGACCGTCAGCATCCGGCTGGCCGGGCGCAGCAGCACCGACGAGGCCGTCGAGTTCACCGCCAGCGGCCGCACGATCACCTTCCCCGGCTTCCTGCGGGCCTACGTCGAGTCCCGGGACGAGGGCGCCACCGGCGACGACGACCACGGCAGCGACGACGCCGAGCGCCGGCTGCCCCGCCTGTCGCGCGGCGAGCAGCTGGACACCCGCGAGCTGGAGCCCAAGGGGCACAGCACGACGCCGCCGTCCCGCTACACCGAGCCGAGCCTGGTGGCCCGGCTCGAGGAGCTCGGCATCGGCCGGCCCTCGACCTACGCCTCGATCATGCAGACGATCCAGGACCGCGGGTACGTGTGGAAGAAGGGCTCGGCGCTGGTGCCCTCCTTCGTCGCCTTCGCCGTGGTGAACCTGCTCGAGCAGCACTTCGCCGCGCTGGTCGACTACGACTTCACCGCATCCCTCGAGAACGAGCTCGACGAGATCGCCAGCGGGGAGCTGGGCCGGGTCGACTGGCTGACCGAGTTCTACTTCGGTGGCGCCGGCCGGCACGCCGGCGGGATCGCCGCCTCCGGGGGGCTCAAGCAGGTCATCGGCCAGCAGCTGGAGGAGATCGACGCCCGGGGCGTCAACTCCATCCCGCTGCGCGCCACCGGGCCGGGCGGCGAGGCGGTCGTCGTCCGGGTCGGCCGCTACGGCCCCTACCTGCAGGTGGGCGGCGAGGACGGCTCCCGCGTGAGCCTGCCCGAGGACCTCCCGCCCGACGAGCTGACCCAGGAGAAGGTCGCCGAGCTGCTGGCCGCACCCTCCGGTGACCGCGAGCTGGGGACCGACCCGGAGTCGGGCTTCCCGGTCGAGGTGAGGGCCGGCCGCTACGGGCCCTACGTGACCACGGTCGTCCCCGAGGGCAGCAAGGAGGCCCCGCGGACGGCGAGCCTGTTCTCCTCCATGTCACCGGAGACGGTCACCCTCGAGGAGGCCCTCCAGCTGCTGACGCTGCCGCGCACCGTGGGCACCGCGCCGGACGGCGAGGAGGTGCAGGCGCTCAACGGGCGGTACGGGCCCTACCTGAAGAAGGGCAGCGACTCCCGGTCCCTCGACAGCGAGGCCAAGCTGTTCACGGTCACCCTCGACGAGGCGCTGGCGCTGTTCGCCCAGCCGAAGCAGCGGGGCCGCCGGGCCGCGGCCGCCCCGCTCAAGGAGCTCGGGGTGGACCCGGTCAGCCAGGGGCAGGTGACCGTGCGGGAGGGCCGGTTCGGGCCGTACGTGACCGACGGCGAGACCAACGCCAGCCTGCGCAAGGGCGACGACGTCGAGACGATCGGCCTCGACCGGGCCGCCGAGCTCCTCGCCGACCGCCGGGCGCGGCCGAGCACCAAGAAGGCCACGCGGAAGAAGGCCACCGCGGCGAAGAAGACCACGGCGAAGAAGACCACGGCGAAGAAGACGACAGCGGCGGAGAAGGCCACCGCCGAGAAGGCCACGACGACGAAGAGCACTGCGACGAAGAGCACGGCGACGAAGAAGGCGACCAAGGGCACCGCGGCGGCCACGGGGACCGACGCCGTCCCGGCCGGCTGAGGCCGGTGCCCACGGGCGACCTCGGCGCCGAGGACTGGCAGCGGCGGCGGAGCTCCTTCGGCTCCGTCGCCGCCGCGTACGCCGCGTTGCGCCCGGGTTACCCGCCCGAGGCGGTCGCGGCGCTCCTCGGAGACCGGCCGCTCCGGGTCCTCGACCTGGGCGCCGGCACCGGGCTGCTGACCGGCGCGCTCCTGGCCGCCGGGCACGAGGTCGTCGCCGTCGACCCGGCCGGGGAGATGCTCGCCGAGCTGCGGGTCCGGCACCCGGGCACCCGCACGCTCGTCGGCGGCGCCGAGCACGTCCCCCTCGCGGACGGCGCCGTGGACGCCGTCGTCGCGGGGCAGGCCGCGCACTGGTTCGACCCCGTTCCGGCCGCCGCGGAGATGCGCCGGGTGCTGGGCCCCGGCGGGGTGGTGGGCCTGGTGTGGAACACCCGCGACGAGACCGTGCCGTGGGTGCGGGCGCTGGGCGAGGTGCTGGCCGCCGAGGCCCGCGACCACGAGGCCGACCAGCGCGTCGTGGCCGCGTTCGCCCGCCAGCTGAGCGCCACCGCGACCCACACCCGATCCCGGTTCGTCCAGCGGGTGACGCCGGACCAGGTGGTCGCCGGCATCGGCACCCGCAGCTACGTCGCCACCATGGACGCCGAGCGCCGCGCGGCCTTCCTGGACCGGGTGGCCGCCGTGCTGGCCGGCCACCCCGGCACCCGGGGGCGGGCGCAGCTGGAGCTGCCCCACCGCACCGACGCCTACCGGCTCGTCCCCGCCTGACCGACGGCGAACACCCGGCGGAACGGCAGCACGGTCGTCCCGTCCGGCCGGCGGGGGTAGGCCTCCCGCAGGAGGGCGGCGTAGGCGGCGGTCAGCTCCGCGGCCTCGTCGTCGGCCAGCCGGGCGAGGACCGGACGCAGCACGGTGCTGCGCACCCAGGCCAGCACCGGGTCCTCGCCCGTGAGCACGTGCAGGTAGGTCGTCTCCCAGGCCTCGGCGGCCAGCCCGGCCGCCTCCAGCACGCCCAGGTAGCCGGCCGGGTCGAGCACCGCGTCGGCGGCAGGCGCGGCGTCGGCCAGCCGGCCGGCCCACCGCGGCGCCCGGCACAGCCCGGCCAGGAGGGCGTGCGTCGGCGCGGCCTGGTTGCCGGGCACCTGCAGGGCCAGCCATCCGCCAGGGGCGAGGTCCGCGGCCCACCGGCGCAGCAGCGCCGGGTGCCCCGGCACCCAGTGCAGGACGGCGTTGGTCACCAGGACGTCGACCGGCTCGTCCGGGCGCCAGTCGCGCACGTCGGCCCGCAGGTAGCCCACCCGGCCGGGCCGGGCGTGCGCGGCCGCCGCGGCCAGCATCTCCGCCGAGGAGTCGACGCCGGTCACCACCGCGCCCGGCCAGCGGTCGGCCAGGGCGGCGGTCAGCGCACCCTCCCCGCACCCGAGGTCGACGACGACCGCGGGGGCCCGGGCGCCGACCCGGGCCAGCAGGTCGGCGAAGGGACGGGCCCGCTCCCCGGCGAAGCGCAGGTAGCCGGAGGGGTCCCAGGCGCCGGAGCGGTCCACGCGCCGACCGTAGGCCCGCGCGGCCGGGATCGTCGGTGCCGGCCGGTAGCGTGGCGGGCGGTCGCACCCCACCGCCGAGGAGCCCAGCGATTCCCGAGTCCGACGACGGCCGCCCCGTCCCGCCCGTCGAGACCGCCGGCCGGGCCGCCGACCCCTCGACCCGGCCGGGGCTGTTCGTCGCCTTCGAGGGCGGCGAGGGCGCGGGCAAGTCCACCCAGGTGCGGCTGCTCGTCGAGTGGCTGACCGGGCAGGGGCGGCCCGCCCGGGCGACGCGGGAACCCGGCGGCACACCCGCCGGCGCCGCCGTGCGGGCCATCGTGCTCGACCGGGCGCACACCGGCCTGGCGCCCCGCGCCGAGGCGCTGCTCTACGCCGCCGACCGGGCGCAGCACGCGCACGCCGTTCTCCGGCCGGCGCTGGCGGCCGGGGAGGTCGTGGTCACCGACCGGTACGTCGACAGCTCGCTGGCCTACCAGGGGGCGGGGCGGACCATCCCGGTGGAGGAGGTCCGCGCGCTGTCGGCGTGGGCCACCGGCGGCCTGGTCCCCGACCTCACCGTGCTGCTCGACCTGCCCCCGGAGGCGGGGCTGGCCCGGGCCCGCGGGCGGGCGGTGGCCGACCGGCTGGAGTCGGAGTCGCTGGCCTTCCACCGGCGGGTCCGGGAGACCTTCCGCGCGCTGGCCGACGCCGCGCCGGGGCGCTACCTGGTCCTCGACGCGGCCCGACCGGCGGAGGAGCTGGCCGCGGCCGTCCGCGGTCGGGTGGGGGAGCTGCTGGGGGTGCGCGCGTGAGCGACGGGGTCTGGGCGCAGGTCATCGGGCAGCCGGCGGTGGTCGCCGAGCTCCGGGCCGCGGTGGCCCAGCCGGCCGCGATGACCCACGCGTGGCTGTTCACCGGCCCGCCCGGCTCCGGCCGGTCGGTCGCCGCGCGGGCCTTCGCCGCCGCGCTGCAGTGCCCGGACGGCGGCCTGCACGCCGACCCGGGCGCCTGCCACTCCTGCCGGACGGTGCTCGCCGGCACCCACGCCGACGTCCAGACCGTCGTCCCCGAGGGCCTCTCGCTGGGCGTGGCGGAGGTGCGCGAGCTGGTGCGCATCGCCGGGCGGGCGCCGTCCCTGGGGCGCTGGCAGATCGTGCTGGTCGAGGACGCCGACCGCATGACCGAGCAGGCGTACAACACCGTGCTGAAGATGCTGGAGGAGCCACCCCCGCGCACCGTCTTCCTGCTCTGCGCCCCGAGCCTGCACCCCGAGGACGTCCCGGTCACCATCCGCTCGCGGTGCCGCGTGGTGGGCCTGCGCCAGCCGCCGGTGGACGCGGTCGCCGACGTCCTGGTCCGCCGGGACGGCGTCGACCCCGCGCTGGCCGCCTGGTCGGCCGCGGCCGCCGGCGGGCACGTCGGCCGGGCCCGGCACCTCGCCCGCGACGAGGCCGCGCGGCTGGCCCGCAAGGCCGTGCTCGACGTCCCGCTGTCCCTGGTGTCCCTGGCCGCCTGCCTGAACGCCGCCGACGACCTGGTCAGCGCCGCCAAGGAGGAGTCCGACCGGGCCGTCGCCGAGCTCGACGGCGCCGAGACCGAGGCCGTGAAGGCCTCCCTGGGCGTGGGGGCCCGCGGGCCGGGCGTGGCCGCGGCCAGCCGCGGGGCCGGCCAGCTCAAGGAGCTGGAGAAGCGGCAGAAGAGCCGCGCGACCCGGCTCGGCCGGGACTCCCTGGACCGCGCGCTGGTCGACCTCGCGGCGCTCTACCGCGACGCGCTCGTGCTCGCCGTCGTCCGCGCCGAGGGCGGGGAGCCGCCGACGCTGGCCCACCCCGACCGGCGCGCCGACGCCGAGGTGCTCGCCGCCCGCATCGGGCCGGAGGGGGCGCTGCGCCGGATCGACGCCGTCCTCGACTGCCGGACGGCGCTGGCCCAGAACGTCAAGCCGCAGGTGGCGGTGGAGGCGCTGACGGTGGCGCTGCGGCTGCCCACCTGAACGGTGCGGGGTGGCGCGGGTCGGTGGCGCCCGTGCCGTAGGCTGTTGCCCGCACGCCCGCCGCCTTAGCTCAGTCGGTAGAGCATCTCACTCGTAATGAGAAGGTCGTCGGTTCGATTCCGACAGGCGGCTCACCACGGCAGCGGCCCCACCCTCGCCGAGGGTGGGGCCGCTGCCGTTCCCGTGGGGTTTCTCGGTCCCCCCGCCAGCGGGATCCAGGAGCGGCGCCGCTGTCGTGGCGATGCCGAAGGGCGCTCGATCACCGCAGCACCGGCTGTGACGACCGGAGAGGCCGCACCTCACCGGTCGGGGTGAACCGTGACCGGCATCACCGGTGAACGTGAGGGAAACGGGGGTTGACGTCCCCCCTCGGGGTGAGAGAAACTTCAACCAGTTCGATCGCCGTCAACAAGGTTGGGCTCGGCCCATATCGGCATCGAGCGGGACCGGCGAGTGCACCGCTGCGAGAGCCCGGTCACATCCCCCGTATTCGTCGCTCCGCTCGGAGGCCATGCATGCTGACGTCCGTCGCTCCGCACCCGCTCCCCCCCGCCGCCGGCGCTGACGTGGCGAGCGTGGGGCACACGCACGCCACGGGGTGGCGGGAGCGTCCGTTCGTCGAGCTCGAGGTCGTCATCCCCGCACTCAACGAGGAGCGCCGGCTGCCTGCGACGCTGGCACGGACCGTCGAGTACCTCGCCCGCCAGGACTACAGCAGTGCAGTGGTGGTGGTGGACAACGGCAGCGTGGACCGGACCGCGGACGTGGTGCGTGAGGTCATGCGTCGCTCGCAGGTCCCGGTGCACCTGGTCGGGTGCGCCGCGCCCGGCAAGGGTAGTGCGGTGCGCCGCGGGCTCGTCACGGGCCGCTCCCGCTTCGTGGGGTTCATGGACGCCGACCTGGCGACGCCGATCGAGACCCTCGACCGCGTCGTGCCCCTGCTGCGCTCCGGGGTCACCACGGTGATCGGTTCCCGCAACGCACCCGGTGCCATCCGCGCCGTCCCGCAGGGGGTCGTCCGTCGGGCGGGTGGCGAGGCCTTCCGTGCCGCCTCCCGGACCGTCCTGCCCGGTGTGACCGACAGCCAGTGCGGCTTCAAGTTCTTCTCCGGCCAGGTCGTCCGTCGCGCGATCACCGACTGCCGCGTGAGCGGGTTCAGCTTCGACGTGGAGCTCCTCGGTCGTCTGCAGCGGGCCGGCCACGCGATCGTCGAGGTCCCGGTGACCTGGACCGACATGGCGGGGTCCACCTTCAACCCCGTCCGCCACGGGTTGCGTTCCTTCACCGACACCGTCCGCGTCCGCCGGCTCCTGTCCGGGAGGCGGAACGTGCAGGTGGCACCCATCATCGACCTCGAGACGATCCGCCGGGTGGTCCCGGCGGAGCCTGCGGACGTGGAACTGGTGGGTTGATGAGTCGAGGCCTGACCTCTCTGGCAGGACGACGGATCCTGCTGCTCAACTGGCGCGACCTCCGGCATCCCCGGGCGGGGGGCGCAGAGGTCTACTGCCAGGAGATCGGGGAGCGTTTCGCTGCCGCGGGCGCCGAGGTCACGCTCTTCACCTCGGACTTCCCGGGGGCGCCGCTCGCCGAGATGCGCGGCGGTGTCGACGTGCTGCGGTGCGGGGGGACCTTCGGGGTCTACCTGCGGGCCGCGCAGCACCTGCGGCGGCGTCGCCGCCCCTACGACGCGGTGGTCGACTTCCAGAACGGGATACCGTTCTTCGCCCCGCTGTTCGCCGGGTCGCGGACGGCCGTGGTCTGCGTCATCCACCACGTGCACCAGGAGCAGTTCGCCCTGCACTTCCCCTGGCCGGTCAGCCGTGTGGGTCAGCTTCTGGAGGGCCCCGTCAGCCGGAGGGTCTACCAGCGTCGGCCGCTGGTCGCCGTGTCCCCCTCGACCCGTCGTGACATCCGCCGTCGCTTGCGCCTGCGCGGCCCGATCCACGTCGTCCCGAACGGCATGGTGGCGGTCGAGGAGGCGGCCGACCGGGTGCGCTCGACCGAGCCGCGGATCACGGTGGTGAGCCGATTGGTGAGCCACAAGCGGTTCGACCTCCTGGTGGACGCCGTTCCCGACCTGATCCCGCGGTGGCCCGGACTGCGGGTCGACGTCGCCGGTGACGGCCCGGAGCGCCCAGCACTGGAGCGCCGGGCTGCGGCGGCGGGCCTGCGAGACGTCGTCCGGTTCCACGGTCGGGTCGACACCTGTACCCGGGACCGGCTGCTCCGTGAGGCGTGGCTCACCGTCAGCCCCTCGCAGGCCGAGGGCTGGGGGTTGACGATGATCGAGGCGAACGCTGCCGGTGTCCCCGGCGTGGCCTTCGACGTCGCCGGCCTGCGCGACTCCGTGGTCCACGGCGAGACCGGCTGGCTGCTGCCGCCGGACCGATCGCTGGCCTCCGGGCTGGCCGAGGCCCTGGAGGCGCTCGAGGACCCGGTCGTCGCGGACGGGTTCACCGAGCGGTGCCGGGCCTGGGCGAGTCGCTTCTCCTGGGACTCGTCCGCACAGCGGCTGGCCGGGATCGTGGCCGGGGAGATCGACCGCGTGCGGCGTCTACCCCGGAGTCGGCGGATTCCTTCTGACCTGGGTATCCGTCTCGACGCGCGGGTCGAGGAGGTCGTGGACGCCGATGAGGTGTTCCACGGACGCATCCGGCGATCGGACCAGTGGGTCGTGAAGGGTCGGGACCTCTCCCTGCTGCTGCACGGTTGCGACGAGGCGGGCGCCGAGGTCGTTCTGCGCCGGATCGGGGTCGAGGACGTGCGGCGCCTCAGCCTGGCCACGAGCAACGACCTCCTGATCGGGGCGGCTTGACCGCTGCGACCACGCCCGAGGTGGGCCGGGAGGTCGTCGACCCGGCTTCCCGGCGCGCGCTCGTCAGAGGAGCGCGCCTGCTCACCGTGGCCACCGTCGCGGTCGGCCTCCTCAACTACCTGTACTCGCTGGGGCTGACCCACGTCCTCGACGTCGGCGACTTCGCGGTCTTCGCGGCCGGTCAGGCGTTGCTGCTGTCGGCCGGCACGGTGTCGTCGACCTCCGTTCCCTGGATCCTCGCCAAGGCCCTGGTCCGCGCCCGGACCACGATCGAGCGGCGCCAGGCCGTCTGGTTCGCCGTCGTCACGAACGGTGCCCTCGGCCTGCTCGCGGGAGGCGTCGTCACCCTGCTCGCGGGGCGCTTCGCGCCGCTGCCGGTGGCGGTCGTCGTCGGCGCGGCGACCTGCCTGGTCTTCCTGTCGTCCACGACCGTGGGGCTGCTCCAGGGGGAGGAGCGCTTCGGCCTGCTGGGCGCGCTACGGACCGCCGACGCACTGCTCAAGATCGTCGTCGGCGTGGTCCTCGTGGTGCTGGGCGCCGGCGCCGCCGGAGCTCTTTCGGGTTTCGCCGCCGGGTCGCTGCTGCTGATCGGGGCCACCGTGGTCCTCGCCGGCCGGGACATCCGGCCTACCCCCGGTGCGCTGCGGTTGCGGTCGATGTGGGTCTCGGCGGCCGGGGTGGCCGGCATCCAGGGCCTGGTGTCGGTGCTCGTGACCGTCGACCTGGTGCTGGTCGCCGTGCTCACGGTGGAGGCGGCTTCCGCGGCCACCTACCAGGCGAGCATGATCCTCTCCCGCGTGCCGCTGTTCCTGGCCGGGGCGGTGAGCGCCTCGGTCTTCCCCCTCTTGGCCCGCACGGGAGGCAGTGGCCGGGCACCCGTGGGCACGGCCGTCCGGATGTACCTCACCCTGGTCCTCCCGTTCGTGGTGGCGCTCGCCACGGTCCCGGCGCCCCTCCTGGACCTCCTCTTCCCCGACGACTACGCCGACATGACCCGGCTCCTGCCGTTGACGGCGGCGGCCGGGCTGCTCATCGGGGCGGTGAACCTCCTCACCACGTTCTCCCAGGCGCGAGGGCGTTACCTCGTCACCATCCGCGCCCAGGCCGCCGGCCTCGCCGTCCACGTCGTGGCACTGGTCCTCGGCCACGTCTGGGGCGGTGTGCTCGGCCTCGCGGTCGGCGCCGTGGTGGGCAGCGCCACCTGCGCCGTCCTCCTCCTCGCGGCTGCGCCGGGGCAGTGGCGGCCCGTCCTGCTGCCGAGGCCGGGGCTCCTCCTCGGCTGCACGCTGCTCGGCGGCGTGCTGGCGCTGCTGCGTCCCCACCCCGTGGCCTGGCTCGTCGTCGCCGCCGCGGCCGGCGCGTGGGCGGCCCGGCGCGCCGGTCGGGACCCGAGGCCCGGCACCGACGCCGAGTCCCTGCCGCCAGGCCCGGACGCTGTCCGGCGGTTGCGCATCCTGCACCTCGGCTTCGAGGACTGGCGCAAGCCGGGCAGCGGCGGGGGAGCGGTCCGGACCCGCGAGGTGGACGAGCGCCTCGCGCGGACCCACGAGGTCACCGTGCTCGTCACGAGATACCGCGGTGCGCGGGAACGGGTGGAGAACGGCGTGCGCTGGGTGCCCGTCGGCCTCCCGCTCGGTTACTGGGGCGGCATCCTCTCCTACTTCCTCGCGCTGCCGTTCGTGCTGAGGCGGTACCGGGCGGACCTGGTCGTCGAGGACTTCGCGGCCCCGATCGGCAGCGTGCTCCCGCAGCTGTGGAGGACCGGTCCGCACGTCGCGGTCGTCCAGTGGCTGGATGCGGAGGGCAAGGCCCGCCAGTACCGGGTGCCGGTCCAGCGGGTGCAGTGGCGAGGGGTGCGCCGGCACGACCGGTTCGTCGCGATGTCCGAGGACCTCGCCGATGTGCTGCGCAGCCGCAATCCGAGCGCCGAGGTCGAGGTCATCCCGAACGGTGTCGCGGCGGAGGCCTTCGCCGTCCGTGCCCCGCGGGGGGCCGACGTGGTGTTCCTGGGACGCCTGGAGATCGCCCAGAAGGGGCTGGACGTCCTGCTCGAGGCGTTCGCCCAGGTGACCGACGAGCTCCCCGGTCGGCTGGTCCTGGCCGGAGACGGACCCGACCGCCGGGCCCTGGAGGCCCGGGCGGCGAGCCTGGGCGTCGCCGACCGCGTGCACTTCCTCGGCCGGGTCGACGGGGAGGAGAAGTTGCGCCTCTTGGCCGGGGCGCGGGTGGTGGCGATGCCGTCCCGGTACGAGACGTTCGGCATCGTCGCCGCCGAGGCGCTTGCGTGCGGCACCCCGGTCGTGGCCTTCGAGATCCCCTCGCTGCGCGAGGTGGTCGTCCCGGGCACCGGCGTGCTGGTGCCGGCCTTCGACACCGCCGCCTTCGGCCGGGCGTTGGTGCACCTGGCCAACGACCTCGATCAGGTCGAGGTCATGGGCGCGCGGGGGCGGGAGGTCGCCCGGCAGTACGACTGGGACGACGTCGCCGCGCGTCAGGAGGCGTTCTACCTCCGGGCCCTGGACGCGGAGCGGACCCCGGATGACCGCTGAGGAGTGGGGGCGCGGCGTGACCCGCCGCCGGCTCCTGCAGGGGGCCGGCGCCGTCCTCGGGGTCGGAGCCCTGACCGTCCTCGTCGGCCGGGAGCTGTACGGCCCGCCGCCGGGGGGCCCCTGGGACCCGGCGACGCTGACCGGCCCCGTCTTCGGGATGCTCCAGGCCGAGCCGGACGTCTACCCCGACCTGGACGCGGCAGGAGTGGGGGCGGTGACCCTCTCGGTGCCGTGGAGCCGCGCCCAGCCGCGCCCCGGCGACCTCGACGAGGACTTCCTGCGGCGGATCGACGAGGTGCAGCGCGTCGCGCGCGGCTCCGGGCTGGAACTGGCGCTCAGCCCGGGCCTGCAGTATCCGCCCGGCTGGGTGGAGGACCTTCCGGGTGCCCGCTTCGTGGACCAGCACGGCAGGACCTGGCGTGGACCCGCGGGGGACGACGTCGTCGACGCGGTCTTCAACCCGGAGGTCCGCGAGGCGCAGGGCGAGTACCTCCGCCTGCTCGCGGAACACGCGTCGGAGTGGCGCGTGGCCGGGGTGCGCATCGGCGGCCTGGCACGCGGGGAGCTGCACTACCCGCCGGTGGACCGGTCGGCCGTCCGCAACACCTACTGGGCCTACGGCGTGGCGGCCCGCGCGCAGTGCCCCGTGCCCTGGTACCGCCCGGGGGAGGGGTCCAGGGAGGACGCCGCGGTCTTCCTGGCCTGGTACCTGGGCGCGCTACGCGAGTACGGCCGGTGGCAGATGACCACGGCACGGGAGCTGTTCGGGGACGGCCCGAGGTTGCTGGTGCTCATGCCGTCGTGGGGGATCCGCCCGGGGGAGGTGGAGGTCGCGGTGGCGGCGGGCCTGGACGGGACGACCACCGGCGAGCGGCGCGGCACCCTCACCGAGGGCCTCGCGTGGGAGCAGCAGGTGCTGGACGCGGCCGCCGTCCCGGGTGCGGACGTGTGCACAACGTGGCTCGATGCCGAGGACCAGGGCAACAGCCTGGGCGACATCGGTCCCGGCCGCTACCTCGCCGGCCTGGCCGGGCGTCACGGGCTCGGGGTGTGGGGGGAGAACACCGGCGGCAACGACACCGGGGATCTCCGCCGCTGTGTCCGGTTGGTGCAGGAGCTCGGACTACAGGGGCTCTTCTGGATGGGCGCCGAGGATCTCGGCGAGGACGGCAACGCCTCGCTCCAGGACTACGCCGTGCAGATCCGCGCCCTTCGGCGTCAGGATTGACCCCCGTCGCGACGACGGGTCCCACGGCGGGGCAAGAAGGCCGGACCACAGGAGGAGACGGGGCATGCGGGGAGACCGACCGCAGGACGGCGACCTCTCGGGGCGGCGGGTGCTCATGGTCACCAGCCATCCCCTGGACGCCCGGGACGGCGCGGACAAGGAGTTGGCGTACACCATCGCGTCGGGGATGCCGGAGGTCGACTTCACCTGGTTCGGCCGGATGGGGGCCAGGTCGCGTGAGCCGCTGAGCACCGGACGCCGGCTGCCGCTGCTCTCGGCCACCGGGATGCCGGGGCGGCTGGAGCGGGCTCAGGCCGCAGGCCTGGCGCTGCTCCTGGATCGGCGGGTCGACCTGGTCCACGCGGTGGTCACCATCGGGCCGCACTTCGCCCGCTTCGTCCGGCTGCGGGAACGGCTCCGCGCCGCCGCCGGGGGCCGTCCCGCCGTCCACACGGTCCCCGCCGTCGCGGACGTCACGGGGCTGCGGGGGACACCGGCGCTGGGCACGACCGTGGTCCTCTCGCGCAGTACCCAGCAGACCCTCGTCGACGCCGGCTTCCCGGACGTCCGCCTGATCCCGCCGGGCATCGACCTGTCCCGGTGGCCGGTCCGGCCGAGGGCGCATGGTCCGGGCGAGGCGCCGGTGGTCGGCTTCGCCGGGCACTACGACCCCGAGGGCGGGCTGTGGGAGTCCGTGGTCGCCCTCGGCGACCTGGTCCGCAGGGGCCGGGACGTCCGCGCGGTCTTCCTCATGAGGCCTCGGCCGGGGCAGGACGAGGCGAGGCAGGCGGCGGAGCTGGTCCGCCGCTGCCGTGAGGTCGGGCTGGTCGACGTGCGGGTGCACGGGCGCACGCGGGACATGCCCGGCATGCTCGCCGGGATCGACCTGTTGCTGCTCCCGGCGCGGGACCTCGGCGGGAAGGCCGACGTCCCCCTGACCGTGCTGGAGGCCATGGCGGCAGGGCGGCCGGTCGTGGTGACCGACCTGCCGCAGATGCAGGCCCTCGGTGAACAGGCCACCCGGGTCCCGGTAGGGGACGTCCCGGCGCTCGCCGGTGCGGTCGCCCGCCTGCTGGACGAGCCGGCGCGGTGGGAGGCGCTGGCGGCCTCCGGTCGCGCGCTCGTGCAGCGGGGGTTCTCCTCCGACCTCATGCTGGCCGGCTACCGCGAGCTCTACGCCGAGCTGCTCGACGGGCCGAAAGGCGAGGTCGCCGCGTGACCGGCGACCCCGCCCCGGGGCGTCATGCCGATCGGTCCTCCCGGATCGCCGCCGCGTAGTCGCCGATGCTCGCGTAGACGCCGCCGTACAGCTCCGGCTCGAAGGCCCACACGACGGCCTGCAGCTGGTACCTGCGCGCCTGTTCGAAGGTCAGGCGCATGTCGGCGACGGAGTCCCGTCCGGTGTTCTCCCCCATCACGGCGAGCGGCTGGGGGCGGTCGGTGGCCAGCGATGCCAAGTACTTGACCGGGCTCCAGTAGCGGGGGTCTGCGCGCCCGTCGGCGGAGGCATCGGCGTTGAGCCAGGTGGTGTAGACGACGACCCCCGGGTCGGTGATGCCACGGATGTACCGCGCGAAGTCGAAGCCGCGCTGCACCTCACCGTTGCGCTCGGCGCTCGTGCTCCCGGCCAGGTCGGCGGACACGGCCGCATCGAGCTGGCCTGGGCGGATCCCCCAGGACGGGTACAGCATGAGCAGCCGGCCCGGGTACCAGTGGCGCACGGTCTCGATCTGCCAGTCGTGGTAGTTGCCGAGACTGTCCAGGTACCAGTCCGCGAACCGCCGCGCCGCGTCATGGTCGGCGGAGGGGGTCCCCGGGACCCACCCGGGCACGGGATTCGGCATCATCCCGCTCGGCAGGCCGGCTGCCACCCCTCGCGCCACGGCGTCGAAGCCCCAGTAGGCGTTGGTGCGCCCGCTGTACGTGGCGTCGGGGTAGTTCAGCTCCCCGTACCAGCCACCACCGAGCCGGACCCCGTGGAAGTCGGTGCCCAGCGCGCCGAACAGACGCCCGAGGTAGTTCTGCTGCTTGTCCCGCACCTGCTGGTTGAACACCATGTTGGCGACCTTCTTGCCGGTGTCCGAAGGGGCATAGGCGTCCCCGTACTGGTTCACGTACCGGCTGTTCGGCAGGGCGAAGACCCAGGTCGGCGTGTGGTGGACGCCGGTGTTCAACACCACCTGCATGCCGGCGGCCCGATAGCGGGCGAGGGTGGTGCGGACCTCATCGAGATACGTGCGGTCGACCCGCCCCTCCGTCGGCTCGAAACGCTTCCAGGAGACGTCGAGGGTCACCAGGTCCACACCCGCCGCCGCGGTGGTGGCCAGCCTGGAGGGGGAACTCTGGAGCGTTCCGTACAGCCGGACGGGACCCGGCTCGGCGCCGGCCGGGACGGCCGGGACCGCCAGCGACAGCGCCGCGAAGACGAGCACGACGACGAGCCCCGGGACGGTCGGACGGCGGCGTGGACGGCGGTCGTTGAAGGGCATGGAACAGGGCCTCCGGCGACGGGACGGGGACCGGGTGTCACGGCAGCGGCCGGTCCCGCACCCCCGGGAGGGAGCCGGCGTCCGCTGGCGGGTAGGGGGTGCTCCCCGGTCCGGAGAGGCACGAGGCGCCTCACCAGTGGGAACATCGGCACGGCGCTGCCACAGTTGATGCCCCGGTCGGGTGATCGGGCCCGATCGGGGAGGTCGTGACGCGCGGGACAGCCAACGGGGGGACGGCGACGGAGGTCGCCCCCCCGCCGGGGCGGGGCGTCGGACCGCGTCATCGTCGTCCTCCCGCTCGGGGACGGGCAGCGCTGCTCGTCCTCACCGCGGTCTTCGCCCTGGCCGTCGCAGCCCGCCTGGTCGGGATCGGCCACGCCTACGAGTTGTTCATCGACGAGGTCACCTACACCGACATCGCCCGCAGCGTGGCGGCGGGGGACGGTGTCCGGCTGCACGGGGAGCCGTTCCACCTGCACCCACCCGGGCTGTTCCTGACGCTGGCCGGTGTGATCGGCGTCCTCGGGCTCGACACCGGGGACCTGGGGGAGCTGACCTACACGCTCCGGCCGGTGCCGGCGCTCTTCGGCAGCATCACGCCGGTCCTGATCGCGCTGCTGGTCCGCCGGGCGTCGGGCTCGTGGGGTGCCGCGGCCGCTGCCGGCGCGCTCCTCGCCATGGAGCCCTTCCTGATCCGGTTCGACAGCCGCGTGCTCCTCGAGGCCCAGGCGATGTGCCTCGCGACGGTGGGACTGCTCGGTCTGGTCTGGCTGCGCGAGCGGGAGCGCAGGAGGCGGAGCCGGCAGTGGCAGCCGGTCCTGGTCGGCCTGGTCCTCGCCGGGTCCCTCCTGACCAAGGAGACCTACGCCTCGGTCGCCGTCCTCCCCGTCCTCGTGCTGTTGTGCACCGGGCTGGTGCTGCGGCGTCGGACGTCCGGGGTCGTGCTCGCCGCCGTGGTCGTCGCCTACTCCCTCTACGTGGTCGTGCTGGGACTCAACGGGGAACTAGGCGACTGGTTCGAGGACAAGACCAGCGGCGTGCGCCGCTTGCTCGGGTTGTCGCAGATCACCGGCTTCAACTCCGACAGCCACTCCGCCGGGCTGGTGGACCGGATCCTGGTCAACCTGGTCAACTTCGCCGTCACGTACGCGCTGATCGGCCTCGGGGTCCTGGCCGTCGTCTGGCTCGTGGTCCTGCTCAGGCGGCAGACCGAGGTCCCGGGTGCCGACCGCTCCGTGCTGGTCCTCGTGGTGGTGTGGGCCGTGTGCGCGCAGCTGCACCTCAGCTACGCGGTGACGATCGGCACGCTGGAGGAGCAGATGTTCTACCTGCTCGTCGTCACGGCGGTCCCTGTGGTGTGCGTGGTCGCCCGGCTGCTCGTGGCGGGTGGGGGGCCGACCTGCCCGCCCGGGCTGCGCGGGCGGTCCCCGCGGACTCTCGCCGGGGCCTTCCTGGTGGGTCTCGCCCTCGCCCTGGTCGTCGACGGGGTCGTGTGGTGGCGGCTGCACGCCGTGCCGGACGACGCGTATGCCCGGTTCCTGGCCTGGGCCGAGGAGGAGCTGCCTCCCGGTGCACGGGTGGTCGCCACCGACGAGACCACGCAGTTCGTCCTGGACGAGACGCGGGTCATCCGGTTGGAGACGGGGGCGGAGACCCGTGAGTTCCGCGCTCAGTACGTGCTCGTCGTCAGCGAACTGGTCGAACAGGGGTACAGCCCTGTCGACGAGGAGCTCATGGAGATCATCGACGAGGGGCGGTTGGTCTTCAGCGCTGAGGGCAGGACGGTCGGCCGGCTCGAGCTGTACGACGTGTCGGCCGTCATCGGGCAGTGAGGACCCACGGGCGTCGGTGACCCGCCCCGTCGTCACCTCGGTGTCCGGGCAGCCGTCGGGCCGCTGCCGTCCCGGGGCGCCGGACCACCCCTCCGGGGGAGAGGGGGCTCCAGGTCGCGGGCCGGCGTGCCGATGTGCGGGGGAGAACCCACCCTCCCGCCGAGAGGCGCCTGCGGACCGGAGAGCCCCGCCCCATGTCGTCCCCCACGTCCTCCCGCGGCCTGGTCGCCACCGTGGCCGCCGGCCTCCTCCTGCTCAGCGCCTGCGGGGGCGCGGACCCCGCGGGGCCCGTCCCGCCCGAGGCGGTGAGCATCGCGATCGGGGAACCGGTGCGCCCGCTCGTCCCCGGCGACACGGTGGAGGAGTACGGCTCCCAGGTCGTCGGGTCGCTGTGGACCGGGCTGGTGGAGTACGGCGCCGACGGCGCGGTCGGGTACACCGGCGTGGCGGAGTCCGTCGACTCCCCGGACAACACCACCTGGACCATCCGGCTGCGCGACGGCTGGACCTTCCACGACGGCACGCCGGTCACCGCACGGTCCTTCGTCGACGCCTGGAACCACACCGCCTACAGCCCGAACGCCCAGAGCGGGTCCTCCTTCTTCGCCGACGTCGAGGGCTACGAGGACCTCCAGGCCCCGACCGACGACGCCGGGGAGCCGACCGGCGACCCCGCCGCCACGGAGATGAGCGGGCTGCGCGTGGTCGACGACCTGACCTTCACCGTGACCCTCACCGCGCCCTTCGCCCAGTTCCCGGTGACCCTCGGCCACAACCCGTTCCTCCCGCTGCCCGAGGTGTTCTTCGCGGACCCCGAGGGCTTCGGGCGCCACCCGGTCGGCAACGGCCGGTTCCGGGTCCGGGACGAGTACGTCCCGGGCGCCGGCGTGACCCTGCTGCGCTACGACGACTACGCGGGCGAGCGGCCGGCCTCCGTCGACGCCCTCGAGTACCGAGTCTACGGCGAGACCGCCACCGCGTACACCGACGCGCTCGGCGACGCCCTCGACGTCGTCCCCACCGTGCCCCCGGAGGCCGGCGGGACGGCGCGGCAGGACTTCGGCGACCGGTACCTCGAGACGGCGGCCTCCGGGTTCACCTACCTCGCTCTCCCGCTGTACCAGGAGCGCTACGTCGACCCCCGGGTGCGGCGGGCGATCTCCCTGGCCATCGACCGGGAGGCGATCGCCGCGGCCTTCTTCGCCGGGTCGCGCCGCCCCGCGGACTCCGTCGTCGCCCCGGTCGTGGAGGGGTACCGCCCGGGGGCCTGCCAGGCCTGCGTGCTCGACGTCGAGCGCGCCAACGACCTGCTGGACGAGGCCGGGTTCGACCGGGCCGAGCCGGTCGAGCTGTGGTTCAACGCCGGCGCCGGCAACGACGCCTGGATGGAGGCGGTCGGCAACCAGCTGCGCCGGCACCTGGGTGTGGAGTTCGTGCTCCGCGGCGACCTGGCTCCCGCCGAGTACGGCCCGCTGGTGGACGGCCGGGGGATGACCGGCCCGTTCCGCTTGGGCTGGTCCATGGACTACCCGAGCCCGCAGAACTACCTGGAGCCGCTGTACGCCACCGGCGCGGGCGCGAACGCCACGTCCTACAGCAACCCGGTGTTCGACGCGCTCGTGGCGCAGGGCGACGCCGCGCCGACGGCCGGGGAGGCCATCGCGTTCTACAACCGGGCGGAGGACGTGCTCCTGGAGGACATGCCGGTCGTCCCGCTGTTCTTCCAGGTGACGCAGTCGGTGCACTCGACCCGGGTGGACGACGTGGTCGTCGACGTCCTCGGCCGGGTGGACACCGCCTCGCTGACGACCGGCTGACCGGGAAACCGCTGGCCCGGCCGGCCGGTCCACCGCAGGATGCGCCGGTGGACCGAGCCGAGCTCAGCGCGATCGCGCACCGCTGGCACCCGATCGCCGCCCCCGTCTCCGGCGCGTCGGCCCGCCGGCTGGTCCGCCGGCTCGCCGTCCCCGACGGCGGCCGGGTGCTCGACCTCGGCTGCGGCGCCGGCGAGTGGCTGCTCACCGTCCTCGCCCGGACGCCGCACGCACGCGGCGTCGGCGTCGACACCTCGGCGCCGGCCCTCGCCGAGGCCGCGGACCGGGCCTCGCGGCGGGGGCTGGCCGACCGGGTCACCTGGGAACGGGGGGACGCCGCGGCGCACCCCGGCACCGGCTACGACGCGGTCCTCTGCATCGGCGCCACCCACGCCCTCGGCGGCCCGGGCGGGACGCTCGACGCCGTCCGCGGGCACCTGCGCCCCGGCGGCCGGGTGCTGCTCGGCGACGGGTTCTGGGAGGCGGGGCCCAGCGCGGCCGCGCTGGCCGGCCTCGGCGCCGGGCCGGGGGAGCTGCCCGACCTGGCGGCTCTCCTCGACGAGGTGGCCAGGCACGGGTTCGAGCCCGGCTACGGGCACCTGTCCACGCCCGCCGAGTGGGACGAGTACGAGTGGTGCTGGACCGGCGCCCTGGCGGAGTGGGCGCTCACCGGGGCCGCCGGGGCGGACCGGGAGCAGGCGCTGCGGGCCGCGCGGGAGCACCGGCGGCAGTGGCTGGCCGGCTACCGGGGTGAGCTCGGGTTCCTCACCGCCGTGCTGCACGACGTGCGGGGCTGAGACGCCGACGGCGGTGCCCCCGGGGACCGGGGACACCGCCGTCGGCGTCCGTCGTGCACTCGGCTGCCGCTCGAGGGGAGCCGGCCGATGTGGCCACCCTTCAGGGGCCCGCGCCGAGCCTGCGAGGCGTGGGGAAGGGCGGGCCCTTCTCAGTGGTGGGCGGCGCCTTCCTGGGCGCGGGCGAGGGAGGCCTCGATCTCGGCCTCGGCGTCGGCGCGGCCGACCCACTCGGCCCCCTCGACCGACTTGCCGGGCTCGAGGTCCTTGTAGGTCTCGAAGAAGTGCTGGATCTCGAGCCGGTCGAACTCCGACACGTCGCCGATGTCGGTGAGGTGGGCCATCCGCGGGTCGGTCGCCGGCACGCAGAGGACCTTGTCGTCACCGCCCTTCTCGTCGGTCATCCGGAACATGCCGATGGCCCGACAGGTGATCAGGCACCCGGGGAAGGTCGGCTCCTCGAGCAGCACCAGGGCATCGAGCGGGTCGCCGTCCATGCCCAGGGTGTTCTCGATGTAGCCGTAGTCCGCCGGGTAGCGGGTGGAGGTGAACAGCATCCGGTCCAGGCGGATGCGTCCGGTGGCGTGGTCCAGCTCGTACTTGTTCCGCTGGCCCTTCGGGATCTCGATCGTCACGTCGAACTGCACGGCACGTAGTGTGGCCCACCGTGGCTGCGCCCTCCCCGGCGGAGTCACTCCTGGGGGGTGGGCACCATCGCGCCGAGCGGGCCGGCGACCGTCACGCCGCGGTACTCGAGGTTCCGCCGCCGGGTCGCGCTGGGGGGTGTGGCGGTGCTCGCCGTGGTCGCCCTGGCGGTGTTCCTGGTGGTCCCGTGGGGCACCGCGGACGGCGGTGACGCCGGTCCCGCGGTCGCCGTCCCCGAGCTGCCGGAGGTGCCCGGGGCCGACCCGGTGCTCGCGGGCCTGACGCAGGAGGCGCCGGCCCCCGACCCGGCCGCGCTGGAGGCCGCGCTCGCCCCGCTGCTGTCGGCGCCGGCGCTCGGCCCCGGCGTGTCGGCCGCCGTCGTCGACGTCCTCACCGGTGAGGTGCTGCTCGACCTCGACGCCACCGACCCGGCCACCCCGGCCTCCACCGCGAAGCTGCTGACCGCCGCGGCCGCGCTCACCACCCTCGGCCCCGACGCCACCCTGGAGACCAGGGTGGTGGCCGGCGCCGCGCCCGGGGAGGTGGTGCTCGTCGGCGGCGGCGACCCCACCCTCTCGCGCACCGACCCCTCCCTGACCTACCCCGGCGCGCCCACCGTCGCCGACCTCGCCGCCCAGGTGCGGGAGGCCCTGCCCCCGGGGACGGCGGTGACCCGCGTCGTCGTCGACAGCTCCCTGTTCGAGGGCCCGCTGACCGCCCCCGGCTGGGGCCCGGACGACGCGCCGTCGAGCTACGCGGCGCCGATCACCGCCACCGCGGTCGACGGCGCCCGGGTCCGGCCCGGCGAGACGGCCCGCAGCGGGCAGCCCGGGCTCGACGCCGGTGCCGCCCTGGCCGAGGCGCTCGGCGTCCCCGGCGCCACGGTCGTGCTCGGCGAGGCACCCGCGGAGGGCGACACGCTCGCCACGGTGGAGTCCGCGCCGGTCGCCCGGCTGGTCGAGCAGTCGCTCTCCCTGTCGGACAACGTGCTCGCCGAGGCGCTCGCGCGGCACGTGGCCCTGGCGCGCCGCCTGCCGGCCACCTTCCAGGGCGCCGCCCAGGGCGTGACCGACGCGCTCGAGGACGCCGGCTTCGACATCACCGGGGTCGGGCTGGCCGACGGCAGCGGGTTGGCCGCGAGCGACCGGGTGCCGGCCTCGCTGCTCGCCGACCTCCTCACCGCCGCCGCCGACGGCTCGGCGCCGGGGCTGTCCGCGCTGCTGTCCGGGCTGGCGGTCGCCGGCTACGACGGCACGCTGGCCGACCGGGGGGACGCCGACCCGGCCACCGCGCCGGGTGCCGTCCGGGCGAAGACCGGCACGCTGCTCGGGGTGCACGGCCTGGCCGGCACGGTCGTCACCGCCGACGGGCGGCCGCTGGTGTTCGCCGTCGTCGCCGACGGCGCGCCCGGTGACCCGCTCGCCGCCGAGGCCGCCCTCGACGCGGTCGCGGCCGCGCTGGCCGCCTGCGGCTGCTGACGGCCCCGTCCAGGGGCTCGCCGCGAGCGTGCGAGCGGGTGAGGGGGACGGGGTCCTTCCTCGGGTGGGGGCGGGGGGTCCTCGCCCCGCGTACGGTGAGGCGATGAGCAGCGCCTCCGCCATGGTCGACTGGGAGCTCGCCGGACGCACCGCCCGCCGCCTCGTCGGCCCCGGCCCCGAGACGACGCGGGAGGAAGCCACCGCCGTCGTCCGCGAGCTGCACGAGAAGGCCGCGGTCGCGGTGGCCCACGTCGAGGGGCTGACCGGGCTGTCCCCGGTGCCCGGGGGCCCGGTGCCCCAGGTCGCCGTGGTCGACCGGCCGGCCTGGGTGGACGCCAACACCGCGGGGATGCAGGCCCTGCTCGACCCGCTGGTCGACGCCCTCGCCGCCCGGCAGGAGACCCGGCCCGGCCCGCTGGCCACCGCCATCGGGTCCCGGGCCACCGGCGTCCAGGCCGGCGGCGTGCTCGCCTTCCTCAGCTCCCGGGTCCTCGGCCAGTACGAGGTCTTCGGCACCGGCGGCCGGCTCCTGCTGGTCGCCCCCAACATCGTCGACGCGGAGCGCAAGCTCGGCGTCGACCCCTCCGACTTCCGGCTGTGGGTCTGCCTGCACGAGGTCACCCACCAGCTGCAGTTCACCGCCGTCCCCTGGCTGCGCGAGCACCTCGAGGCGCAGGTCGGCGAGTTCGTCGAGGCCACCGACCTGACCCCGGACGTGCTGCGGGAACGGCTGCGCGACGTGCTGCGCGGCGTCACCGACGCCATCCGCGGCGGTGAGGGCGGCGACGACGCCGGCCTCATGGCGCTGGTGCAGGACCCGCGCCAGCGGGAGGTCCTGGACCGGGTCACCGCGGTGATGAGCCTCGTCGAGGGGCACGCCGAGTACGTCATGGACGGCGTCGGCCCGGACGTCGTCCCGTCGGTGCGGACGCTGCGCAAGCGGTTCGCCCAGCGCCGCAAGGGCCGCGGCCCGCTGGACCGCGTGCTGCGCCGGCTCCTGGGCCTGGAGCAGAAGATGAAGCAGTACGCCGACGGCCGGCACTTCGTCGGCGGCGTCGTCGACCTCGTCGGCATGGAGGGCCTCAACCGCGTCTGGGAGGGGCCGGCGAACCTGCCGCGGATCGAGGAGCTGACCGAGCCCGCGCGCTGGGTGGAGCGGGTGCACGGCCGCCCGGCCATCACCGCCTGAGCCCGGGGGCCCGCCCGTGGCCGGCCCGCCGCGCGCGGTCGCGGACCTGCGGTCCGCCGTCCGGGCCGGCCTGCGGGGTTCCCCCGCGCCGGTGCTGGCCGCCTGCAGCGGCGGCCCGGACTCGGTCGCCCTCGCCGCCGCGCTGGCCTTCGAGTCCCGGACGGCGGGGGTCCGCGTGGGCGGGGTGACCGTCGACCACGGCCTGCAGCCCGGCTCGGCCGAGCGCGCCGCGGCCACCGCCGCCCTGCTGCGCGGGCTGGGCCTGGACCCGGTGCGGGTGCTGACGGTGGCCGTGCCCGCGACGGGCGGCCCCGAGGGCGCGGCCCGCGCGGCCCGCTCCGCCGCCCTGGCCGCGGCGGCGGCCGAGCTCGGCGCCCGGGTGGCGCTGGGGCACACCCTCGACGACCAGGCCGAGACGGTGCTGCTGGGACTCGGGCGCGGCTCGGGCCCGCGCAGCGTCGCCGGGATGGTCGCCGCGCGGGTGGACCGCGGCGTCACCTGGTGGCGGCCCCTGCTCGGCGTCCGGCGCCGCACCACCCGCGCGGCCTGCGCGGACCAGGGGCTGCCGGTCTGGGACGACCCGTGGAACACCGACCCCGCCCTCGCCCGCGCCCGCGTGCGCGGCGAGGCCCTGCCCCTGCTCGAAGAGGTGCTCGGCGGGGGGGTGGCGCCCGCGCTGGCCCGGACCGCGGCGATGCTGCGCGAGGACCTCGACGCCCTCGACGCGCTGGCCGCCGCCGAGCTGGACCGGCTGGCGCCCGGGCCCGCGGGCGGCCCGCTGCCCGCCGTCGCCCTCGCCGCGCTGCCCGCCGCGCTGCGCCGCCGGGTGCTGCGCGGCTGGCTGCGGACGGCGGGGGTGCCCGACCTGCAGGCGGTGCACCTCGCCGCCGTCGACGCCCTGGTCAGCGGTTGGCGGGGGCAGGGCGCGGTCCACCTGCCGGGCGGTGCCGGGGTCCGCCGGGCGTCTGGCAGTCTGGAGCTGCTGGCCCGCGGCCACGGCGGCCCCCGACCCGGGGGCACCCCCGACATCCCCGAGGAGCGTCCCAGGCGTGACTGAGTCCGGCGAGCTCGGCGACCACCACGGTTACGGCCCCGACATCGACCACGTGCTGCTCGGCGAGGAGCAGATCCAGGCCAAGATCGGCGAGCTGGCGGGGCAGGTCGCCGCCGACTACGAGGGTCGCGAGGTGCTGCTGGTCGGCGTCCTCAAGGGCGCGGTGCTGTTCATGAGCGACTTCGCCCGCGCGCTGCAGCTGCCCACCCAGATGGAGTTCATGGCCGTCTCCTCCTACGGGTCGGCGACCAGCTCCTCCGGCGTCGTCCGCATCCTCAAGGACCTCGACCGGGACATCAGCGACCGGCACGTGCTGGTCATCGAGGACATCATCGACTCGGGTCTGACCCTGTCGTGGCTGCTCAAGAACCTGGGCAGCCGGCGGCCGGCCTCGCTGGAGGTCTGCGCCCTGCTGCGCAAGCCCGAGGCGGTCAAGGTCGACGTCCCGGTGCGCTACGTCGGCTTCGACATCCCCAACGAGTTCGTCGTCGGCTACGGCCTGGACTACGCCGAGCGCTACCGCGACCTGCCCTACATCGCGACGCTCAAGCCCGAGGTCTACTCGACGTGACCCCGTGATCACCGCGGATCTCCCCCGGTAGGGGGGACCCGCCCTCCTCCCAGGTGTCGTCGGGTCCGCGCACAGGGTCCTGACAGCAGCCCCGGTGTACCGTCGATCGCAACGACGCTGCGCCGGCGCCGGGGTGCCCGCCCGGGTCGCAGGGAGCGTCCCCCGGACGATCAGGAGGGTCGACGGGCGACCGGTCTCCCGGCAGCCCGGCATCGGTGTATGGAACGTAAGAAGATCTTCCGCTCCGTGTGGTTCTGGGTCGTCCTCGTCGTCCTGGTCGCCCTCGGGGTCTCGTCGCTCTTCGGTGGCGGCCGCGAGTACACGCAGGTCTCCACCGCGACGGCGCTCGAGCAGATCACCAGCGGCAACGTCGACTCGGTGACGATCAACGACAAGGAGCAGACGCTCGACCTCGACCTGGTGGACCCGGTCGAGGGCAGCGAGCGCATCACCGCCTCCTACCCGATCGGCGCGGCCGACGACGTCTTCGACCTCGTCTCGGGCCTGGACGGCGACGGCGAGGCCGTCGACTACGACACCAACGTCACGCAGGAGAGCGTGCTGGTCAGCATCCTGATCAGCTTCCTGCCGTTCGTGATCCTCCTGCTGCTGCTGTTCTGGCTGTTCAACTCGATGCAGGGCGGCGGCCGCGGAGTCATGGCCTTCGGCAAGTCCAAGGCCAAGACGGTCAGCAAGGACATGCCGAAGACCACGTTCGCCGACGTCGCGGGCGCCGACGAGGCGATCGAGGAGCTGCACGAGATCAAGGACTTCCTCGCCAACCCGGTCAAGTTCCAGGCCGTGGGGGCGAAGATCCCCAAGGGCGTGCTGCTGTTCGGCCCGCCCGGGACCGGCAAGACCCTGCTCGCCCGGGCCGTGGCCGGTGAGGCCGGCGTGCCCTTCTACTCGATCTCCGGGTCGGACTTCGTCGAGATGTTCGTCGGCGTCGGCGCCAGCCGGGTCCGGGACCTGTTCAACCAGGCCAAGGAGAACGCCCCGGCGATCATCTTCATCGACGAGATCGACGCCGTCGGCCGGCACCGCGGCGCGGGCATGGGCGGCGGCCACGACGAGCGCGAGCAGACGCTCAACCAGATGCTCGTCGAGATGGACGGCTTCGACGTGAAGGGCGGCGTCATCCTCATCGCCGCCACGAACCGGCCGGACATCCTCGACCCGGCGCTGCTGCGCCCGGGCCGCTTCGACCGGCAGATCGCCGTCGACCGGCCCGACCTCGGCGGCCGCAAGAAGATCCTCGAGGTGCACGCCAAGGGCAAGCCGCTCGCGCCCGACGTCGACCTGGAGACCGTCGCCCGCCGCACCCCCGGGTTCACCGGCGCCGACCTCGCCAACGTGCTGAACGAGGGCGCGCTGCTCACCGCCCGCCGCAGCGAGTCGCTCATCACCGACGAGGTGCTCGAGGAGGCGATCGACCGCGTCATCGCCGGCCCGGAGCGCAAGACGCGGGCGATGAGCGAGAAGGAGAAGAAGGTCACCGCCTACCACGAGGGCGGGCACGCTCTCGTGGCGCACGCGCTGCCCAACCTGGACCCGGTGCACAAGGTGACGATCCTGCCGCGCGGCCGCTCGCTCGGGCACACGCTCGTCCTCCCCACCGAGGACAAGTACACCCAGACCCGGTCGGAGATGATCGACACCCTGGCCTACGCGCTGGGCGGTCGGGCGGCCGAGGAGCTGGTGTTCCACGAGCCGACCACCGGTGCCGGCAACGACATCGAGAAGGCCACCGCGATGGCCCGCGCGATGGTGACCCAGTACGGCATGAGCGCCAAGCTGGGCGCGGTGAAGTACGGCAGCGGGGACTCCGAGCCCTTCATGGGGCGGGACATGCACACCCGGCCGGACTACTCCGACGCCGTGGCCGCCGACATCGACGCGGAGATCCGCGCGCTCATCGAGGCCGCGCACGACGAGGCGTGGGAGATCCTGGTGGAGTACCGGGGCGTCCTCGACCAGCTCGTGCTCGAGCTGATCGAGAAGGAGACCCTGTCCAAGGAGGACATGGACCGCATCTGCGCACCGGTCACCAAGCGGCCGTCGCTGGCGCCGTACAACGGCTTCGGCAAGCGGACCCCGTCGGACCAGCCGCCGGTGCTGACGCCGGCCGAGCGGGCCGCGCAGAACGGCAGGAGCCTGATCAAGGGGGACGACGCCGCGCCGGTGGGGGACGTCGGCGCGCCGGTGCAGAGGTGAGCGGGCCCGCCGCCCTGCCGGTGGGCACCGCACCGCGACCGCGTCCGTCCCGGGCCGGCGAGGAGGGCTCGTGAGCGAGGTGCCGGCCGAGCCCGACGACCTGCTGCTCCCCCCGCCGCGGCCCGGCGTCGACCACGCGCGCGCGGCCGCGGCGGTGCGGGAGCTGCTGCTCGCGGTGGGGGAGGACCCCGACCGCCCCGGCCTGCGCGACACCCCGGGCCGCGTGGCGCGGGCCTACGCGGAGACCTTCGCCGGGCTGTGGCAGGACCCCGCCGACGTCCTCGCGACCACCTTCGACGAGGACCACGACGAGATGGTCCTGGTCAAGGACATCCCGATGTACTCGACCTGCGAGCACCACCTGGTGCCCTTCCACGGGGTGGCCCACATCGGCTACATCCCCGGGGACGACGGCCGGGTCACCGGGCTGTCCAAGCTGGCGCGGCTGGTCGAGGTCTACGCCCGGCGCCCGCAGGTGCAGGAGCGGATGACCAGCCAGATCGCCGACGCCCTCGCCGAGGTGCTCAAGCCGCGGGGCGTGCTGGTCGTCATCCAGGCCGAGCACCTGTGCATGGCGATGCGCGGGATCCGCAAGCCCGGGTCCTCGACGGTCACCAGCGCCGTCCGCGGCATCTTCCGCGACAACGCGGCCACCCGCGCCGAGGCGATGGGCCTCGTGCTGGGCCGGTGACGGTCCACCCGCAGCTCCCGCGCCCCGGCCGCTGCGTCGTCATGGGGGTCCTGAACGTCACCCCGGACTCGTTCTCCGACGGCGGCTGCTTCGCCGACGCGCCCTCGGCGGTCGCGCACGGGCTGGCCATGCACGCCGCCGGGGCCGACTACGTCGACGTGGGCGGGGAGTCGACCCGGCCCGGCGCCGACCGGGTGGACGCCGACGAGGAGTGCCGGCGGGTGCTGCCCGTCGTCCGGGAGCTCGCCGCCGCCGGTGTGCGGGTCAGCGTCGACACCACCCGAGCCGAGGTCGCCGCGGCGGCCCTGGCGGCGGGCGCGGTGCTGGTCAACGACGTCAGCGGCGGGCTGGCCGACGCCGGCATGGCCGCGCTGGTCGCCGACGCCGGCGTCCCGTGGGTGCTCATGCACTGGCGGGGGCACAGCCGCGAGATGTACGCCGCGGCGCGCTACGGCGACGTCGTCACCGAGGTCGGCGCCGAGCTCACCGCCCGCGTCGAGGACGTCGTCGCCGCCGGGGTGGACCCCGCCCAGCTCGTCCTCGACCCCGGGCTGGGCTTCGCCAAGCGCGCCGAGCACAACTGGGCGCTGCTGGCCGGCCTCGACCGGCTGGTGTCGCTGGGCCTGCCGGTGCTCGTCGGGGCCTCCCGCAAGACCTTCCTCGGCCGCCTGCTCGCCGACCCCGACGGCCCCCCGCGCCCGGCCGAGGAGCGCGACGCCGCGACCCTGGCCACCACCGTCCTGGCCGCCGAGGCCGGCGCCTGGGGGGTGCGGGTGCACGACGCGGCCGCCTCGGTCGACGCCGTCCGCACCGTGGCGGCGGTGCAGGCCGCCCGCCGTGAGAGGAGCCCCCGTGGCTGAGCAGCCCACCCGGCGCACCCCGGACCGCATCACCGTGCGGGGGATCACCGCGCACGCCCACCACGGCGTCTACGACTGGGAGCGCGAGCGGGGGCAGGCCTTCCGCGTCGACGCCGTCCTGGAGCTCGACACCGCCCCCGCCGCGGCCGGCGACGACCTGGCGCGGACGGTCAACTACGCCGAGCTGGCGCAGCGGCTGCACGGCGTCCTCACCGGGGACCCGGTCGACCTGCTGGAGACCCTCGCCCAGCGGCTGGCCGACGTCTGCCTCGCCGACCCGCTGGTCGACGCCGCGGAGATCACCGTGCACAAGCCCGACGCCGAGCTGGGCGTGCCCTTCGACGACGTCACCGTCGCCATCCGCCGGGAACGCCCGGCATGAGCCGGGCCGTCCTGTCGCTCGGGGCCAACCTCGGCGACCGCGCCGCCGCGCTGCGCGTGGCGATCAGCGCCCTGCACGACGAGGGGGTGCTGGTGGCGCGCTCCACGCTGTACGAGACCCCGCCCTGGGGCCCGGTCGAGCAGCCGCCGTACCTCAACGCGGTCGCGGTGGTCCGCGGCGAGCGGGACGCCGCGGGCTGGCTGGCCCGGGCGCACGAGCTGGAGCTGGCGGCCGGGCGCACCCGGGAGGTGCGCTGGGGGGCGCGCACGCTGGACGTCGACGTGGTCACCGTGACCGCGGACGACGGCAGCCCGGTGGTCTCCGCCGACCCGGCGCTGACGCTGCCGCACCCGCGCGCCGCCGAGCGCGCGTTCGTGCTCGTGCCCTGGCTGGCCCTCGACCCCACCGCGGTGCTGCCCGGCTCCGGCCGGGTCGCCGACCTGGTGGCCGCCCTGCCGCCCGAGGAGGTCGAGGCGGTCGTGCGCTGGGAGCACCTGCAGTGAGCGGGGACCGCCGGTGAGGCCGGTGCCGCGGCGGGACCTCGCCGTCCTCGCCGCCGGGCTGGCGCTGGCGACCTGGCTGGTGGTCCGCAGCAGCTACGGGAGCCTGCCGCCGCTGCGCTGGTGGATGGCCGTGCCGCTCGGCGTCCTCGCGGTGGCCGAGGTGCTGGGCACGCGCGCGCTGCGCGCCCGGCTGGCCGCCCAGCGGGACCGCCGCCCGCCCGGTGAGCGCACCGCACCCCCGCTGCGGCCCGTGGAGCCGATGCTCGTCGCCCGGCTGGCCGTCCTGGCCCAGGCCAGCGCCTACGTCGGCGCGGTCTTCCTCGGCATCTGGCTCGGCGTGCTGGCCCACGTGGCCCCCGCGGTCTCCCGGCTGGTGGCCGCCCGCGGCGACACCGTGGCCGCCGTGGTCGGCGTCGTCTGCGCCGCCGCGCTGGTGGCCGCCGCGCTGTGGCTGGAGTCGGCCTGCCGCGTCCCGCCCCGGACGGGGGACGAGGAGGGCCGCTGAGGGAGGACGCCGGGTCACGACCCCCCGGGCTCAGCTGAGGGAGGTGCCCGCGGTCTCCGGGGTGGCGCCGGCCACCGAGCGGCGCAGCGCGGCGTGCAGCGACTCCGGGGTGAGGACGCCGAGGAACCGGTCGCCGTCCAGCACCGCCACCCAGCCCGCCTCCAGCTGCAGCATGGTGGCGAAGGCGTCCTTGAGCGAGGCATCGGCCGGCACCCACGCGTCCATCCGCCGGGCCACGGTGTCCACGGTCCCCGGGCCCGTGGCCCGCTCGGCGGACAGCCAGCCGTGCAGCGCGCCGCGGTCGTCGAGCACGACCGCCCACCGGGCGCCGGCCCGGTCGAGCGCCGCACGGGCGTCGGCGAGCCCGTCGGTCACCTGCACCACCGGGGGGCGCTCGAGGTCGGTGGGGTCGATCGGCGTCACCGCCAGCCGCTTGAGCCCGCGGTCGGCACCGACGAAGTCGGCCACGAACGGGCTGGCCGGCGAGCCCAGGACCTCCGCCGGAGGGGCGAACTGCTCCACGTGGCCCCCGTGGCTCATCACCGCGATGCGGTCGCCGAGCCGCACCGCCTCCTCGATGTCGTGGGTCACGAACACGATCGTCTTGCGCACCGTCTGCTGCAGGCGCAGGAACTCCGCCTGCAGTCGTTCCCGCACCACCGGGTCGACCGCGGAGAACGGCTCGTCCATCAGCAGGACGGCGGGATCGGCGGCCAGCGCCCGGGCCACCCCGGCGCGCTGGCGCTGACCACCGGAGAGCTGGGCCGGGTATCGGTCGCCGTGCACGGCCGGGTCGAGGCCCACGGTCGCCAGCAGCTCGTCGACCCGCGCCCGGGTCCGCGCCCGGTCCCAGCCGAGCAGCCGCGGGACCGTGCCGACGTTGGTGCGCACGGTCTGGTGGGGGAACAGGCCCACGTTCTGGATGACGTAGCCGATGCGCCGGCGCAGCTTGTCGGGGTCGACCCGGGTGACGTCCTCGCCGCCGAGGAGGATCCGGCCGGTCGTCGGCTCGATGATCCGGTTGATCATCTTCATCGTGGTGGTCTTGCCGCAGCCGGACGGGCCGACCAGCACCGACAGCTCGCCCGCGGCGAAGGTCAGGTCGAGCTCCGCCACCCCGACCGTCCCGTCGGCGTAGGTCTTGCTCACGCCCTCCAGCCGGATCTCCTCGGCCCCGCCGCCCGCGGGTCTCGGCTTGGTCAGCGAGGGGGCGGCGGCAGTAGCGTCCACGACGTGGCCTTCCTGGGAGCGCGCCCTCTGCTGGACGCGACGAGCGCCTCGGTGGTGGTCGCGGCGGAGGAGGTGCCCAACCCCTGGTTCGACCCGTCCTACGTGACCGCCAACTGGTCCACCATTGTGGGCTACGCCGGCCAGCACGTCAGGCTCACGATCGGGGCGGTGCTGCTCGGGGCCCTGATCGCGCTCCCGCTGGCCCTGCTCGCCCGCCGCACCCGGTGGCTGTCCGGGCCGGTCCTCGGCTTCTCGACGATCGTCTACACGATCCCCTCGCTGGCCATGTTCGCGTTCCTGGCCCCGTACACCGGCCCGCTGTCGGCCACCACGGTGCTCGTCGGCCTGACCCTCTACACCCTGGTCATCCTCGTGCGGAACTTCCTCGCCGGGCTGCAGGCGGTGCCCCCCGACGTCCGGGAGGCCGCCCGGGGGATGGGCTACGGGCCGGCGCGGCTGTTCCTCCAGGTCGACCTGCCGCTGGCCCTGCCCGCCTTCATGGCCGGCCTGCGGATCGCGACCGTCTCCACCGTCGCCCTGGTCACCGTCGGTGTCATCACCGGCAACGGCGGCCTCGGTCAGCTGATCATCGGCGGCTTCAACAGCAACTTCTACCGGGCGGAGATCGTCACCGGTGCGCTGGGCTGCGTGCTGCTGGCGCTCACCGCGGACCTGCTGCTCGCCGGGGCCGAGCGCCTGCTCACCCCGTGGACCCGGGCGGTGCGGACGTGAGCGATGTCCGCGACGCGTTCGTCTACCTCAACGACCCGTTCAACTGGACCCGGCCCCGGGGCATCCTCGACCTGCTCGTCGAGCACCTGACCATCTCGGTGGTCGCCGTCCTGGCGGCCGCGGTCCTCGCCGTTCCCCTCGGCGTCCTCATCGCGACCACGGACCGGGGCAGCGGCGTCGTCGTCGTGGTGTCGAACGTGAGCCGGGCGATCCCGACGCTGGCGCTGCTCACCGTCTTCGCCGTCACGCCCATCGGCTTCGGCCCCCGCGCCACCACCATCGCGCTGGCGGTCTTCGCCGTCCCGCCGATCCTCACCAACACCTTCGTCGGCTTCCGCGGGGTGGACCCCGACGTCCGCGAGGCGGCCCGGGGCATGGGCCTCAGCCGGGGGCAGGTCATCCGCCGGGTCGACCTCCCGCTCGCCCTGCCCCTGGTGATGACGGGCATCCGGACGGCCGCGGTCCAGGTCGTGGCCACCGCCGGGCTGGCCGCCCTGGTCGCCGGTGGCGGGCTCGGGCAGATCATCACGCTCGGCTTCGGCCAGCAGGACTACGGCCAGATGATCGCCGGGGCGCTGCTGGTGGCGCTGCTCGCCCTGGCCACCGAGGCGGTGCTCGTGCTGGTCTCGTGGGCCGTGACACCCGGCCGGCGCCGGCTGCCCTTCCCGCCCCGGCGCCGAGCCCGCACGCAGGCCGGTGAGCCGGAGGCCACCGCGGTCGGCGTCCCCTCCTGAGCTGCTCCTCCCGACCCCGGGACCTTCCGTAACAACCGGGCAACACCTGCGGATCCGGGTTGGCCGCGGGCGGACGCGGGGGGTTGCATGTGCGGCGCGGGGCACCTCCCGCCAGACACGCGTCGCGGCCGCCTGCCGCACGGGACACAGAAGGCGGGACTCATGCGCAGGATCTCCCGGGTCATCCCCCCGCTCGCCCTGGCGGCGGTGCTGGTCACCGCGTGCGGTGAGTCGGGTTCGTCGGGCACCGGTGGCGGGGGTGGCGGCGGCACGGCCTCCGGCGACGCCTGCGCCCCGGTCGCCGGCGACCAGCTCGTCGTCCTCGAGGACGACCAGCAGCTGCAGAACGCCGACAACGTCGTCCCGGCGGTCAACGCCGCCACCGCCGCGGCCAACCCGGCGCTGCTGCCGGCCCTGGACGCGGTGTCCGCGGCGCTCACCACCGAGGACCTCATCGACATGAACGCCGCGGTGGACCTCGAGCGGCGCAGCGCCGAGGAGGTCGCCGCCGAGTGGGTCGAGGCCAACGTGGACACCAGCGGCCTCGAGCAGGGCAGCGGACGGATCGTCGTCGGCGGCGCCAACTTCACCGAGTCGACGATCCTGGCCCACGTCTACGCCGACGTGCTCCAGGCCGCGGGCTTCGACGCCTCGGTCGCCGAGGTCGGCAACCGGGAGCTGTACCTGCCGGCGCTGCAGTCCGGTGCCGACATCCAGGTCTTCCCCGAGTACCTCGCCACGGTCACCGACTTCCTCAACCGCCAGGTCAACGGCGCCGACGCCGAGGGCGTGGCCAGCGGGGACGTCCAGGAGACGGTCACCGCCCTCCAGCCCCTCGCCGAGCAGGCCGGTCTGGTGTTCGGCGAGCCGAGCGAGGCCGCCGACCAGAACGCGTTCGCGGTCACCGAGGCCTTCGCCGACCAGGTGGGCGTCTCGACGCTCTCCGAGCTCGCCGACGCCTGCGGGGACGGGTCGCTGGTGCTCGGCGGGCCGGCCGAGTGCCCGGAGCGGCCGCAGTGCCAGCCCGGCCTGGAGGAGACCTACGGCCTGCAGTTCGCCGACTTCCGGGAGCTGGACGCCGGTGGCCCGCTGACCAAGAGCGCGATCCAGCAGGGCGAGGTCTCCATCGGCCTGGTGTTCAGCTCGGACGGGGCGCTCGCGCAGGGCTGAGCCACCACCGCACCACCGCACCACCGCGCCGGGGCGCCGGGGGTCGCCCCGGCGCCCCCGCCGTGTCCCCTGTCCGGAACGTGGCCGCAGGCTCGCGGAGCGTTACGCTGAGCGCCATGTCGACGGACGGGAGCGCGGTGCCGTCGCCGGTCCGGTCGGGCCCGCGGACGCTCGGACTGGTGGCCGGGGCCGTGCTCGCCGCGGCCGCCACCGTGGTGGTCCTGCTCGCCGACGACGTCCGGGTCGTGCGCCTGGCCGCCCTGGCCGCCGCCTGGGCCTTCGTGCTCGCCGCCCTCGTCGCCACGCGCCGCGGGAGCGGTGCCGGCGCCGACCGCGAGGTCGTGCAGTGGCTGGCGCACGAGCGGGACGTCGCCGTCCGCCGCGAGCAGCGGACGCAGGCCGAGGGGCGCCGGGAGGCCGACACGGCGCTACGGGAGGACCTGGCGGCGCTGCGCGGCGACCTCGAGGCGCTGCGCGGCGACCTCGGCCGGATCTCCGGTCTGGCCCCGGACCTCGCGGAGGCGGCCCGCCTCGGGCGCGAGCTGACCGGTCCCGCGGGCCTGCGGTCGGACCTGGGGCAGCTGCCGGTGCTGCGCGCCGACCTCGACCGGGTCGCCGCCCTGCGCGGCGACCTCGACGGGCTGGCCGGGCTGCGCGCGGACGTCGAGGGCCTGCGCCGGGAGATCGTCGCGCTCGGCGGCCTGCGCGGCGGTCTCGCCGACCTGGCCGGGCTGCGCGCGGACCTCGCCGCCCTGGCCGACCTGCGCACCGACGTCGGGCGGCTGCGCAGCGAGCTGGGGGAGCGGACCTCGGGGGAGATGCTGGTCGAGCGGGTCACGCTCCGGACGCAGTCCCTGCGCACCGGGCCGGCCACGGTGGAGTCACCGGCGGTCGTGGCCGACCCCGTCGTCCCGCCGGAGCCGGTGCGGGCGGCGGAGCCCGCACCGACGGCCGCCGTCCCCGCCCCCCGCGAGCTGGCCCCGCCGGCCCCCGCCCTCACCGTCGAGGCCCTCACCGGCAGCCGCTGGCCGCGGCACGAGTTCACCGTCGGCCGGCCCCCGGCGCCGTCGGAGGAGCCGCGCCGGCGCCGCACGGACGCCGACGCCCCGCCGGCGGACCCGGTGCTGACCGTCGAGCGTCCGGCGGTCGTGGCCGGGGAGCAGGCCGCGGAGCCGGTGCCCGCGCCGCGCGGGGACCGGCCGGTGGCCCAGCAGGTGCGCCCGCCGGTGCCGCGGGCGGCGACCGGGGACCCCGGCTCCGCCCGGCTGGCGGAGATCCTCGCGCAGAACGGGGTCGCCCCCGCCGGCGGCCGGCGGCGGCGCCGCTACCGCGAGGACGGCGAGGGCGACGACGTCCTCGCCCGGGTGCTCGGCCGCAGCTGAGCACCCCCCGGCCCCGTCCAGCGGCTCGCCGGGAGCGTGCGAGCGGTGAGCAGGACGGGGTCCTTCTAGGCCGGGCCGCGCGAGAGCGCCCCGCCGTCCAGCACGAGCGTCTGGCCGGTGACCCAGCCGGCGCCGTCGCCGAGCAGGTAGGCCGCGGCCTCCCCGACGTCCTCGGGCTCGCCGAGCCGGCCCACCGGGTACTGCGCGGCGGCCTCGGCCTCGCGCCCCTCGTACAGGGCGCCGGCGAAGCGGGTCTTCACCACCGCAGGTGCGACGGCGTTGACCCGCACCGTCGGCCCCAGCTCGACGGACAGCTGCGTGACCAGGTTGATGAGCGCGGCCTTGCTCACCCCGTAGCCGCCGATCATCGGCGAGGACTTCAGCCCCGCGACCGAGGCGACGACCAGGACCGAGCCGCCGCGCTCGCGCATCCACGCCCGCCAGGCCTCCTGCACCAGGCCGAGCGTGGAGACGACGTTGGTGTCGAGGATCTTGCGGAAGCTGTCCAGCTCGAGGTCGACCATGGGGCCGTACACGGGGTTGATGCCGACGTTGCCGACCAGCATGTCCAGGCCGCCGAAGGTGTCGACGGCGGTGCGCACGGCCTCGGCCCGGTGCGCGGCGTCCCCGGCGTTGCCGGCCACGCCGACCGCGACGTCCGGGCCGCCCAGCGCGGTGACCGCCTCGGCCAGGGCCTCCTGCTTGCGGGCCGTGAGGACGACGCGCGCCCCGCGGTCGACCAGGCTCCGCGCGATCCCCAGCCCGATGCCCCGGCTGGCGCCGGTCACCAGCGCGGTGCGCCCCTCCATCGTGCCCACTCGTCCTCCTGCCGTCGGTCGGTCTGCCGCCGGACACCGTAGGCGCCTCCCCGAGTGAGGCAGCCCACAGGGTGCAGGCGTTGCACCCGCCCCGCGGCGGTCACAGACTCGCCTTCGGCGTCCCCCGCGTGGCACACCCGGTCGCAGCGGCCCGGGCGCCGGCACCACCCGCGACACCCGGCGGGCCGCGACGAGGCGGTCCGCGACCTGCGAGTCCGGTACCCGGCAGGGACTGGAACGAGAGGTGCACCGATGCCTGCTGCCCGCAGGACCCGCCCCGCCGGCCTGCCGCCGGCGGACTCCGCCCCCGCCCGCCTCCGCGTGGGCGTCGTCGGCGCCGGCCGCGTCGGCGCCGTCCTGGGTGCGGCGCTCACCGCCGCCGGCCACGAGGTGGTCGCCGCCGCCGGCGTCTCCTCGGCCTCCGCCGAGCGCGCCGCCCGCCTGCTGCCCGGCGTCCCGCTGGTGCCCACCGACGAGGTGGTCGCCGCCGCGGACCTCGTGGTCCTCGCCGTCCCCGACGACACGCTGCCCGGCCTGGTCGCCGGGCTCGCCGAGACCGGGATCTGGCGACCGGGCCAGCTCGCCTTCCACACCTCCGGCGCCCACGGCCTGGCCGTGCTGGCCCCCGCCGCGGCGGCCGGCGTCCTGCCGCTGGCCCTGCACCCGGCGATGACGTTCACCGGCGCCCCGGAGGACGTCGACCGCCTGGCCGGTGCCCCGTTCGCCGTCACCAGCGCCCCGGAGCACCTGCCGGTCGCCCAGACGCTGGTCCTCGAGATGGGCGGCGAGCCGTTCGCCGTCGCCGAGGACGACCGGCGGCTGTACCACGCGGCCCTGGTCACCGGGGCCAACCACCTGGTCACCCTCGTCGCCGAGGCGGCCGACCTGCTCCGGGCCGCCGGGGTGGACAGCCCCGCGCGGGTGCTCGCGCCGCTGCTGACCGCCGCCCTGGACAACGGGCTGCGCCGCGGCGACCGCGGGCTCACCGGCCCGGTCAGCCGGGGGGACGTCGGCACCGTGGCCGACCACCTGGAGACCCTGACCGAGCGGGCGCCGGACGCGGTCGCCGGGTACGTGGCGATGGCGCGGCGCACCACCGAGCGCGCCCTGGTCGCCGGCCGGCTCAAGCGGCACGAGGGGGCCCCGCTGCTGGAGCTGCTGGAGGCCGCGCAGGCCGGCGACGCGGCGGGCTCCCGGTGAGCACCGCCACCGCGCCCGCGGTGGCCGAGACCACCGCGGACCTCCGCGCGCTGCGGGCCCGGCTGCCCGCCCCGGTCGCGCTCGTGCCGACGATGGGCGCGCTGCACGAGGGCCACCGCACGCTGGTCCGGGCCGCTCGCGAGCGGGCCGGCAGCGTCGTCGTGTCGGTGTTCGTCAACCCCACCCAGTTCGGTCCGGGGGAGGACTTCGACCGCTACCCGCGCACCTGGGACGCCGACCTGGCCGCGCTGGCCGAGGAGGGCGCCGACGCCGTCTTCCACCCGCCGGTCGAGGAGGTCTACCCGCCCGGCGCGGCGGGGGTGACCGTGCACCCCGGCCCGCTCGGGTCGGTGCTGGAGGGCGCCGTGCGGCCCGGCCACTTCGCCGGCGTCCTCACCGTGGTGGCGAAGCTGTTCGGGCTGGTCCGGCCCGACCTCGCGCTGTTCGGGGAGAAGGACTACCAGCAGCTGGTGCTCATCCGCGCGATGGCCCGCGAGCTGGCCCTCGGTGTCGACGTGGCCGGCGTCCCCACCGTCCGCGAGGACGACGGGCTGGCGCTGTCCTCCCGCAACCGCTACCTCTCGCCGGAACTGCGGGCCACCGCGGTGGCGTTGAGCAGGGCACTGCGGGCCGGTGTCGCGGCCGGCCCCGGGGGCCGTGGCGCCGTGCTCGCCGCCGCGCGGGAGGTGCTGGCCGGCGCCCCCGACCTGGTGCCCGACTACCTCGAGCTCACCGACCCCGACCTCGGCCCGGCCCCCACCGCCGGGCCGGCCCGCCTGCTGGTCGCCGCGCGCGCCGGCAGCACCCGACTCATCGACAACCTGCCCGTGGAACTCGGAGAGACCCGATGATGCGCACGATGCTCAAGTCCAAGATCCACCGGGCGACGGTCACCCAGGCCGACCTGCACTACGTGGGCTCGGTGACCGTCGACGAGGACCTCCTCGACGCCGCGGACCTGCTGCCCGGCGAGCAGGTGGCCATCGTCGACATCACCAACGGCGCCCGGCTGGAGACCTACGTGATCCCCGGCGAGCGCGGCAGCGGGGTGATCGGCATCAACGGTGCCGCCGCCCACCTGGTCCACCCCGGCGACCTGGTCATCCTGATCAGCTACGGCGTCATGGACGAGACCGAGGCCAAGTCCTACCTGCCGAAGGTCGTGCACGTCGACGCCGCCAACCGCGTCGTCGACCTCGGCGCCGACCCCTCGGCCCCCGTGCCGGGTGCAGCGGACCAGGCGCGCAGCGACCTGGGTGTGCCGGTCCGGTGACCACCGTCGCGGCCGACCCGGTCACCGGGCTGCCGCTGCGCCTGTCGGCCCCCGAGCCCGGGTGGGAGCTGGCCGCCGACGTCTGCGTGGTCGGCTCCGGCGTCGCGGGCCTCTGCGTTGCCCTGCACGCGCGGGCGGCCGGGCTGTCGGTCGCCGTCGTCACCAAGGTCCGCGCCGACGCCGGCTCCACCCGCTGGGCGCAGGGGGGCATCGCGGCGGTCCTCGACCCCGCCGACACCCCGGCGGCGCACGCCCGCGACACCGAGGTCGCCGGCGTCGGGCTGTGCGAGACCGCGGCGGTCGACGTGCTGGTGCACGAGGGTCCGGGCCGGCTGCGCCAGCTGATCGAGTGGGGCGCGGCCTTCGACCGCGACCCGTCCGGCCGGCTGCTGCTCACCCGCGAGGGCGGCCACTCCGCCGACCGCATCGTGCACGCCGGCGGCGACGCCACCGGCTCGGAGGTGCAGCGCGCCCTGCAGGACGCCGTCCGCGCCGACCCCGGCGTCACCCTCGTCGAGCACGCGATGGTGCTGGACCTGCTCACCGACGCCGACGGCCGCGCCGCCGGCGTCACCCTGCACGTGCTCGGCGAGGGCAGCGCGGACGGCGTCGGCGCGGTGCGCGCCCGCGCGGTCGTGCTCGCCACCGGCGGCATGGGGCAGGTCTACGCGGCGACCACCAACCCCTCGGTCTCCACGGGGGACGGCGTCGCCCTCGGCCTGCGCGCCGGCGCGGTGGCCACCGACCTGGAGTTCGTGCAGTTCCACCCGACCTCGCTGTGGCTGGGCCCCGGCGTCCGCGGGCAGCAGCCGCTGGTCAGCGAGGCGCTGCGCGGCGAGGGGGCGGTGCTGCGCGACGGCGCGGGGGAGCGGTTCATGCTCGGCGTCCACCCGATGGCCGAGCTCGCCCCCCGCGACGTCGTCGCCAAGGCGATCACCGCGGTGCAGCTGCGCGACGGCGTCCCGCACGTGTGGCTCGACGCCCGGGAGGTGCCCCGGGTGGCCGAGCGCTTCCCGACGATCACGGCGAGCTGCCGGTCGGCGGGCATCGACCCGGCCACCGAGCTGGTCCCGGTCACCCCGGCCGCGCACTACGCCTCCGGCGGCCTGGTCACCGACCTCGCCGGGCGGACGACGGTCCCCGGCCTCTACGCCTGCGGCGAGGTGGCCTGCACCGGCGTGCACGGGGCCAACCGGCTGGCCTCCAACTCGCTGCTGGAGGGGCTGGTCTTCGCCGCCCGCATCGGCGCCGAGCTGGCCCGCGCGCTGCCGCCGGCGATGCCCGCCGTCGTCGCCCCGGCGGTGCCCTCCGGGCTGCTCGACCCGGCCGGCCGCCGCGAGGTCACCGACACGATGTCGGCCCGGGTCGGCGCGCTGCGCAGCGGCGCCGGCCTGGCCGAGGCCACCGGGCGGCTGGCCGCGCTGGCCGCCGGCCTCGGCCCCGACGTGGCCCCGGGCGTGGCCGGCTGGGAGGCCACCGACCTGCTCACCGTGGCCGCCGCGCTGGCGACGGCGGCCGCCGCGCGGGAGGAGACCCGCGGCTGCCACTGGCGGGAGGACCACCCCGACACCGACGAGGCCTGGCGGGTCCACCTGGACCTCCGGCTCGGCCGCGACGGCACCCTGACCGTGACCCGCCGCCCGGTGGGGACGCCGGTGGTGCGGCCGTGGTGAACGACCCCCGGGACCTCTCCCGGACCGGGCTGGCCGAGGCCTGGGTGGCCGAGCTGGTCGAGCGCACCCTCGCCGAGGACCTCACCGGCGGCGCACCGCTGCCCAGCGCCCCGGACCTCGCGGTCACCCACGACGTCACCAGCGCCGCCACCGTCCCGGCCGGTCGGCTCGGCACCGCCGACCTCGTGGCCCGCGCCGACGGGGTGGTCGCCGGCCTGCCCGTCGCCGCCCGCGTCTTCACCCGGCTGGCCCCGGGCGCCGCGCTCACCGCCGGCGCCTCCGACGGCGACCGCGTGCGCCGCGGGGACGTGCTGCTCACCGTCCGCGGGCCGGTGCGCGCGCTGCTGGCCGCCGAGCGCAGCGCGCTGAACATCGCCGGCCGGGCCAGCGGCATCGCCACGCTCACCCGGCGGTGGGTGGACGCCGTCGAGGGCACCGGCGCCGTCGTCCTGGACACCCGCAAGACCACCCCGGGGCTGCGCCCGCTGGAGAAGTACGCCGTCCGCTGCGGCGGGGGGTCGAACAAGCGGATGGGCCTCTACGACGTGGCGATGGTCAAGGACAACCACGTCGCGGCCGCCGGGTCGGTCGCCGCCGCCGTCGCCGCGGTGCGGGAGCGCGCGCCGCGGGTGACGGTGCAGGTGGAGGTCGACGAGCCGGCGCAGGCGGTGGAGGCGGTGGAGGCCGGCGCGGACTTCCTGCTCTGCGACAACATGCCGCCGGCGGTGCTCCGCGAGGTCGTCGCGCTGGTCGGCGGGCGCGCGGAGCTGGAGGCCACCGGGGGGCTGACCCTGGAGGTCGCGCGGGAGGTGGCCGCGACCGGGGTGGACTACCTGTCGGTCGGCGCGCTGACGCACTCTGCGCCCGCCCTGGACGTGGCCCTCGACCTGCGGGTGGAGGGCGCCGGATCGGCCCACCCGGGCCCGGCGAGGCCCTGATGGCCCCGACCGTGCACAGCTCGCGGGGGCGGCGGCCGTGCTGCTGACCGTCGACGTCGGCAACAGCCAGACGGTCCTGGCCACCTTCGACGGGGACCGGCGGGTCGGCTGCTGGCGGGTGACCACCGCGCCGCGGGCTACCTCCGACGAGCTGCACATGCTGTGGCGGGGCCTGCTCCGGGACGCGGTGGTCACCGGGGTCTCGGCGTGCTCCACCGTGCCGGCCCTGCTGCCCGCGCTGCGCCAGCTGCTGGACTCCCTCGAGGTGCCCGTGGTCCTCATCGGCCCCGGCGTGCGGACCGGCGTCCCCCTGCACGTGGACAACCCCCGGGAGGTCGGTGCCGACCGCGTCGTGACCGCCCTCGCCGCGCACGAGCTGTTCGGCCGCGCACCCGACGGCTCCGGCCGCCCCGTGGTGGTCGTCGACTTCGGCACCTCGACCAACGTCGACGCCGTGGGCCCGGAGGGGCAGTTCCTCGGCGGCGCGCTGGCCCCCGGGGTGGAGGTCAGCCTCGAGGCGCTGGCCACCCGGGCCGCGCAGCTGCGGTCGGTGGAGCTCACCGTGCCACCGCACGCCATCGGCAAGAACACCGTGGCGGCGCTGCAGTCGGGGCTGGTCCTCGGCTTCGCCGGGCTGGTCGACGGCCTGGTCACCCGGATCGCGGGGGAGCTGGTCGCCCAGTTCGGTGCCGCCCCGGTCGTCGTCGGCACCGGCGGGCTGGCGCCCCTGGTGGCCGACAGCTGCCGGTCGATCACCGAGCGGGAGCCGGACCTCACCGTGCACGGCCTGCGGCTGGCCTTCGAGCGCCACCAGGCCGCCGCCGGGGGCGCCCGCCCCGCCGCACCGCCCGCAGGCGGCCGCCCCCGCGGCCCCGGTCGGCCCCGGGGCGGCGCCTCGTAGGCTCGGGCCCCGTGAGCGAGCTCCCCCCTGGCCAGCCGGACGACGAACTCCCCGAGCAGCTCCGGGTCCGCCGGGCCAAGCTCGACCGGCTCCGGGAGGCGGGCGTCGACCCCTTCCCGGTCTCGGTGCCGCGGACGACCTCCCTGGCCGGGGTCCGCGCGCGCCACCCCGACCTCGCGCCGGACACGACGACCGGCGAGCGGGTCGGCGTCACCGGGCGGGTCATCTTCTCCCGCAACACCGGCAAGCTCTGCTTCGCGACGCTGCGCGAGGGGGACGCCGAGCTGCAGGTGATGCTCTCCCGCGACCGGGTGGGCGAGGCGGCGCTCGACGCCTGGAAGTCCGACGTCGACCTCGGCGACCACGTCTTCGTCGAGGGCGAGGTCGGCACGTCGCGCCGCGGTGAGCTCTCGGTGTTCGCCGACTCCTGGCAGCTGACCGCCAAGGCGCTGCGGCCGCTGCCGGTGGCGCACAAGCCGATGAGCGAGGAGCTGCGGGTGCGCCGCCGCTACGTCGACCTCATCGTGCGCGACGAGGCCCGCCGCACCGTGCGCCAGCGGGCCGCGGTGACGGCCGCCCTGCGCGCGGGGCTCACCTCCCGGGACTTCCTCGAGGTCGAGACCCCGATGCTTCAGACGGTGCACGGCGGGGCCGCGGCCCGGCCGTTCCGGACGCACATGAACGCCTTCGACCTCGACCTGTACCTGCGGATCGCGCCGGAACTGTTCCTCAAGCGCTGCATAGTCGGGGGGCTGGACCGGGTCTTCGAGATCAACCGCAACTTCCGCAACGAGGGTGCCGACAGCTCGCACTCGCCGGAGTTCGCGATGCTGGAGTTCTACGCCGCCTACCTCGATTACCAGGACGTGGCGACCATCACCCGGGAGCTGGTCCAGGAGTGCTGCGCGGCGCTGTTCGGCGACCACGTCGCGCGCCACCACGACGGCACCGAGGTGGACCTGTCGGGGGAGTGGCGGCAGGTCCGGCTCTTCGACCTCGTCAGCGACGCGGTCGGCGAGGAGGTCACCCCCGGGACGCCGGTCGAGCGGCTGCGGGCGCTCGCCGAGCGGCACGACGTCGGCGTCGACCCCGCCTGGCTGCCCGGCAAGGTGGTCGAGGAGCTGTTCGAGGCCCTGGTCCAGGACTCGCTGCAGGAGCCCACGTTCGTGCTCGACTACCCGGTGGACACCTCCCCGCTCACCCGGGCGCACCGGTCGACCCCGGGCGTGGCCGAGAAGTGGGACCTCTACATCGGCGGCATCGAGCGCGGCACCGGTTACTCGGAGCTGGTCGACCCCGTGGCGCAGCGGGAGCGGTTCACCCAGCAGGCGCTGCTGGCCGCGGCCGGCGACCCGGAGGCCATGGTCCTCGACGAGGACTTCCTCGAGGCGCTCGAGTACGGCATGCCGCCCACCGGCGGCGTGGGCATGGGCATGGACCGCCTGATGATGACCCTGACCGGGCTCGGTATCCGCGAGACCATCCTCTTCCCGTTGGTGCGGCCGATTTCCGGTTGAGGACCGGAACAGTTCGAGAACCCGGGCACCCCCTGGACCGGAACAGTTCCGTCCGTCACCAGTTGGGGTGTGTCGCCATTTTCCTGCTGTTCTCCGCGCGCCATTAGGGTAAGAATGGGGAGGCCATCCCGACCGGGTGGCGATGACGCCCCGAATGGGGCCGTGTGGAAACGGAGACCGAATGGCTCGCAAGGTCCAGGTGATCCTGAGCGACGACCTCGACGAGGACCTGCCGGCCGATGAGACCGTGAGCTTCTCTCTCGACGGCACGAACTACGAGATCGACCTCTCGGAGAAGAACGCCGAGGAGATGCGGGATGCGTTCTCCCGGTACGTGCAGGCCGCCCGCAAGGTGGGCCGCGGGGGCGGCCGCGCCTCCGGTGGTGGCCGGTCGCGGGCGACCGGTGGTGGGGGCCGCATGGACCGCGAGCAGGCCGGCGCGATCCGCGAGTGGGCCCGCAAGAACGGGCACAACGTGAGCGACCGCGGCCGCATCCCGGCCAGCGTCGTGGAGGCCTACGAGGCCGCTCACTGATCCCAGGCGCGCGGGCGACGGCCCGGCCCCTCACCGAGGGGCCGGGCCGTCGCCGTTCCCGGTCGCGGCCGGCACGTGCAGGGGCGAAGGTCCCTGGGGCATTCCGGACGATCGAGTAACGCTTCGGGCATGAGCCATGAAGCGGCCCGCACCCCTGCTCTCGGCGACCGGTTCGCCGACGTCCGGCCCCAGTCGCCGGGCTTCACCGCGACCCTCGACCAGGGGTCCGGCGCGATACGGGTGCGCGGGCACCTGGACGCGGTGACCGCCGACCTGCTGCGCGGGGGCGTGGTCGCCCTGCAGCGGCTGGGCCACCGGCAGGTCACCGTCCGGCTGATGCCCGCGGCCACGGTCGACGCCGAGGCGAGCCGGCTGCTCGCCGGTCTGGCCGAGCGGCTCGCGGCCGAGGGCGTGCGGCTGGAGGTGCGGCCGGCATGAGCGCCGCCTGCGACCACACCCGGCAGGGGCCGTGGACCGTCGGGGCCGACGAGGTGCAGCCCCGGTCCTGGTCGGGGGAGTCGGTGGACATGCCCGGCGGCCGGCTGCACGCGGTCAGCGACGACGGGCTCGTCGAGGGCCGGGCCGTCTGCCTCGCCCCGGTCGTGCTCCTCGACCCGGTCGACTGGACCTGGCCGGACGACGCCGACGAGGAGTGGCCGCTGTGCTGGATCTGCCTCGCCCTCACCCGCTGACCGACGCCGCTGTCCGCTGACGGCGTAACCCGGCCGGAACACCGTCCCGTCAGCATCAGTTGGACCGGACAGCTCCTCCTCCCCACCCCGGCCGTGCGCCGACGGGGAGTCGGAGTCCGCGACTACAGTGGAAAGACCGGTGCCCCCGCGCGCCGACGGATGTCGGGTGCCCCTCCCCGCCACGGGGAGGGCAGCGCCGGACCAGCCGGTCAGAGGAGAAGCAGCAGATGTTCGAACGGTTCACCGACCGAGCCCGCCGCGTGGTCGTCCTGGCCCAGGAAGAGGCCCGGATGCTCAACCACAACTACATCGGCACCGAGCACATCCTCCTGGGCCTGATCCACGAGGGTGAGGGCGTCGCCGCCAAGGCTCTCGAGTCCCTCGGCATCTCGCTGGAGGGTGTCCGCCAGCAGGTGGAGGAGATCATCGGCCAGGGCCAGCAGGCCCCGTCCGGGCACATCCCCTTCACCCCGCGGGCCAAGAAGGTGCTCGAGCTGTCCCTGCGCGAGGCGCTGCAGCTCGGCCACAACTACATCGGCACCGAGCACATCCTGCTCGGCCTGATCCGCGAGGGCGAGGGCGTCGCCGCCCAGGTCCTCGTGAAGCTGGGCGCCGATCTCAACCGCGTCCGCCAGCAGGTCATCCAGCTGCTCTCCGGCTACCAGGGCAAGGAGCCGGCCGCGGCCGGCGGCCCCGCCGAGGGCACCCCGTCGACCTCGCTGGTGCTCGACCAGTTCGGCCGCAACCTGACCCAGGCCGCGCGCGACTCCAAGCTCGACCCGGTCATCGGGCGGGCCAAGGAGATCGAGCGGGTCATGCAGGTCCTGTCGCGGCGGACCAAGAACAACCCCGTCCTCATCGGCGAGCCCGGCGTCGGCAAGACCGCCGTCGTCGAGGGCCTGGCCCAGGCCATCGTCAAGGGCGAGGTCCCCGAGACGCTGAAGGACAAGCAGCTCTACACGCTGGACCTCGGCGCGCTCGTCGCCGGTTCCCGCTACCGCGGTGACTTCGAGGAGCGGCTGAAGAAGGTCCTCAAGGAGATCCGCACCCGCGGCGACATCATCCTGTTCATCGACGAGATCCACACCCTCGTCGGGGCCGGTGCCGCGGAGGGCGCGATCGACGCCGCCAGCATCCTCAAGCCGATGCTGGCCCGCGGTGAGCTGCAGACCATCGGCGCCACCACGCTCGACGAGTACCGCAAGCACCTGGAGAAGGACGCCGCGCTCGAGCGGCGCTTCCAGCCGATCCAGGTGGGCGAGCCGACGCTCACCCACACGATCGAGATCCTCAAGGGGCTGCGGGACCGGTACGAGGCGCACCACCGGATCAGCATCACCGACGGCGCGCTGGTCGCCGCCGCCACGCTGGCCGACCGGTACATCTCCGACCGCTTCCTGCCGGACAAGGCGATCGACCTGATCGACGAGGCCGGCGCCCGGATGCGGATCAAGCGGATGACCGCCCCGCCGGACCTGCGCGAGTTCGACGACCGGATCGCCGGCATCCGCCGCGAGAAGGAGTCGGCCATCGACGCCCAGGACTTCGAGAAGGCCGCGTCGCTGCGCGACAAGGAGAAGACCCTCCTGGCCGAGAAGGCCGAGCGCGAGAAGCAGTGGAAGGCCGGCGACATGGACGTCGTCGCCGAGGTCGACGACGAGCAGATCGCCGAGGTCCTCGCCAACTGGACGGGCATCCCGGTCTTCAAGCTGACCGAGGAGGAGACCACCCGGCTGCTGCGCATGGAGGAGGAGCTCCACAAGCGCATCATCGGCCAGGAAGAGGCCATCAAGAGCGTCAGCCAGGCGATCCGGCGGACGCGGGCGGGCCTCAAGGACCCGCGCCGTCCCGGCGGCTCCTTCATCTTCGCCGGCCCCTCGGGTGTCGGTAAGACGGAGCTGGCCAAGGCGCTGGCCCAGTTCCTCTTCGGCGAGGACGACGCCCTCATCCAGATCGACATGGGCGAGTTCCACGACCGGTTCACCGTGTCGCGGCTCGTCGGTGCCCCTCCCGGCTACGTCGGCTACGACGAGGGCGGCCAGCTGACCGAGAAGGTGCGGCGCAAGCCGTTCTCGGTGGTCCTCTTCGACGAGATCGAGAAGGCGCACGCGGACGTGTTCAACACGCTGCTGCAGGTGCTGGAGGACGGCCGGCTCACCGACGGTCAGGGCCGGATCGTGGACTTCAAGAACACGATCCTGATCCTCACGACCAACCTCGGGACGCGGGACATCTCCAAGGCCGTGGGGCTGGGCTTCCAGGTCGGCAACGACAGCCAGTCGAACTACGAGCGGATGAAGAACAAGGTCAACGAGGAGCTCAAGCAGCACTTCCGGCCGGAGTTCCTTAACCGCATCGACGACATCGTCGTGTTCCACCAGCTGACCGAGGACGAGATCATCCAGATCGTCGACCTCATGGTCGCCCGCGTGGAGAGCCAGCTGGCCAACAAGGACATGTCGCTGGAGATCACGCAGGACGCCAAGAAGCTGCTGGCGGCCCGCGGGTTCGACCCGGTGCTGGGCGCCCGGCCGCTGCGCCGGACGATCCAGCGCGAGATCGAGGACGCGCTGTCGGAGAAGATCCTCTACGGCGAGCTGACCGCCGGTCAGATCATCGTGGTGGACGTGGAGGGCGAGGGCGCCGACCAGCGGTTCGTCTTCCGGGGCGAGGCCAAGCCGATCGACCTGCCCGACAGCCCGCCCGTGGCGCTGGCCGTCGGCGACGACGAGGACGGCAACGGGCCCACCAGCCTGAAGAAGGCCGAGTGACCCGCTAGCACGACCGACGAGGGCCGCTTCCCGCACCGCGGGGGCGGCCCTCGCCGCGTCCGGAGGGGCCGTGGCTCGGGGTGAGGCGGACGCCGGTCCACGGCGGGCCGTGGTCGCGGGCGCCGTGGTCGGCGCGCCGTCGGTCGTGGTGGCCGGCGCCGGCCTGCCGGGCGCCGTCCGCGCCCTCCTGCTGGTCCCGCGCGCCGTGGGGGCGCCGGCCGGGCGGGCTGATGACCTCCCGCGACCTCACGCCGCGGCGGCGTCGCCAGGCGGGCAGGCGTTCCTAGGCAGGCAGGGTGAAGCGTCCGTCGGGCAGCTGCTCGAGCAGCCCGTCCACCAGCAGGGAGTCCAGGCAGCGGGACCGCTGCGCCGCGTCGTCCCAGGCCCCGTCCAGCCGGGCGGCCTCGACCGGGCCGTCGGCGGCCCGGAGCACGTCGAGCAGCCGCCCGCGCACCTGCCGGTCGGTGCCGGCGAACCGCTGGACCCGGCGGGGCGGGCCCTCGTGGGGCGGGCGCCCGGCCCGCACCCAGGCGCAGGCACCGGCCACGGGGCAGGCGGTGCAGCGCGGGGTCCCCGCGACGCAGACGAGAGCGCCGAGCTCCATCACCGCCACGGAGAAGCGCACCGCCCGCCCGGGGTCGGCCGGGGCCAGGGCCGCGATGTCGCCGAGGTCCGAGGCCCGGGCGGAACCGGCCTCGGCGCGGCCGTGCACGAGGCGGGCCACGACCCGCCGCACGTTGGTGTCCACGACCGGCTGGGGCGTGCCGTGGCCGAAGCAGGCGACGGCACGGGCGGTGTAGGTCCCCACGCCCGGCAGGGCCTCCAGGGCGGCCACGTCGGCGGGGACGGCGCCCCCGTGGCGCTCGACGAGCGCCACGGCGGCCTCGCGCAGCCGCAGCGCCCGCCGGGGGTAGCCGAGCTTGCCCCACGCGCGGATCACCTCGGCGGGGCTGGCCGCCGCGAGCGCGGCGGGGGTCGGCCAGCGCGCCACCCACTCCCGCCACACCGGCTCGACGCGCGCGACCGGCGTCTGCTGCAGCATCACCTCGCTGACCAGCACCGCCCACGCGTCGACGCCGGGTCGGCGCCACGGCAGGTCCCGGGCGGCGCCGGCGAACCAGTCGACCAGGGTGTCCCCGACGTCGGACGCCGGACGGGGGGCGGTGGCGCTCTCCACGGGACCCCAGTGTGCCGCCCGGGGGGACGGCGTGCCGCCGTGAGGGCGTTCGGCGCCCCCGACTACCGTCGACGCGTGCTCCACCCGGTCGGACCACTGCCCGCCGGCGTCTACTGGCGCCGCCGGTCGCTGGTGCTCACGCTCATGGTGGCGTTGCTCGGCGGGGGCGGCTGGCTCACCGTGGCGGCCGCGACGGGGGACGACGAGGGCACCGGCACCGTGGAGGCGGCCGAGACCGCCGCCGCGCCCTCGGACCCGCCCGCGCTGGAGCGGGTCGTCCCCTCCCTGACCGGCGTCCAGCCGCCCACGGAGCCGTCGGTGCCCGCGCCTCCGCCGCCGCCGGAGCCGGCCGCCCCGCAGCCCGGGGACCCGTGCAGCGACCAGATGATCGGGCTGGAGGTGCGCAGCCCCGGCAGTGCGCCCTCGGGTGAGCGGGCGACCTTCGAGCTGGTGGTCACCAACGTCTCGTCGGTGCCGTGCGTCCGCGCCCTCGACAAGGGCCTGCAGGAGATCGTGCTGCTCGACGGCGCGGGCAACCGGGTGTGGGGGAGCAACGACTGCCTCCCGGAGGCCGGCGAGGACACCCGGACCCTCGCCCCGGGGGAGTCCGCGGCCTTCCCCCTCGTGTGGGGTGGCCGGTCGAGCGAACCGGGCTGCGGCGCGGAGCGGCTACCGCTCGCCCCCGGGGACTACGCGCTGCGCGGCCGGCTGGACACCGCGACCAGCCCGGACGCCCCGTTCACGGTCACCGGGTGAAGGACCCGCGCCGAGCCGGACCCCTGCAGGGTCCCGCCGCCGGCGCGAACACCCCCGTCCGGAGGCTCGCCCGAGCCTGCGAGGGGAGAGGGGGACGAGGTCCTCCCCGGGGGGCAGGAGCTCCTGTTCAGCTGTAGCGGTCGAGGATCGAGGTCTCGGCCAGGCGGGACAGGCCCTCGCGGATGCCGCGTGCGCGGGCCTCGCCGACACCCTCCACGGCCAGGAGGTCCTCGATGGTGGCGGCCAGCAGCTTCTGCAGGCCGCCGAAGTGGTCGACGAGCCGGTCGATGATGCCGGCGGGCAGCCGGGGCACACGGGCCAGCAGCCGGTACCCGCGCGGGCTGACGGGGGAGTCGAGGGCCTCGGCGGAGGTCGGCAGGCCGTAGCAGCGGGCGACCGCCGACAGGTCGAGCAGCTCGGTGGCCGAGAGCGCGCGCAGGTCGGTGAGCACCTGCTCGATCGTCCGGGGGCGGCGGGCCCCGCCGGGCAGGTAGTCGCGGACCAGCAGGCCGCGGTCCTCCTCGACGCCGGCGAGCATCTCGTCCAGCTGGAGGGCCAGCAGGCGGCCGTCGGTGCCGAGCTCGACGACGAAGCCCTCGATCTCGTCGGCGATCCGCCGGACCATCTCCAGCCGCTGGCTGACGCTCATCGCGTCGCGGACGGTGACGAGGTCCTCGATCTCCAGGGCCGAGAGCGTGCTGGCCACCTCGTCGAGCCGCAGCTTGTAGCGCTCGAGCGCGGCCAGGGCCTGGTTGGCGCGGGCCAGGATGGTCGTCGGGTGCTCGAGCGTGTAGCGGCGCCCGGCCACGTACACGCTGATGATGTGCATCGACTGGCTGACCGAGATCACCGGGAAGCCGGTCTGGACGGCGACCCGCTCGGCGGTGCGGTGCCGGGTGCCCGACTCCTCGGTCGGCACGGTCGGGTCGGGCATCAGGTGCACGCCGGCGCGCACGATCCGGCTGCCGTCGTAGGAGACGATGACCGCGCCGTCCATCTTGGCCAGCTCGCGCAGCCGGGTCGCCGACAGCGCCACGTCGAGGGCGAACCCGCCGGTGCAGATGGACTCGACCACGCGGTCGTACCCGAGCACGATCAGCGCCCCGGTGCGGCCGGCCAGGATGCGCTCCAGACCGTCGCGCAGGGGCGTCCCCGGTGCGATGCGACCGAGCAGATCGCGGAGCGCGACCTCGGGGTCCACAACGGGCGGCACGAGCGCTCCTGACGTCTGGTGTGGTGGCGGCTGAGTGTACGTGCCCCCACGGTACTGGCGGGTGCCGGTGAGTGGACTCACCCGTCCCGGGACAGCCGGGCGAAGGCACCGGCGAGGTCGGGCACCTCGACCAGCCGCATGCCCCGTGGCGCGGGACCGGCGTCCTCGGGCACGAGGGCGACCCGGTAGCCCTGGCGGGCCGCCTCGGCCAGCCGGCGACCCGTGCCCCCCACCCGGCGGATCTCGCCGGAGAGGCCCACTTCGCCCAGCGCCACCATGCCCGGTGGCAGCGGGGTGTCCCGGGCTGCCGAGGCGATGGCGAGGGCGAGGGCGAGATCGGCGGCGGGCTCGACGATGCGCACCCCGCCCACCGAGGCGGCGAAGACGTCGGCGTCGGCCAGCCGGACCCCGCCGCGCCGCTCGACGACCGCGTTGACCATGGCCACCCGCTGCGAGTCGAGCCCGCTCACCGCCCGGCGCGGTGAGCCGCCGCCCGAGGAGGAGGCGACCAGGGCCTGCACCTCGGCCAGCAGCGGCCGGCTGCCCTCCATCGTGACGGTGACGCAGCTGCCGGCCACGGGGGCGGACCGCCGCGAGACGAACAGGTGCGACGGATCGGGGACGCCGACGACCCCGCCGTCCCCGATCTCGAAGCAGCCGATCTCGTCGGCCGGCCCGAACCGGTTCTTGGTGGCCCGCACGAGCCGGAGCGTGGAGTGCCGCTCGCCGTCGAACGAGACCACGACGTCGACCAGGTGCTCGAGCGCACGGGGGCCGGCGATGGCGCCGTCCTTGGTGACGTGACCGACGAGGATCGTGGTCATCCCGCGGGCCTTGGCGACCGCGGTGAGGGCGCCGGCGACGGCCCGGACCTGGGTGGCACCGCCGTCGGTGCCGTCGACGGCGGGGGAGCGGACCGTCTGCACGCTGTCGAGGACCAGCAGCGAGGGGGCGACCTGCTCGACGTGCGCGAGCACGGCGGACAGCTCGGTCTCGGCGGCGAGGAAGAGATCGTCGTGCAGGGCTCCGATGCGCTCGGCGCGCAGCCGCACCTGGGCCGCGGACTCCTCGCCGGAGACGACGAGCGCGGGCCCGTTGACCTCGGCCACCCGGTGGGCGACCTCGAGCAGCAGCGTGGACTTGCCCACCCCGGGCTCGCCCGCGACCAGGAGCACGGCCCCGGGCACCAGGCCGCCGCCGAGCACGCGGTCGAACTCGGCGATGCCGGTGGGGACGGCGCGGGCCCCGGTGAGCTCCACCTGCGCGATGGGGCGGGCCGGGGCGCTGACCGGCCCCGCCGCGACCGCGCGCAGCGGGGAGGCCGGGACACCGACCTCCTGCAGCGTCCCCCACGCCTGGCACTCCGGGCAGCGGCCGACCCACTTGGCGGCGCCGTAGCCGCACTCGGTGCAGCGGTGAGCGGGACGGGACTTCACTCCGGAGGCAGGCACGCCCGGACGGTAGCCACGGGTACCGACAGGACCGCGCCACCGGGGCGGGGACCGGTCACTCGCCCTGGCCGGCTCCCGAGGCCGCCTCGCGGCTGTCGGAGCCGGTCTCCTGCTCCTCGTGGTGGAAGTCGAACGGCTCGCCGCGCTCCAGCGCCTCGCCAGGGGTGTTCACCCGGGCGGTGACGGTGACCTCGCCGGCCTCGGCGAAGGTCAGGGTGAGCTCGATGCCCTGGCCCGGGGTCAGGGGCTCGGACAGGCCGACCAGTTCGACGGCGGTGTCGTCCGGGCCCAGGAACACCGTCGAGTTGCCCGGGATGGGGATCTCGACGCCGGCCGACCCGGTGCCGGTGGCCGGCGCGGTCGTCGTCGGCGTGCCCGGCGTGGCCGTGTTCTCGGGGGAGGTCGTCGCCGTGCCCTCGGGGGAGGTGGTCGCGGTGGCCCCGGGCGACGGCGTGGTGGTGCCGTCCGGTGCCGGCGAGTCGGGCGCGGGCGGGACCGGGGTGGGCTCAGCGGTGAGGACGGCCTCGTCGAAGCCCTCGCCCTCGATGGAGAGCAGCGTGTCCTCGGCCTGGCCGGTGTTGACGATCGCCATGACGAGCGAGGCGTCCTCGCCCTCCTCGTACGCACCCTCCTCGGGGTACTCGAGCAGGACCTGGCGCAGCAGGATGTCGCCGACCTGCTCCGAGGGGCCGACCTTGTCCCGGTCCTGGGTCGCGGTCTGGGTCACCTGCCCGGCGCTGCAGGCGGTCAGCGCGACGGGGCCGATCAGCAGTGCACCCATCGTGGCGGCGCGCAGTGCGCGGTTCACAGCGGTGGACCTCCAGGGGCGTGCCGGCCACCGCACGTCGATGGCCCGGGTCGCCCGAGCGTATCCCGCGGCGCAGGATGGCCGCCGGGAGGTGAGGCGGGTGGCGCACGGTCCGTCGTCGTCCCCGGGGCACGACCCGGCCCTCGCGTCGTTCCCCGAGCGCGCCCCGGGAACCCGCCGCTGGTGCTTCGCCGACCAGCTCGGCCCGCACTTCCTCGACGCGCCGGACCAGCCCGTCCTGCTGGTCGAGTCGAGGGAGGTCCTCGCCCGGCGGCGGTTCCACCGGCAGAAGGCCCACCTCGTGCTCTCCGCGCTGCGCCACCGGGCCGCCGAGCTCGGCGACCGCGCCGACCTGCACCGGGTGCGCACCTACGCCGAGGCGCTCGACCGGTACGACGAGCCGCTGTCGGTGTGCGCGCCGACGACCTGGGGCAGCCGGGACCTGGTGCTGCGCCGTCCCGGGCTGACCGTGCTCGCCGCCCGCGGCTTCGTCGCCACCCACGAGGAGTTCGCCGGCTGGGCCGAGGGCCGGGGGAGGCGCCGGCTGCTCATGGAGGACTTCTACCGCGACAGCCGGCGGCAGCACGGGGTGCTGATGGACGGCGCCGGCCCGGTCGGCGGCCGCTGGAACCTCGACGAGGAGAACCGCGAGCCCCCACCGGCCGACGGGCACCTCGGCGTCCCCGAGCCCTGGTGGCCCGAGGAGGACGCCGTCGACGAGGAGGTGCGCGCCGACCTCGACCGCTGGGAGGCGGCCGGCGAGGTCTCCTTCGTCGGGGACGACGGCCCGCGCCGGTTCCCCGTCACGCGGGCCGAGGCGCTGCGCCGGCTGCACGACTTCCTCGACACCCGGCTGGGGGCCTTCGGCCCGCACGAGGACGCGATGCTCGCCGGCGACCGCTGGCTGGCCCACTCGCTGCTGTCCCCGGCGCTCAACCTCGGCCTGCTCGACCCGCTCGAGGTCGTGCGCGCGGCCGAGGAGCGCTACCGGAGGTCGCTGGCCGAGGGGGACCCGCTGCCGCTCAACAGCGTGGAGGGCTTCGTCCGCCAGGTCATGGGCTGGCGGGACTACGTCTGGCACCTGTACTGGTACCTCGGCCGCGGGTACCGGCACGCCAACGCCCTGGGCGCGCACGAGCCGGTGCCGGGCTGGCTGGCCGACCTCGACGACGCGGCGGTGGACGCCGCCTGCCTGTCGGGCGTCCTCGCCGACGTGCGCCGGGACGGCTGGGTGCACCACATCCCGCGGCTCATGGTGCTGGGCAACTACGCCCTCCAGCGCGGCGTCGACCCGCTGGCCATGGCCGACTGGTTCCACCGCAGCTTCCTGGACGGCTACGACTGGGTGATGGTGGCCAACGTCGTCGGGATGAGCCAGCACGCCGACGGCGGGGTGCTGGCGACGAAGCCGTACGCGGCCGGCGGGGCCTACATCGCCCGGATGAGCGACTACTGCGGCGGCTGCCGGTACGACCCGCGGCGCCGCCTGGGCGAGGACGCCTGCCCCTTCACCGCCGGCTACTGGGCGTTCCTCGACCGCACCCGCGACCGGCTGGCGGGCAACCAGCGCATGCGCCGTCCCCTGGCCGGGCTGGACCGGCTGCGCGACCTGCCGGAGGTCGTCGCCCAGGAGCGCCGCCGGGGCACCGCCGCCCCCTGAGCCCCGCCGCCGGCCCGGTGGCGGGCTGGAGCGGCCACCGCCCAGGGTCCCGCGCCGAGCTGGTGACGGGCTGGAGCGGCCACCGTCCATGGTCCCGCGCCGAGCGTGCGAGGCGTGGGGGGAACGGTGGTCCTCCTACCGGGTGACCGCCGTCCAGCGCCGACCCGCCCCTGCCGATGGAGGAGGGGACGACGGCCGGCACGGGAGGGCAGATGGCGACGGGACTGCCGTTCGACGACGTCCTCGCGGCGGCCCGGGCGGGCGCCCCCTGGGCGATGGAGACCCTCTACCGGGACCTCTCCCCGGCGGTCACCGGCTACCTGCGGCTGCACGGCGCGGCCGAGCCCGACGACCTGGCCAGCGAGACCTTCATCGGTGTCCTCACCGGGCTGCACGGCTTCTCCGGGGACGAGGCGGCCCTGCGTGCCTGGGTCTTCACCATCGCCCACCGCAGGCTGGTCGACGACTGGCGCCGGCGGGGGTGCCGGCCGCAGGTCACCGACGACGACGCCGTCCTGGCCGAGCGGGCCGGCGGGGACGCCGAGGACGACGCGCTGGCCCGCATCGGCGCCGCCGACGTCCACCGGCTGTGCGGCTCGCTGCCGGCCGACCAGCGCACCGTGCTCCTGCTGCGGGTGCTGGCGGACCTCACGGTCGAGCAGGTGGCCGACGTGCTGGGCCGCTCGCCCGGCGCCGTCAAGGCGCTGCAGCGGCGGGGCCTGCGCACCCTCCGGGCCGCGCTCGGCGGCGATCCACCCCGACGGGTGACCCCGCGGGCGTACCCCTCCGCGGCCCTCGCGCGATGACAGGGACGAGATGACCGTGCCAGCCGACGACCGCACCGCCGAGGCCGCCTTCGAGGCGGCCCTCGCCGGCCGCCCGGTGCCCGGGGGCGCCGCCCTGACCGCGTTCGCCGACGCGGTCCGGGGCTGCGCCACCGAGCCGGGACGGCCGAACGCGGCGCTGGCCGAGCTGCTGGCGACCGGTCTCCTCACCACCCACACGGATCCGTCCCCCGGGACGGCCGGGCGACCCGCCCGGACCTCACGGAAGAGGCCTCGCATGCTCCTCACCGCACTCGTCACCAAGATCGCCTCCGCGGGCGTCCTCGCGAAGGCCGCCGTCGGCGCCGGTGCCGTCGCCGTCGCGCTGACCGGCGCCGCCACCGCCGGGGCCCTGCCCGGTCAGGACGACACCACAGCGGTCGTCCAGAGCGGCGACAACGCCGACCTGGCCGAGCCGGAGGACGACGTCACCGAGGGCCCCGCGGCGGACGACCCGGTCGAGGAGGGGCCCGCCGAGGAGCCGGTCGTCGAGGAGCCGGTCACCGAGGAGCCGGTCGTCGAGGAGCCGGTCACCGACGAGCCGGTCACCGACGAGCCGCGCACCGAGGAGCCGGTCACCGGCCCCGCGCTGACCGAGGAGGAGTGGGCCGGCGGGCCGGTCGGCGGCCAGGGGTTCGGCAGCTGGGTCAGCGAGGGCGCGCGCAACGGCTGGGTCACCGGCGAGCGCGTCAGCGACGCCGCCCACCAGCGCAACGCCGACCGCGCGGCCGACCGCGCAGCCGCCCGGGACGCCGGCACGCCGACCGCGGACGAGCCGGTCGAGCAGCCCGAGCCCGTCGAGGCGGGGACCGCGGAGCCGGCCGAGGCCGTCCCGGCGCCCGCCCCGACCGGCGACGGCGGCCGCGGCAACGGCGGCGGGAACGGGAACGGGAAGAAGTAGCCGCCCGGGCCGCGGTCCCCCGGCGTGCCCCCGGGCCCCCGTCAGGTGACCGCGGCCCCGCCGGCCAGCAGGAGCACCACGTCGAGCACGGTCAGCAGCATCACCGCCGGGAAGGCGGCCCGGCGGAACCGCGGCGTCCCCGCCAGCGCGGCGACCACCACCGCCGGCGCCGCAAGGGCCAGGCCCACCCACCCCGGGGTGCCGGGCGGCCCCCCGGGACCCAGCACGAGGACCAGGGACGCCGCGCCGAGCAGCGCCGCGCAGGCGACCGCGGAGACCCGCGCCCCGAGCCGGTGCGGCAGGCCGCGGACCCCCGTGGCGAGGTCCTCCTCGAGGTCCGGGGCGACGTTGGCCAGGTGGGCCGCGGCGCCCAGCGCCGCCCCCGCGGTCACCAGCCACCACGGCGCCAGGGGGGTGCCCGGCGCGGCGGCCACCACGCCGGCCGGAAGGGCCCCGAACCCGGTGACGTAGGGCAGCGCCGAGGCGGCCGTCCCCTTGAGGCCGGCGTTGTAGGCCCAGCCGCTGGCGACCAGCACCAGCAGCAGGAGGCCGGGCACGGGCCCGAGCGCCAGCGACAGCACGGCGCTGAGCGCGGCCGAACCGGCCGCCAGGGCGCGCAGCAGCGAGGGTGCGACGGCGCCCTGCACGACCGGCTTGTCGGCCCGGGCGACCGCCCGGTCGCGGTCGGCGTCGAGCCAGTCGTTGCTCCACCCGATCGACGTCTGACCTGCGAGGACGGCGACGGTGACCAGCGCCGCGCGGCCCGCCGGGACACCCGCCGCGAGGGCCAGCAGGCCCGCCACGGTGGTGACCGCGACGGTCGGCCCCGCGTGCGTGGCGAGCACCACGGCGCGCAGCGGCGGACCCGTCCGGGAGCCCTGTCCAGGCACACCGACCATGCTGCTGTCAACCCCTGCCCGGTACTCCGTCGGCCCTCTGACCTGCGAGTTTACGAAAAGAGGGCGGTCCGTTCGTCAGTGTTCCGTGGTAGTCTTTAGAGAGCGAAAGGGGTCACACACACATGGGCTTCACTGTCGGCGAGACCGTTGTCTACCCGCACCACGGTGCCGCGCTCATCGAGGCGATCGAGAAGCGGGTCATCAAGGGTGAAGAGAAGGCCTACCTCGTGCTCAAGGTCGCCCAGGGTGATCTGACCGTGCGGGTGCCGGCCGACAACGCAGAGATCGTCGGCGTCCGCGACGTCGTCGGTCAGGAGGGGCTCAACCGGGTCTTCGAGGTCCTGCGCGCCCCCCACACCGAGGAGCCGACCAACTGGTCGCGCCGGTACAAGGCCAACCTCGAGAAGCTCGCCTCCGGCGACGTGAACAAGGTCGCCGAGGTCGTCCGCGACCTGTGGCGTCGCGACAAGGACCGCGGCCTCTCGGCCGGGGAGAAGCGCATGCTCTCCAAGGCCCGTCAGATCCTGGTCAGCGAGCTGGCTCTCGCCGAGGGCACCAACGAGGACAAGGCCGAGGTGCTCCTCGACGAGGTCCTCGCCAGCTGAGCCCGGCTCCGGCCACCCCGCACCACCCGACCACTCCCGTGCACGCTGTCGGCATCGTCGCAGCGGCCGGGAGTGGTCTGCGTCTGGGGGTCGGCCGACCGAAGGCCCTCGTCCCGCTCGCCGGCCGCCCGCTCGTCGGCTGGGCCGTCGAGGCGCTGCTGGCCGGCGGCGTCGACGAGGTCGTGGTGACCGCACCGGCCGCCGAGCACGGGGCCGTCACCGCGGCGGTGCCCGCCGGCACCCGGGTGGTGGCCGGCGGGGCGACACGGACCGCCTCGGTGCGCGCCGCCCTGGCCGTCGTGCCCCCCGGCGCCGACGCCGTCCTGGTGCACGACGCCGCCCGCCCGCTGACCCCGCCGGACGTCGTCGCCCGCGTTCTGGCCGCCCTCGCCGCGGGCGCCCCGGCCGTGGTGCCGGTCCTGCCCGTCGTCGACACGACGGTCGCCGTCGACGCCGCCGGGCTGGTCACCGGCACGCTGCCGCGCCCTGAGCTGCGGCGGGTGCAGACCCCGCAGGGCTTCGCGCACCGCCCCCTGGCCGCCGCGTACGCCGCCCTGCCCGAGGACGCCGAGCTCACCGACGACGCCGCCGTGGTGCGGGCGGCCGGTGTGCCGGTGGCGACCGTCGAGGGCGACGAGCGCGCCGCGAAGGTGACCGTGGCGCACGACCTCGCGCTCGCCGAGCTGCTGGTCGCCCGGTGACCGCGCCGCTGCCCCGGGTCGGCACCGGTGTCGACGTCCACCCGGTCGAGGCCGGCCGGCCCTGCTGGCTGGCCGGGCTCGAGTGGCCCGCGGTCGACGGCTGCGCCGGTCACTCCGACGGCGACGTCGTGGCCCACGCCCTGACCGACGCCGTCCTCTCCGCCGCGGGCCTCGGCGACATCGGCGGCCTGCTGGGCACCGACGACCCGCGCTGGGCCGGCGCCCGCGGCGCCGCCGTGCTGGAGCACGTGCGCGAGGTGCTGGCCGCGGCCGGCTGGCGGGTGGGCAACGCCGCCGTGCAGCTCGTGGGGAACACCCCGAGGATCGGCCCGCGCCGGGCGGAGGCCGAGGCCGTGCTGTCCGCCGCGCTCGGCGCGCCCGTCAGCCTGACCGCCACGACCACCGACGGCCTCGGCCTCACCGGCCGGGGCGAGGGGCGGGCGGCGCTGGCCACCGCGCTGGTGGTCCGGACCGCGGACCTCCCGCCGTCCACGGAGCCCGCGCCGGGCTGATCCTGCGCTCCGTACACTCCGCGCAGTGAGCCTCCGCCTGTACGACACGGCCGCCCGTGCGGTCCGCGACTTCACGCCCCTGCGTGCCGGGCAGGCCTCCATGTACGTCTGCGGGCTCACCGTGCAGGGCCCCCCGCACGTCGGCCACGTGCGCTCCGCGCTGGTGTTCGACGTGCTGCGCCGCTGGCTGACCGCCCGGGGGTTCGAGGTCACCTACGTCCGGAACGTCACCGACATCGACGACAAGATCCTGGCCAAGGCCGCCGACGCCGGGGTGCCGTGGTGGGCGTGGGCGTACACCAACGAGCTCGCCGTCACCCGGGCCTACGACGTCCTCGGCCTGCTGCCGCCCACGTACGAGCCGCGCGCCACCGGACACGTCCCCGACATGGTCGCCCTGATCGAGCGGCTGATCGAGGCCGGGCACGCCTACGCCGTCGACGGCGACGTGTACTTCGACGTCCGGTCCTTCCCCGGGTACGGCGAGCTGACCGGGCAGAAGCTCGACAACCTGGACCCCGCGGCCGACACCGACAGCGACGAGCGCAAGCGCGACCCCCGCGACTTCGCGCTCTGGAAGGCGCACAAGGACGGCGAGCCGGAGACCGCGGCCTGGGCGACGCCGTGGGGCCGCGGCCGGCCCGGCTGGCACCTGGAGTGCTCGGCGATGGCCGGGCGCTACCTCGGGCCCGCGTTCGACCTGCACGGCGGCGGGCTGGACCTGCGCTTCCCGCACCACGAGAACGAGCGGGCCCAGTCGCAGGCGGCCGGTGACGGGTTCGCCCGGTACTGGCTGCACAACGGCTGGGTCACCCTCGGCGGCGAGAAGATGAGCAAGTCGCTGGGCAACACCGCGCTGGTCGACGAGGTCGTGCAGCGGGTGCGGCCGGTGGAGCTGCGGTACTACCTGCTGGCCCCGCACTACCGCTCGACCGTCGAGTTCACCGACGCCGCGCTCGCGGAGGCCGCGGCGGCCTACCGGCGGCTGGAGTCGTTCGTGACCCGCGCGGCCGAGCGGGTGGGCGCCGACGCGGGGGAGCGGACGCTGCCGGAGGCGTTCACCGCGGCCATGGACGACGACCTCGGCACGCCCGCCGCCGTCGCCGCCGTGCACGAGGCGGTCCGCGAGGGCAACACCGCCCTGGCCGGCGGCGACGACGCGGCGGTGGCCGGGGCGCTCGGCGCCGTGCGTGCCATGCTCGACGTGCTGGGCTTGGACCCGCTCGACCCCCGCTGGTCGGCGGGTGGGCCCGGTGACCGGCTGGCCGAGGTGACCGGGGCGCTGGTGGCCCTGGCGCTGGACCAGCGGCAGGCCGCCCGGGCGCGCAAGGACTACGCGGCCGCCGACGCGATCCGGGACCAGCTCACGGCGCTCGGCGTCCAGGTCGAGGACACCCCGCAGGGAACGCGATGGGAGCTGACCCGCTGATGGCCGGCAACAGCCAGCGCCGGGGCCGCAGCAGCGGCGCCGGCAAGAAGGGCGCCACCACCGGCACCGGGGGGAAGGGCCGCCGCGCGCTGGCCGGCCGCGGCGCCACCCCGCCGGCCGAGATGCGACCGGGGCACCCCGCCCAGCGGCGGGCCCAGGCCGACGCGCGGCGCCGAGCCGAGCGGGACCGCAGCCGCCAGCGCGCCGAGGAGACCCCGGAGCTGCTGCTCGGGCGCAACCCGGTCGTCGAGGCGCTGCGCGCGCAGATCCCGGCGACCGCGCTGTACGTGGTGACCGGTGACAGCCGGACCGCGAGCGACGAGCGGGTGACCGAGGCGCTGCACCTGGCCAACGACCGCGGGCTGCCGCTGCTCGAGGTGGGCCGGGCCGAGTTCGACCGGATGTCCGGCGGAGCCCTGCACCAGGGCATCGGCCTGCAGGTCCCGCCGTACGAGTACGCCCACCCCGACGACCTGCTCGACGTCGCCCGGGACTCCGGTCGCCCGGCCCTCGTCGTCGCGATGGACGGGGTGACCGACCCGCGGAACCTGGGCGCCGTGGTCCGCTCGGCCGCGGCCTTCGACGCGCACGGCGTGGTCGTGCCGCAGCGGCGCTCGGTCGGCATGACCGCGTCCGCCTGGCGCACCAGCGCCGGCGCCGCCGCCCGCCTGCCGGTGGCCCGGGCGGTGAACCTGGCCCGCGCGCTGGCGGCCTACCAGGACGCCGGGCTCACCACCGTCGGGCTGGCCGGCGACGGTGACGTGGACCTGCAGGACGCCGACGTCCTCGCCGACCCGGTGGCGCTCGTGGTCGGCGCCGAGGGCAGCGGGCTGTCGCGGCTGGTGCGCGAGCGGTGCGACCTGGTCGTCCGGATCCCGATCGGCCGGGACACCGAGTCGCTCAACGTCAGCGTCGCCGCCGGCATCGCGCTGTACCAGGCCGCACTCCTCCGGGACGCGGCGGGCTGACCCGGGGACCGGCCGCGGAAGAGGAAGCCGTACCGGTGTCGGGTCGCCCCGGACTGTCGGGTCGCCCCGGACGCGGGCACGGCTTCACCTTCCCGCGGCCATAGCGCCGTCCCGGGCCCGGTCGACCCGCCCCCGCCCGCCCGGATCGGCGGCGCCGGCGAGCGTCAGCCCAGCAGCTGGGCCAGCGTGTAGATCACCAGCCCGGCGAGCCCGCCGACGATGGTGCCGTTGACGCGGATCCACTGCAGGTCCCGCCCCACCTGCAGCTCCAGCCGACGGCTGGTCTCCTCGGTGTCCCAGCGCTCGACGGTGCTGCCGACGAGCCGGGCCAGGTCGCCGGAGAACCGCTCGGCCAGGTACCCCGCCGCCCGCACGCCCTGCCGCTGCACCAGCTCGCGCAGCACCTCGTCGCCGCGCAGCCGCGCGGCCAGGTCCCGGACGGCCGCGGCCACCCGGACGCGCAGCTCGGAGTCCGGGTCGGCGGCGGCGGAGAGCAGGGCGGCCTTGGCGTTGACCCACAGCGACCCCGACCAGGTGCGGACGGCGGGGTGCTCGATGAGGTCCTTCTTCAGCTCCTCGACCCGGGCCGCGGTGTCGGGGTCGGTCCGCAGCGCGTGCACGTAGGCCCGCAGCCGGACGTCGTAGCTGCGGCGCAGCTCGTGCCGCGGGTCGTCCCCGACCTCGTCGAGGAACCCGAGCAGCAGCGTGAAGATGCGGTCGAACACCCGGTCGTCGACCCAGTCGGGCACCCAGGCCGGCGAGGCGTCGCCGAGCTGGGCGCGGAAGACGACGCGGTTCTCCTCGAGGAAGCGGGTCAGCCCGCGCAGCCCCGCGGAGAGCACCTCCTGGTGGCGGTCCCCCTCGATGACCAGCTCCAGGGCCCGCGCCACGATCGGCGCCGCCGGGGTCCCGTGCAGCTTGCGGTCGACCAGCGCGGCCACGGCCGCCTGGACGTCGTCGTCCCGCAGCAGGTCGGTGAGCGACGTGAGGGCCACCCCGGCGTCCCCGGCCAGCCGCTCGGCCCGCCCCGGGGCGGCGAGGAAGGTCCCGAGCCGGCCGGGCAGGTCCATGGCGGTGACCGTGTCCTGGACGACCTCGCGGGTGAGGAACTGGGTCTGCACGAACGTGCCGAGGCTGGCGCCGATCTGGTCCTTCTTGCGCGGGATGATCGCGGTGTGCGGGATCGGCAGCCGCAGGGGGTGCCGGAACAGCGCGGTCACCGCGAACCAGTCGGCGAGCGCGCCGACCATCGAGGCCTCCGCGGTCGCGCGCACGTAGCCGACCCAGGCCCCGGCCTCCTCGCCGAGGAGGACGCAGCCCAGGAAGACGGCGGCGGCCACCAGGAACAACCCGGTGGCCAGCCGCTTCATGCGGGCGAGGTCGCGGGCCCGCCCGGGGTCGTCGAGCGCCCCGGCGAGGGGGGCGGGGGGGCGGGGTACCGACACCCGACCGAGCCTAGGCACCCCGCCGGTCCCCCGAGCGGTCAGTCGGAGGTGGCCCCCAGGGTCACCTGGACCTCGTCGGTCCCGCCGGCGCGGTCGACGGTCAGGGTGACGTCGTCACCCGGGCTGACGCTCCGGACGGCGGCGGTCAGCTCGGTCGAGGTGGTGACCAGCCGGTCGCCGACCGCGGTGATGACGTCGCCGGGCTGCAGGCCCGCGTCGGCGGCCGGCGTCCCCGGCTGCACCTGGACCACCTCGGCGCCGATGCCGACCTCGGAGTTGCCGTCGGCGGCCGCGGTGCGAGCGCTGACGCCGAGGTAGGTGGTGTCCGCCGACCCGTCCTCGATGATCTCCGCAGCGATCCGCTGCGCGACGTTGCCCGGGATCGCGAAGCCGACGCCGATGCTGCCGCTCTGCGCCTGGCCGCCGGGAGCCCCCGAGGCCACGGTGGCGATCGCGGTGTTGATCCCGATGACCTGACCGGCGCCGTCGACCAGGGCGCCACCGGAGTTGCCGGGGTTGATCGCCGCGTCCGTCTGCAGGGCGTCGATCACCGTGGCGTCGCCCTCGGGGGAGCCGGTGGCGACGGCCCGGCCGGTCGCGCTGATGATGCCGTCGGTGACGGTGTCGGTGAGACCGAGCGGGGCGCCGATGGCCACCGCCAGGTCGCCGACCTGGACCTCGTCGGAGTCGGCCCATCCGGCGGCCACCAGGTCGGAGGCGCCGTCGAGCTTGAGCACGGCCAGGTCGTAGGTCGGCTCGGTGCCCACGATCGTCGCGTCGTAGAGGGTGCCGTCCGCGGTGCGGACCGACACCGCGCCCTGCCCGCCGGCCTCGACCACGTGGTTGTTGGTGAGCACGTAGCCGTCGTCGGTCAGGACCACACCCGACCCGGAGCCCGAGCCGGAGGGGGAGGCGACGTACACGGTCACCACGCTGGGGGTGGCCTTCGCGGCCGCCGCGGTCACCGCGGTGGCCGTCTCGGGGTTGGTGATCGTCACGTTCTGCGCGGCGACGGTGCCCGTGCCCCCGCCGGTGCCGCCGTCGGACAGCGCCACCACGCCCGCCCCGGCGCCACCGCCGATCAGGGCGCCGGCGACGAGGCCGGCCACGCCGATGCGCAGGCGGCCGCCGCGGCGCTCGCGGGGCGGCGCGGGGGGCTGGAAGGCGGGGGGCACCTGGCCCGGTGCGGGCTGCCACGCGGGCGGCGCCCAGGTGGACGTCGCGGTCGGGGCGGGGGTGCCGTGGGTGCCCGGCGCGCCGGGGGCGCCGGGGTGGGTGCCGTACTCGGTCACAGGTGCTCAGGTCCTCCTCGTGGGCGGCGAACGGTCCGCCGTCCTCGGAACCGACTGTCCCCCCTGGGTCTGCCCCGCAGCTGTCCGCTCCCTGTGAGGTGGCTGGACGCCCTCGCTCAGCGGGGCAGCGCGGTGAGGAGCCGGCCGCGGCCGACCAGCTCGGTGACCACCCAGACCGCGACCGTCTCCGCCGCCAGCAGGCCCACCAGCACCAGGAGCTGCGCCGCGCCGGCCTCCACCGGGCTGCCCCCGCCGAGCAGGACCCCGACGAAGGCGCCGGGCAGGGTGACCAGGCCCACGGTCCGGGTCTGGTCGAGCGGGGGCACCAGCGCGGTCGCCGCGGCGGGGCGGCCGATCTCCAGCAGGGCCTCCCGACGCAGCAGGCCGAGGGCGAGGGCCGCCTCGACCTCACCGCGCCGGTCGGTCAGCTCCTCGCGCATCCGCCGTCCGGCGAGGGAGGTCGCCGTCATGGCCCCGCCGACGAGGATCCCGGCGACCGGGATCACGGCCTCGCCCCGCAGCGGCACGGTGCCGCTGGCCAGGACGAGGGCGACCACCGGGGCCGCGCCGACCCCGATCGCGACCGCGGCCGCGGCCACCCGCCGGGGAGCGCCGGGGGAGCGGAGCGCCAGCCCGGTCGCCCGGCCCGCGGCCGTGACCGCCGCCACGGTGACCATGAGCAGCACGAAGGCGGCCGAGAGCGCCAGCGACCCGACCACCGCGAGCAGGACCGCGGACACCACGCCCAGCTGCAGCGTGGCCCGTGCGGAGGCGACCAGGACCGGTCGCTCCTGCCCCAGGCCGGAGAGGCGGCCCGCGACGGCGGCGAGCACCGCCAGCAGGACGAGCGCGACGGCGAGGCCCGGTCCCGGGTCGACGACGGAGGACCCCACGGGCGCCAATCCTCCCGGGCCCGCGGAAGGGGCCGGTGGGGCACCCCGGGGGGCGCCCCGCGGTGCCTCAGCCCAGCGCGTACACGTCCTCCCGCGCCTCCAGCCCGGTCCGCCGGTCCGGCGGCGGGACGAGCGCCATGGGGGAGGTGCAGTGCCGCAGGAGCCAGCGGTGCAGGGAGTCCTGCGACCGGTGCAGCAGCCCGCCGTGGCCGGCGCCGAGCACCAGGAGCGGCGTCGGGCAGGCGGCGGCCAGCACCCTGCCGCCGGTGGGGTGGGCCAGCGGCTCGTGGGTCGCGGCGAGGTCGGGGTGGCGGGCGGTCCAGGCGTCCGGGTCCGCGGTCCACGAGGCGGGGCTGCCGTGCTCGGCGTGCAGCACCAGCAGCGGCCGGGACAGGTGCGCGGCGGCCGCGGCGGCGAAGTCGGCCACCGGCTCGTCGTCCTGGGGGCGGTCGAGCCCGAGGACGGCGACCACCGGCCGGGACCCGCCGACCGCGGCGTGCCGCTGCCGGGGGACGACGACCACCGGCCGCGGCGAGCGGGCGGTGACCCGCTGCGCCACCGGGGCCAGCACCATCTCGTCGGGCGCTCCCGTGGTGGCGATGCCGAGCACGACCAGCTGGGCGTCGCCGGCGGCGCGGACCAGGGCGCTGACCGGGTCCCCGGCCACCGTCTCGGTGGACGCCGTCACCGACGGGGCCGCGTGCCGGGCCACGGTGAAGGCCTGCGCGGTGACCCCGCGGGCGCGGGGCAGGCCGGGAGGGGCCGCACCCGCCACGCCGCGGTGCGCCGCGGTGGAGGCCGCGTGCACGATGCGCAGCGGGGCCCCGCGGCGGGCGGCCTCCACCGCCGCCCAGCGCACCGCCTCCAGCGCGCACTCCGACCCGTCGGTGCCCACCACGACCGGAGCCGTGGGTCCGTCGTCCCCCCGCGGGGCGGCGGTGGGCTGGAGTGGGGTCGTCATCGACACGGGACACCTCCGCAAGGACTCGTCGTCCCCCCCGTGCCCCCCCAGGGTCCTCCGTCCGGACCGGCCCGGGAAGCCCCCGGCGTGGCGTGTGCGTCCGGGTGCACCGGGTAGTGCGACACCGGGTGCCACGCCCGCGCCCGGTCCCGGCCCGTGTCCCTGGAGGCTGCAGGTGTCCTTCGACGGTCCCCTCGTCCGGCCCCTGCTCGCGGTCCTCGCCGTCCTCGGTGCCGTGGTGGGCGTGGTGGGCGGCCTGGCGCTGCCCCTCAGCGGGATCGTCGCGGTGGTGCTCGCCGGGCTGGTGTCCGGCTGCCTGGGGGCCGGCCTGGCCCGCGAGTCGGCCCGGGGGGACCGCCGGGCGGTCGCCGACGCGGCCTGGCGCTGCGCGGCGGTGGCCGTCGTCGCCCTGCTGGTGCTCTCGGGCACCTCGGTGCTCGGCGGTGCGGTGCTCAGCCTGCTCGTGGCCGGCGGCGCCGCGCTGGGCGGGCTGGGCTGGTGGCTGGCGCGGGAGCGGCGGGCCGACCTCGAGGCCGCACGGCCGACCGCGGTCGGCCACCTCGACGGTCCCCTGCCGCCGGTGGCCGGCCTGCCGACCGAGGAGCTCGGCCGCGAGTGGACGCGCACGACGGCTGCGCTGGCCGGGCACCTGGACGTCGGGACCCGGCAGCGCCTGGTGGCCCGCCGGCAGGAGACGCTCGACGAGATGGAGCGCCGCGACCCCGACGGCTTCGCCCGCTGGCTGGCGGCCACGCCGCTACCGGGCAGCGACCCGGCCGGTCACCTGCGCGACGGCGACCCCGCCTGACCGAACGGCCCGCCGGGCAGGGGCGGGCCCGCTGCGCCGGCCGGCAGCGGCGTGGCCGAGGTCATGGCCTGCGGTCCGAGCCCCCGGGTAGTCCGGGTCGGTGACCTCCTCGCTGTCCCTCACCCGCTCCGGATCGGGGGAACCCCTGCTGCTCCTCCACGGCATGGGCAGTTCCCGGCGCGACTTCTCCGCCGTGCTGCCCGAACTGCGTGCGAGGTTCGACGTGCTCAACGTCGACCTGCCCGGCGTCGGGAGGTCGCCGCACCTGGGGACGCTGCCCACCGTGCCCGCCATCGCCGACGCGGTCGAGCGCACCCTGGACGAGGAGGGGGTCGGCCGGGTGCACGTGCTCGGCAACTCCCTCGGCGCCCGGATCGCCCTGGAACTGGCCCGGCGCGGCCGGGCCGTGTCGGTGGTCGCGATCGCGCCGTCCGGGCTCAACGTGCCGCCGGAGCGGGTCTACCAGGGCATCGGCATGGGGACGGCGCGCATCGTCATGCGCACCCTCGACCCCCTCCTCCCGCACGTGTCCCGCTCGGCGCTCGGCCGAGCCGCCCTGCTGGCGCCGTTGAAGGCCCGGCCGTGGAGCACCTCGCGGGAGGAGGCCATCGGCGCCGGGGAGGGCTTCTCCGCGTCCCGTGACTTCTGGCGCACCCTCCTGTGGGCCCTCCTGCTGGACGTCCCCCGCGGTATGGACCGCATCGACTGCCCGGTCACGCTGGTGCAGGGGGCAGCGGACTGGATCGCCTCGGGCCAGACCGTGCGCTACCTGCCGTTGATCCCCGGCTCCCGCTTCAGCCCCCTCCTGATGGCCGGCCACGCCCCGCAGTCGGACCGGCCGGCGACGATCGCCCGCCTCGTCCGGGAGACCGCAGGCCGGGCGGTCGGACGGACGGGTGCAGGCCGACCGGCGACCGTGCTCGCGGCCGCGTAGCCCTGCCAGACCGGCGGGCCGCGCACGCCGTCGCCCGCACCGGGCCGGCCCGTGGCCGACGCGGTGGCGGGCCCCCGACGGAGGCGGCACCCGGTCGTCGCGGTGGCTGGCCGCCGGACGGTCCGCCGGTGATCAGCCCGGTGAGGTGGCAGCCCCGTGCCCGGGGGGTAGGAGTCGTGGCGTCGTCAGACCTCGTGGCAGACGGTCGGTCACCCGTTCGAGTGCGGAGCGGCGGGGGACGGGTCCGCCGGGCGGCGCGTCGGCCCGTGGACCAGCAGAGGGGACCGCCACCCACATGGTGAACCGAAGTCCGGACGTGCGGTTCGCAGCGTCACCCGGTCATCTGGCGGTCGCGGGCCTCACGGCGATCGCGGTGTCCTTCGCCTTCGCCCGGTACGGGTACGGGCTCTTCCTGCCGCAGTTCCGCGAGTCCTTCGGCCTGTCCACCGGGGCCGCGGGACTGCTCGCCGCCGGCGGGTATGCCGGCTACCTGCTGGCCTTGCTGGCCACCGGGGTGCTGGTCGGCCGGACGGGGCCGCGCCTGCTCGTCCTGGTCGGCACGTCAGCGGCGACCCTGGGGACGGCCGTGATCGCCGCGTCGCCGAACACCGTGGTGCTCGCGGTCGGGGTCTGCGTCGCCGCGACGAGCCCGGGTTGGTGCTGGGCGCCCTTCTCCGACGCCGTCGCCAGGCGGGTGCCCCGGGACCGGCGACACCGCACCCTGTCGGTGATCACGTCGGGGACGACGTTCGGCGTGCTCGTCTCCGCCCCGGTGGCCTGGCTGACCGCCGAGGGGTCCACCTGGCGGCTGGCGTGGGCCGGCTTCGCCGTCCTCTCCCTGGGCTCGGCGGTCTGGAACGCGCTGCTGCTGCCCGGTGGACCCGATCCGGGGCGCACCACGTCGGGCACCTCGGGGTGGCGCTGGCTGCGGCGCGTCGGTAGCGCGCCACTCCTCCTCGGCAGCGCCGGGTTCGGTCTCACCAGCACCGTGTACTGGACCTATGCCGTCGACCGCGTCGCGGGTGCACCGGACCTGCCGGACGCCGCGGCACCGGTGTTCTGGGTCCTCGTCGGCGGCAGCGGGATCGTGGGCACCGCCACCGGTCACCTGGTGGCCACCGGCGGGCTGCGGCGGACGCTGGTCGCCGCCTCGGTCGCGCTCGGCCTGGCCTCCGCGCTGCTGGTCCTCCCGCCGTCCTGGACGCTGCTGGCGGCCTCGGCGGTGCTCTTCGGCTCGAGCTTCATGGTCCTGTCCGCACTGCTGGTGATCTGGTCCGGCGAGGTGTTCCCGGAACGACCGGCCACCGGCTTCAGCGCCGCCCTGTGCGCCCTGGCCCTCGGCGCGATCGCCGGGCTCCCCCTGCTCGGCGGCTACGCCGAGGCCCGCGGACTGCCCCTCATGTTCGCCGTGAACGCGGCGCTGGTCGTCCCGGTGCTGCTGCTGCGCCCGCGGTTCACCCGGCCGGCTGCCTGATGGTCCGCCGGACCAGGGCGACACCGCGAGCCGGCCCGTCCCGTCACCCGGGGCCGACGCCGCGTCGTGGAGGCCGCGGAGTTCCCCCCTGCGGTGTCCCTATCCTTGTCCCGGGACCTGTCCCCATGTCCCGCCGGCGTGGCGCAACTGGCAGCGCACCCGACTTGTAATCGGGCGGTTCGGGGTTCGAGTCCCCGCGTCGGCTCTCCTCCTGCCTCCCTGGGAGTTCCGTGACTCCCGGGTGACGGCTCGGCGGCGTGGCTGCGGTCCCCCGGCCGCGCCCCCGAGGGGCGATCCGGCTCCTCCACCAGCGCGGCTGCGCCGAGCAGCCACCGAGCCGGTGGTCACGGGACTGCGACAGACGATTGCAGCTCGGTGACACACCGCGCGGTTCCGCGTTCCGCCCGTCGGCAGGGGCACCGCTCGTGGTGCCAGAGACCGAGGCGGGCCGTGCGGCCCGCCGTGCGAGGAGGTACGAGATGAGCACCAGCAGCAAGGCGGTCCCGGGTCTTCGTGGGCGGGCCGGCCGCGGCACCGCGGCGGTGGTGGCGATCGGGCTGGGCCTGGCCGGGATCACCGGCTGCAGCGACTCCGCCGGCCCGGAGGCCGGCCAGGTCACGACCGAGGACCTCCAGGAGATCGAGGACCAGGTGGCCGGCCTCGACGAGCGCGTCGGCGTGCTCGAGGAGGGCGGGGGCGACGCGGGGGTGGACGCCGGGGTCGGCGCCGGCGCAGAGGACGACACCGACGCCTTCTTCGGCGACAGCCAGAGCTACGTCGGCCAGGAGGTCACCGTCAGCGCCGAGGTGTCGGAGCTGGTGACCACCACGGACATCGGTTCCGCGTTCCGCATCGCCGGTGAGCAGGGCGACCCGGTCGCCGTGGTGTCGGCCAACCAGCCGGTGGAGCTCGAGCAGAACGACGTCGTCCGGGTGACCGGCACGGTCGTCCAGGTCCAGCGCGACACCTTCGAGCAGGACTTCGGGGTCGCCGCCGACGAGCTGTTCCAGGACGCCGACGGCTGGTTCGAGGAGGAGGAGGGCTCCATCGCCATCTCGGCCGACGAGGTCGAGGTCCTGCAGGAGCAGGCCGGCGACAACTGACCGGCACACCGCAGGGACGGCGCCGGGCGGCTCAGTCGAAGCTGCCCGCGCCGTCCCGCCGGTAAGGGGAGGAGCGCTCGAGGCGGTCGCGCTCGATGCGCCGCTCCCGCAGCCGCGCGGCCGTCCCGACCGGGTAGCCGGCCTTGGCCACGCGGTGCTCGGTCGTCTCCACCATGAACGCCAGGGAGAAGACCAGCCCCATCAGCACGCCACCGGCCGCGGCGGACAACCGGTAGACCAGCGGCACGGGGACGGCGACCAGGCACAGGACCAGCACGGGCGCCAGCTGCACCAGCGCGCGGGTGAGGTGGCGGCCCACCCAGCCCGGGCGCGTGGTGTCGGAGAGCACCCACGGGGACAGCCGGGACGGCAGCCCGCCGCCCAGCGCGTAGCGCAGCCACTGCAGCGGCGAGGGCCGGTCGGGGGCCGACGAGGCGGTCCGGCCGGCGGTGGCGCCACGGGTTCGGAACGGCACGTCTCGACGGTAGGCCGCCGGACGGCTCCCGCCCACCGCACGGGGATTGCCCCGGAGGACCGGCGAGGAGCAGACTGCGCGCCACCGCCTCGTCCGGGGAGACCCGCCGTGCACATCCGCTCCCTGCTCCGCCGCAAGGGCTCGGCCGTCACCACGATCGCCGCCTCCGCCAGCGTCCGGGAGGCCCTCGACCGCCTGGCCGAGCACGGCATCGGCGCGCTCGTCGTCTCCCCCGACGGGCGCACGGTCGAGGGCATCGTCTCCGAGCGCGACATCGTGCACGGCCTGCACCAGCACGGGACGGGCGTGCTCGACCAGCCGGTCTCGGCGGTCATGACCGCCGAGGTGCGCACGTGCGTCCCCGGGGCCGGGGTCGAGGAGCTGGCGCGGACGATGACCGACCACCGGGTCCGGCACGTGCCGGTCGTGGACGACGGCGTCCTGGTCGGCATCGTCTCCATCGGGGACGTCGTCAAGGCGCGGCTGGACCAGCTCGAGGAGGAGCGCGCCCGGTTGGTGGACTACATCCAGACCGGCTGAGACCGGCCCCCGGCCCGTCGGCACCCGGGCGTACCGTGCCCGCGTGGACGAGCGGCGGCTGGGTGTGCTCTCGGGACTGGCCGCCTACGGCATGTGGGGCCTGTTCCCCCTGTACTTCCCGCTGCTGGAGCCCGCGGGCGGGGTCGAGATCGTGGCCCACCGGGTGGTCTGGTCGCTGGTCTTCGTCACCCTGCTGCTGACCGTCGCCCGCTCGTGGGCCGCGGTGCGCGCCGCGGTCGCCGACCGGCGCACGCTGCTGGTCCTGCTCGGTGCGGCGCTGCTCATCGCCGTCAACTGGCTCGTCTTCGTGGTCGCGGTCAACTCCGGCCACGTCGTCGAGACCTCGCTGGGCTACTTCATCAACCCGCTGGTCAGCGTGCTGCTCGGCGTCGTCGTGTTCGCCGAGCGGCTGCGGCCCTTGCAGTGGGTGGCCGTCGGCATCGCCGCCGTCGCGGTCGCCGTGCTCACGGTCGACTACGGCCGGCCGCCGTGGATCGCGCTCGCGCTGGCCGCCAGCTTCGGCCTGTACGGCCTGATGAAGAAGCTGGTGCGGGTCACGGCGGCCCCCGGGCTGTTCGTCGAGACCGCCCTGGTGGTCGTCCCGGCCGTGGTCGTGCTGGCCGTGCTGCAGGCGCGCGGCGAGGGGACGGCGGGCACCGCGGGCACCGGGCACCTGCTGCTGCTCATGGGCTCGGGCGTGGCGACGGCGATCCCGCTGCTGCTCTTCGCCGCGGCGACCCGGCGGGTGCCGCTCTCGACGGTCGGCCTGCTGCAGTACATCACCCCGCTCATGCAGCTGGCGATCGGCGTCTTCGTCTACCGCGAGCCCATGCCGCCGGCGCGGCTGGCCGGGTTCGTCATCGTCTGGGTGGCCCTCGCGGTGTTCACCGCCGACAGCCTCCGCCAGGCCCGGATCGGGGCCCGCCGGAGGGCCGCCGAGGTGGCGCCCGCACCGGTGTGAGCGTCGCGCCCGGACCGTCGTCCCCCGGGGCTACCGTCGGGGTTGCACGGCACTCCAGGGAAGGACCTCCGATGTCGCTCGACCCAGCTCCCGCGGTCTCCCCGCCGGGGGGCGAGGGGAACCCGCCGCCCGCCGCCACCGAGCCCGCCCGCACCGAGCCCGCCACCCGGGCACCCGCCACCGAGCCCGCACCGCCGCCCGCGGGTCTGTCCCGCCGCGAGCACGAGATGCTCCTCTTCGAGCGGCAGTGGTGGCGCCGGCCCGGGGCCAAGGAGACCGCGATCCGGGACCGGTTCGGCGTCCCGCCGACCCGCTACTACCAGGTGCTCAACGCCCTGGTCGACCAGCCCGCGGCCCTCGCGGCCGACCCCCTGCTGGTGCGCCGGTTGCGCCGGGTCCGCGCCGCCCGCGGACAGCGTCGCTCGTCCCAGGTCCTGGGCAAGGGGGGTTCGGCGGGCTAGATTTGGTCACCGTGGGCAGGCACGCGGCGTCAGGCAGTGACGTATCGGAGCGCGGGAGCGCCCCTCTCCCGCACGGCCGCCGCCGTACCGACCTGCCCCGACGGCCCGTGGAGCCCGACCTCGACGACCAGCCCACCACCCCCGGCCGCAGCCGCGCCGACCGCCGCCGCGAGGGGCTGCTGCCGGTGGCGGAGGACCCGGGCCGCCGCCGTCCGGCCCCGCCGCGCCCGGTGCCGCCCGCCGCCGCCCGCTCGGGCGGTCCGCTGCGGCCCGTCCCGGCCCGGCCCGGCGCCGCCGCGCAGGGCCCCCGCACCGTCGAGCCCGCGCGCCCCCGTGCGGGCGAGCCGGCGCGCACGCCGGAGCCCGCGCCGCTGACCCGCCCCCGCCTGCCCGTCCCGCCGTCCTCGGCACCACCGGCCGCCTCGGCGCCCGTGCACGTCGGCCCGAGCACCACGGTGGCGCCGTTCCAGGCCGTGCCCACCCCCGGGTACGGCGAGGACCCGCTGGACGACGAGCCCCCCGCCGCGCCGGAGCGGCCGTCGGCCACCGCGCCGGCCTGGGCGCCCGCCGCGACGCCCGGGCAGCCCGCGCCCGACCAGCCCGGCTACCGGGACTGGACCAGCCCCTCCGGCGACGAGCGCCCGGTCGCCCCGGCCACCGAGGCGATCCCCGACCGCACCCCGGCCCGCGGCCGGGTGGCGGCGCCCGCCACGGAGGCCATCCCCGACCGCACCCCGGCGCGCGGCCGCGACGACGACTCCCGCGACGACGACTCCCGCGACGACGACTCCCGCGACGACCGCCACCACGACCACCGGGCCCACGACCACCACGACGACGGGGACGGCCGCCGCCCGGCCGCCGTCCCCGGACCGGTGACCGGACCCACGACCGGCTTCACCACCGGCGTGGTGGGCGGCCGCGCCGCGCTGCGCGCCGAGCGGCAGGCCCTGGACGCCGAGCGCCGCAAGGCCGCCCGCCGTGCCGGGGTGAGCGCCTCGGCCCTGCGCGCCGCCGACCCGGAGAGCCGGCCCTCGGGCGTCCGGCGGGCCGCCACCGGCCTGCTGGCGGTCGCCGTCGTCGCCCTGCTCGTCCTCGGCGTCTACTCCTTCACCGCACCCGACGCCCGCGAGGCGGCGCGCAGCCAGGCCGCGCCCGCCACGGCGACCCCGGTGGCATCCGCGCCCGCCGTCCCCAGCGCGCTGCCGTCGCTGTCGGTGGCGCCGCTGCCGCCGGTGGAGGAGGAGGCCCCGGCCGGCCCCGTGCGCAGCCCCGTCACCGTGCTCAACGCCACCGGCATCAACGGCCTGGCCGCCGACATCGCCGCCGCCCTCGGCACGAAGGGCTGGGAGTCCCCGGGCGTCGGCGCCTACACCGGCGGGGACGTCGCCGCGACGACCGTCTACTACACGCCCGGGGACGCGACCCAGCAGCAGGCCGCCGAGCAGCTGGCCCAGGACTTCCCGCAGATCACCACCGTCGCCACCCGCTTCTTCGAGGTGCCCGACGTCGCGGCCCCCGGCATCGTCGTCGTCGCCGCGGGGGACTGGCGGCCCTGAGCGGCCGCCCCGGACGGCCGGCGGCCCCGAGCGGCCGCCCCGGAACACCGGACGCGGCTCGCCCGTTGGGCGCTTTCGTGCGTCCCGTCCCCGGGTCCGCGCGTCCCCGCCCGCGCCCCGGCGCGCGCGCGACGCTCGCGGCCCTGCTCACCGCTCTCCTCACCGCCGCCCTGCTCGCCGGCACCCCGGCCGCGGCCGCGGCGGAGGACGGGTCGGGGGGCGCGATCGCCACCGAGGAGGCCCGCGTCCCCTCCGGCAGCGGGGCGGACGCCGTCGAGCTCGACACCACGCTGTTCGTCCCCGAGTCGGCGACCCCGGCCGACCCCGCGCCCGCCGTCGTCATCGCCCACGGGTTCGGGGGCAGCAAGGCCTCCGTCGCCGAGGACGCCCGCGCGCTGGCCGCCCGCGGCTACGTCGTCCTCACCTACTCCGCGCGCGGGTTCGGCGCCAGCACCGGGCAGATCGGGCTCAACGACCCCCGGTACGAGGTCGCCGACCTCTCCACGCTGCTCGACCGCCTCGCCGAGCGCGACGACGTGCTGCTCGACGCGCCGGGCGACCCCCGGGTCGGCGTCACCGGCGGCTCCTACGGTGGCGCGCTGGCCCTGCTCGGGGCGGCCTACGACGACCGCGTGGACGCGATCGCGCCGCAGATCACCTGGAACTCCCTGACGACCGCCTTCTTCCCCTCCCGGGTGGGCGATCCCGAGCCCGCCACGGTGGCCGCCGCCCCCGCGACCGGCGATACGGGCGTCTTCAAGCAGGTGTGGGCCGGGCTGTTCTTCAGCATCGGCGGGGCCCCCACCGGGGGCCTGCTCGACGCGCTGGGCGGCGGGCCCGGCGGCGACGGCCCCGGTGGCGACGGCCCCGGTGGCGACGGCCCCGGCGGCGACGGCCCCGGCGGGACGGCTCCGGCCGTGGACCCGGCGTCCCTGGACCCCGCGGCGGTGGGGCAGCTGCTGACCTGCGGCCGCTTCAGCCCCGAGGTGTGCGCCGCCTACCAGGACGCCGCGACGACGGGCACGCTCACGCCGGAGATCGCCGCCGTGCTCGACCGGAGCAGCCCCGCCGGCGTGCTGGACCGCGTCGACGTGCCGACCCTGCTCGTGCAGGGCACCCAGGACTCGCTGTTCGGCCTCGACCAGGCCGACGCCAACGCCCGCGGCATCGCCGCCACGGGCGCCCCGGTCGCGGTCGTCTGGTACGAGGGCGGGCACGACGCCCCGGCCTCGGCCGGCACCACCGAACGGCTGCGCGAGCGGGTCGCCGGCTGGTTCGACCGGTACCTGCGGGACCCCGACGACCCCGCCCGGGCCGGTGACGGCGGCCCGGCCTTCGAGTTCCCCGCGCCCACCGGCGTCGCCAGCGGCCTCTCCGTCCAGGGCGGCGGCAGCCGCACCGTCACCGCCGACGCCTACCCCGGCCTGGACGGCACCGCGCCGGCCGAGCGCACCGCCGTCCCGCTGACCGGGGGCGGGCAGCCGGTCAGCGCCCCCGCCGGCGGCTCACCGGCCGCGCTGACCACCTACCCCGGTCTCGGGGCGCTCACCTCGGCCCTGGGCGGCACGACGATCGAGATCCCCGGCCAGTCGGCCGCCTTCGAGAGCGCGCCGCTGGACGAGGCCGTCGAGGTCGTCGGCGCGAGCACCGTCGACCTCGCGGTGACCGCGCCCGGGGGCACGGCCACGCTGTTCGCCAAGCTCTACGACGTGGGGCCGGACGGGGTGACCACCCTCCCCGCCGGCCTGGTGGCACCGCTGGCGCTCACCGGGCTGTCGGCCGACCCCACCGCCCCGACGACGGTGACGGTCACGCTGCCGGGCATCGTGCACCGGTTCGAGCCCGGCCACACGATGCGCGTCGTCGTGTCGACCACCGACCAGGCCTTCGCCCTCCCCGCCGAGCCCACCGTCTACGGCATCGCGCCGGTGGGGGACGGCGCCGTCCTCGCCGCCCCGCGGGTACCGGGCGAGACCAGCGCCACCGCCGGGCTCACCCGCTGGTGGGTGCTGCTCGGCGTCCTCGTCGCGCTCGGCCTCCTCGGCTGGCTGGCCGCCGTCCTCTGGGGGCGCCGGCGCCGGCGCGTCGTCTCGCACGTCGAGCCCGACGGCGAGGACGTCCCGCTGCGCTTCACCGGCGTCAGCAAGGCCTACAAGGACGGCTTCGTCGCCGTCCGGGACCTGTCCTTCGAGGTCCGCCGCGGCCAGGTGCTCGGCCTGCTCGGCCCCAACGGCGCGGGCAAGACCACGTCGCTGCGCATGCTCATGGGCCTGATCCGGCCGACCGAGGGGCGGATCAGCATCTTCGGGCACGCGGCCGGGCCCGGCGCCCCCGTGCTCTCCCGGCTCGGGTCCTTCGTCGAGGGCACCGGCCTGCAGCCGCACCTCTCCGGCCGGGACAACCTCCGGCTGTACTGGGCCGCGACCGGCCGCCCGGTCGAGGACGCGCACATGGAGGAGGCGATCGAGGTCGCCGGCCTCGGCGCGGCCATCGACCGGCCGGTCCGCCGCTACAGCCAGGGGATGCGGCAGCGGGTGGCGATCGCCCAGGCGATGCTCGGCCTGCCCGACCTCCTGGTCCTCGACGAGCCGACCAACGGGCTGGACCCGCCGCAGATCCACGCCATGCGCGAGGTGCTGCGCTCCTACGCCGCCACCGGCCGCACCGTGATCGTCTCCAGCCACCTGCTCAGCGAGATCGAGCAGACCTGCAGCCACGTGGTCGTCATGGCCAAGGGCCAGAAGATCGCGCAGGGCACGGTGGAGGAGATCGTCGGCGCCGGGGGAGCGGTGCTCGTCGGGCTCGCCGACGGCGGTGACGCCGACCGGGCGGTCGCGGTCCTCGAGGGGTTGCCCGGGGTGTCCGCCGAGCGGACCGACGAGGGCGTGGTCGCCGAGCTGGACGGCACCGGCCGGGCGCGGGCGCTGCACGCCCTGGTCGAGGCCGGCGTCGAGGTCGAGGCGTTCACGCCGCGGCGGCGGCTCGAGGACGCGTTCCTCGCGCTGGTGGGGGAGGAGGCCTGATGGCGACGACCGAGCGAGGCGCGGTCCAGGCGACCGGTGCGGTCGCCGGGTACCGGCCCGGGCGCACGCTGCGGCTGTCGGTGGAGCTGCGCCGCCAGTTCAAGCGCCGGCGCACCCTCGGCGTCCTGGCGCTGATGGTGGCCCTGCCGCTGATCCTCATCGGCGCCCTGCAGCTGGGCGGCAGCGAGGAGGCGGCGGAGAACAGCCGGATCAACCTGGTCGACGTCGCCACGGCCAGCGGCCTGAACTTCACGCTGTTCGTGCTGTTCGCCACGACGTCGTTCTTCCTCGTCGTGGTGTACGCGCTGTTCTTCGGCGACACGGTGGCCGTCGAGGCGCAGTGGGGCTCGCTGCGGTACGCGCTGGCCACGCCCGTCCCGAGGGCCCGCCTGCTGCGGCAGAAGTGGTACGCCGCGCTGGTGCTCTCGGTGGGGGCGCTGGTCACCCTCGTCGCCGTGGCGCTGGTGGCCGGCGGCATCGCCTTCGGCTTCGGCGACCTGCGGACACCGGTCGGGCTCACCCTCGACCAGGGCGAGGCGCTGCTCCGGCTGACCGGGATGGTCGGCTACCTCGCCGTCCACCTGCTCGTCGTCGGCACCCTGGCCTTCTGGCTCTCCACGATCACCGACGCACCGCTGGCGGCGGTCGGCGGCGCGGTGTTCACGATGTTCGTGTTCGCCATCCTCGACCAGGTGGAGCAGCTGGGGTCGATCCGTGACTGGTTCCCCACCGCGGAGGAGTTCGCCTGGACCGACCTCCTGCAGACCCCCGTCGACTCCGGCGACCTCTTCCGCGGGGTCGTCCAGTCGCTGGTGTACGCGGCGGTCTTCACCGCGCTGGGGTTCCGCCACTTCGCCCGCCGCGACGTCACGTCGTAGCAGGAGCGGAGTGCCACGGCGCGGGAAACGCGCCCGTGGCACTCCGCTCACAGGCTGGCGCGGACGGCCTGGGCCCAGCCCTCGCCCATCGGCGCACCGGTCACGGTCGCGTTGGGGACGGCGGCGATCCGGTCGGCCATCCCGTCGACGACCGCCCCGTTCGCGGTGATGAACAGCCGGCCGACCGCGGGTGCCATCTCCAGGTCGCTGACGCTGTCGCCGATCGCCACCGCGTCCTCCGGGCCCAGCCCCCGCCGCGCGAGGTCCCACGCGATCGCGGAGCCCTTGGAGATGCCGCGCGGCATGAGGTGGTAGACCCGCGGCGGGGCCGGGTCCGGCGCCAGCGTCATGCGGGTCGTCGCCGGGATCGCCCCGTTGTCCTTGAGGGTCAGCCAGCCCAGCCCGCGGGCGGCCAGGTCGGCGTCCACGGCCAGCGGGTCCACCCGGCCGCGCAGCAGCGCGTCGGTCGTGTGCGTGGCGTGCCACGGCGCGTGCCACTCCAGCCGGCCGGGGTGCGCGGCCACCAGGTCCTCGACGACGCCGAGCTCGGCCATCACCTCCATCGGCGTACGGCCGGCGTGCGCGGCGGGCAGCTCCCCGGTCATCCGGTGCACCCCGCGCCCGGCGTCCCAGCTGACCACCGAGCCCAGCTCGGCGATGGCGCCGTCCGCCGCGAAGATGCGCCCGGCCTCGACCACCTGCTCGAACGTCCGCCCGCTGACCAGCACCAGGGCCACGCCGGCCCGGTGCAGGTCGAGCAGCGCCGCCGCGGGGTCGGCGGTCAGGTCCCGGCCGGCGGTGTGCCAGAACGACCCCCGCGGGCCGACCATCGTGCCGTCGAGGTCGGTGTAGACGATGCGCGCGCTCACCCGCCCATCCTGGCCGGATCCGCGGGGGCGCCGGCCGCCCGGGTAGACTCCCACCGTTCCACTCATCCAGAGGGGCAGAGGGACACGGCCCGACGAAGCCCCGGCAACCGCCGCACTGCGGAAGGTGCCAATTCCGTCCCGCCCGGCTCGACGGCCCGGCGCGGGGAAGATGAGGAGGTAGTCGTCGCATGACCCTGACCGCTCCCAGCTCCACCAGGACGGACGCAGCTCTCCAGGCGGACTCCAGCGCGGGTGGCCCCGTCCCCCCGTGCCCGGCCCGCGGGCTGGTCTGCCGCAACTGCGGCGCGACCTTCGGCCTGATCGCCGAGCACGCCTGCGCCGAGTGCTTCGGCCCGCTCGAGGTCGACTACGACCCCGACCTGCTCAAGGCCGTCACGCGGGAGCAGATCGAGGCCGGCCCGCAGAACATCTGGCGCTACGCGGCCCTCCTGCCGGTCGGGCAGGACCCCGCCGACCGCGTCTCCCTCGACCCGGGCATGACGCCGCTGGTGCGCGCGGACCGGCTGGCCGCCGAGCTCGGCCTCACCGGCGGGCTGTGGGTCAAGGACGACTCGGCCAACCCCACCCACTCGTTCAAGGACCGCGTGGTCTCCCTGGCCGCCACCGCTGCCCGCCGCCTGGGGTACACCAAGATCGCCGCGGCCTCGACGGGGAACCTCGCCAACTCCGTGGCCGCGCACGCCGCCCGGGTCGGGCTGCCCTCCTACGTCTTCATCCCCGCCGACCTGGAGCCGGGCAAGGTCGTCCAGTCGGCCGTCTACGGGCAGACGCTGGTCGCCGTCGAGGGCTCCTACGACGACGTCAACCGGCTGACCAGCGAGCTCGCCGAGACCGACGAGTTCGAGGACACCGCGTTCGTCAACCAGAACGTCCGGCCCTACTACGCCGAGGGCTCCAAGACGATGGGCTACGAGATCGCCGAGCAGCTCGGCTGGCGGATCCCGGCCCAGGTCGTCATCCCCATGGCCTCGGGTTCACTGCTGACCAAGGTGGACAAGGCGTTCCGCGAGCTGGCCGCGGCCGGCATCGTCGAGGGCACCGAGTGGCGGGTGTTCGGCGCCCAGTCGGCCGGCTGCGACCCGATCGCGACGGCCTTCGACAACGGGTGGGACGTCGTCAAGCCGGTGAAGCCGACCGGCATCGCGAAGTCGCTCAACATCGGCAACCCCGCCGACGGGCCGTACGCGCTCGACGCCATCCGCCGCACCGGCGGCTCGGTCGGCCGGGTGGGCGACGCCGAGATCGTCCAGGGCATCCGCGACCTCGCGCGCACCACCGGCGTCTTCGCCGAGACCGCCGGCGGGGTGACCGTGGCGGTGCTGCGGCAGCTGGTCGAGGACGGCCGGCTGGACCCGAGCCGGGAGACCGTCGTCCTCAACACCGGTGAGGGGCTCAAGACCCTCGACCCGCTGCAGCCGGTCGTCGGGCCCACCCACCGCGTCGAGCCGTCCCTGCGGTCGGTCCGGTCGGCGGGGCTCATCGGCTGATTGGTACAGTCGAAGCCGTTCCGGAAGGGTGCTGCCCACCCTCCGGCGTGACTCCTGCGTGAGGTCTCTCTCACCTGCGCTCCCGTGCTGTACCGTCTCGCGCGGTTCGAGTTCCACGTTCGTGTCCGACGGGCGGGAGAGCGAGTAACCCGGCCCCGGTCAGCGGGGTTCGTCCGCACGCACGAATGCAGGAGCGCACGTGGCACAGGGCACCGTGAAGTGGTTCAACGCCGAGAAGGGCTTCGGCTTCATCGCCGTCGACGGCGGTCAGGACGTCTTCGTCCACTACTCGGCCATCCAGATGGACGGCTACAAGAGCCTCGACGAGGGCCAGCGGGTCACCTTCGAGGTCGTCCAGGGCGAGAAGGGGCCGCAGGCGGACGCCGTCCGCGTCGCCTGAGCCACCCAGGTCCGCACCGAGGCCCGGTCCCCCAGGGGGGCCGGGCCTCGGTGCCGTGCACATTGTCGGCCTACCGGCCTCCACCCGCGGCCAGGTGCCGTCCCGGTGTGCGTTGAGCCGCCGCGATCGCGTCCCTCCTCGGGGACCCTCCGGGCCCCGCTCGTCGGTCGCCCACGCGGCCAGGTGCCGTCCCCCTGCTGAGCGGAGCCGGCGCACCCGCTGGTCCGCCTCCGCGGGGGCATGACCGGCGGGAGGCCGCCGACGGAAACCGTGCGAGCCCGGTCACGCCGGCCGGGAACAGGCGCCGGTCACCCCCCGTTCTTGCACTCGGCAGGTGCGAGTGCCAGACTCTCGATTGGCACTCGACAGTGCCGAGTGCCAACCAGGTCGGAACGGTGAGGCACTGGTGTGCGGACCGACGGAGCGTCCGCGGCGCCGGTGTCGTCCGTCGCGGGCGCCGGTCCCGGCCGTGCAGCGATCCATGCATGGAGGACATCACCACATGGCCAAGATGATCGCCTTCGAGGAAGAGGCCCGCCGCGGTCTCGAGCGGGGCATGAACACCCTCGCCGACGCCGTCAAGGTGACCCTCGGTCCGAAGGGCCGCAACGTCGTCCTCGAGAAGAAGTGGGGCGCTCCCACCATCACCAACGACGGTGTGAGCATCGCCAAGGAGATCGAGCTCGAGGACCCCTGGGAGAAGATCGGCGCCGAGCTGGTCAAGGAGGTCGCGAAGAAGACCGACGACGTCGCGGGTGACGGCACCACCACCGCCACCGTGCTGGCCCAGGCGCTCGTGCGCGAGGGTCTGCGCAACGTCGCGGCCGGCGCCAACCCGATGGCCCTGAAGAAGGGCATCGAGAAGGCCGTCGAGTCGGTCACCGAGTACCTCCTCTCGACCGCGAAGGACGTCGAGACCAAGGAGCAGATCGCCGCCACCGCGTCGATCTCCGCCGCCGACGCCGCCATCGGTGAGCTCATCGCCGAGGCGATGGACAAGGTCGGCAAGGAAGGTGTCATCACCGTCGAGGAGAGCAACACCTTCGGCCTCGAGCTCGAGCTCACCGAGGGCATGCGCTTCGACAAGGGCTACATCTCGCCCTACTTCGTCACCGACGCCGAGCGCATGGAGGCCGTCCTCGACGACCCGTACGTGCTCGTCGTCAACTCGAAGATCAGCTCGGTCAAGGACCTCCTCCCGCTGCTGGAGAAGGTCATGCAGTCGGGCAAGCCGCTGGCCATCATCGCCGAGGACGTCGAGGGCGAGGCCCTCGCGACCCTGGTCGTGAACAAGATCCGCGGCACCTTCAAGTCCGTCGCCGTCAAGGCCCCGGGCTTCGGTGACCGGCGCAAGGCCATGCTGACCGACATCGCCATCCTCACCGGTGGCCAGGTCATCAGCGAGGAGGTCGGCCTCAAGCTGGAGAACGCCGGTCTCGAGCTGCTCGGCCGGGCCCGCAAGGTCGTCGTCACCAAGGACGAGACGACGATCGTCGAGGGCGCCGGGGACACCGACCAGATCCAGGGCCGGGTCAACCAGATCCGCGCCGAGATCGACAAGTCGGACTCCGACTACGACCGCGAGAAGCTGCAGGAGCGCCTGGCCAAGCTGGCCGGTGGCGTCGCCGTCATCAAGGCCGGCGCCGCGACCGAGGTCGAGCTCAAGGAGCGCAAGCACCGCATCGAGGACGCGGTGCGCAACGCCAAGGCCGCCGTCGAGGAGGGCATCGTCGCCGGCGGCGGCGTCGCCCTGGCGCAGGCCACCACCGTCGCGTTCGAGAAGCTCGAGCTCGAGGGTGACGAGGCCACCGGCGCCAACATCGTGCGCGTCGCGCTCGAGGCGCCGCTGAAGCAGATCGCCATCAACGCCGGCCTCGAGGGCGGCGTCGTGGCGGAGAAGGTCCGCGGGCTCGACACCGGCCACGGCCTCAACGCCGCGTCCGGCGAGTACGTGAACCTGGTCGAGGCCGGCATCATCGACCCGGCCAAGGTCACCCGCTCGGCGCTGCAGAACGCCGCCTCCATCGCGGCGCTGTTCCTCACCACCGAGGCCGTCATCGCCGACAAGCCGGAGAAGGCCGCCCCGGCCATGCCCGGTGGCGACGGCGGCATGGGCGGCATGGACTTCTGATGGAGGACCCCGTCCTCCCCGCCCCTCGCTAGCTCGGGGCCGGGGCCCGGGACGGGGCGGTCCCAGGACGTCACCGCAGGGGCGGTCCGCATCGCGGGCCGCCCCTGTGGCGTCCCCGGGGTCAGTCCGGGGCGAAGCAGCAGAACTCGTTGCCCTCCGGGTCGGCGAGGACGTCCCAGCCGACCTCGTCGTCCCGGGCCCGGAGCAGCGTGGCACCGGCGGCGAGCAGGGTGGCGGTGTCGCCGACGACGTCGAGGTGCACCCGGTTCTTCACCGACTTCGGCTCCGGCACCGGGTTGACCCAGATCGGGGGGCCGGCGCCCGTGGGGTCCTCGATCGCCACCGGGTCCGCTGCCGGCCGGTCGGCGTGCCGGCGCGCGTAGCCCAGGGCGGCGCACCACCAGTCGGCCAGCGCCTGGTGGTCCCGGGCGTCGAGGCATAGGTCCTTGAACCGGGCGGGCGCGGCCACGGTCGTCACCGCCGCCCGTCGCCGAGCAGCCACCCGCAGGGCTCGGCCAGCGCCTCGGCCTCGGCCGGCCCCCAGGAGCCGGGGGCGTAGCCGTGCACCGCGGGCGGGTCCTGCTGCAGCGGGGCGAACGCCCGCCAGGCCTGCGCGAGCCCGTCGCTGCTGGTGAACAGCGACCGGTCGCCCACCAGGACGTCGTGCAGCAGCGAGGCGTAGGGCGGCAGCGGCGTCCCGCCCGGGACGTCGGCCAGCTGCAGCGTCGCGGTCGCCCGGGCCAGCGCGAGGTCCGGGCCGGGCTCCTTGGCCACCAGCGCCAGGTCCACCGCCCCGGAGCCGGACAGCGACAGCGACAGCACGTTGCCGTGGCCGGGCGGATCGGTGACCGGCCCCTCCGGGACGCGCATCAGCAGGCTGACCCGCTGCTCGCTGACCGCCATGCGCTTGCCGGTGCGCAGCACGAACGGCACGTCCCGCCAGCGGTCGGTGTCCACCCACAGCCGGGCGGCGACGTAGGTGTCGGTCCGCGAGTCGTCGGCCACGCCGTCGATGCCGGTGTAGCCGTCGAACTGGCCGAGCACCACCTCGCCGGTGTCGAGCGGCCGGAAGCAGGACAGCACGGCCTCGCGCGCCCGGCGCAGGTCGTCGGGGGCGAAGCTGGCCGGGGGCTCCATCGCCACCTCGGCGGCCAGCTGGAACAGATGGGTGACCAGCATGTCCAGGGCCGCGCCGGTGGCGTCGTAGAAGGCCGCGCGCTGGGCGACGTCGAGTTCCTCGGGTACGTCGATCTGCACCTGCGCGACGTGCTCGCGGCTCCACAGGTGCTCGAACATGCCGTTGGCGAACCGCAGCACGTGCAGGTCCTGGGTGCCCTCCTTGCCGAGGAAGTGGTCGATCCGGAAGACCTGCTCCTCGTCGAGCACGGAGAGGACCAGGTCGTCGAGCTCCCGGAAGGTCTCCGCCGAGGTCCCGTACGGCTTCTCGTAGACCACCCGCGCACCCTCGGCGAGGCCGTGCCGCTGCAGGCCGCGGGTGAGGTCGTCGAAGGCCTCGGGGGGGACGGCGAGGTAGTGGACCAGCTGCACGTCCCCGCCGAGGTCACTGCGGACCCCCTCCAGGACGTCGCCCAGGCTGCCGGGGTCGTCATCGGAGAACCCGCCGCCGGCGAAGCGCAGCCGGCCCGCGAAGTCCGCCCAGAGGCGCTCGGCGTCCCCGTCGCCGTCCCCCAGCGGCCCGAACTCCTCCAGGGCGGCCCGGGCGAGGTCGGTGAACTCCTCGTCCGACCGCTCGCCCCGGCCGCTGCCGATCAACCGCCAGTCCGCCGGCAGCAGATCCTGGCGGGCGAGGTCGAAGAAGGCCGGGAGCACCATGCGCCGGGAGAGGTCCCCGGTGGCGCCGAACAGGACGAAGACGGTGGGCGGCAGGTCGGTCACGGCGGTCACGGCGCTCCCTCGGCGGTCGGGCTGCGGTCACCGTCCCCGGTGCCCCGGCCGGCGGCCGGTCACTCGCCGCCCGGACCGGACCTGCCGCGGCTCGTGGGGCTGCACCGCGCGGTGTGCGGGTAGCGGCACGGCATGGCGGTGGTGGTGGGGACGTCGGGGTGGCAGTACCGGGACTGGCGCGGCCGCTTCTACCCGCCCGGCCTGCCGCAGCGGCTGGAGCTCGAGCACCACGCGGCGCACTTCGCCACGGTGGAGAGCAACGCGGCCTTCTACCGCCTCCCGGAGCGGGCCACCTTCGAGCGCTGGCGGGCACGCACACCCCCGGACTACCGGTGGGCGGTCAAGGCCAGCCGGTTCCTCACGCACGTGCGCCGGCTGCGCGACCCGGCCGAGCCGGTGGCCCGGCTGGTGGAGCGCGCCGCCGGGCTGGGCGACCGGTTGGCCGCCGTCCTGCTGCAGCTGCCGCCGACGCTGAAGGCCGACGCCGGGCTGCTGCGCGACTGCCTGCAGCAGTTCCCGCCCGGCCTCCGGGTGGCCGTGGAGCCCCGGCACGACACCTGGTGGACCGACGAGGTCCGTGACCTGCTCGAGCGGCACGGCGCCGCGCTGTGCTGGGCCGACCGCGCCGAGCAGCCGGTGACGCCGCTGTGGCGCACCGCCGGGTGGGGGTACCTGCGGCTGCACACCGGGGCGGAGGGGTGGGGCTACCCGCCGGCGGTGCTGCACCGCTGGGCCGAGCGGCTGGCCGGGGCGTACGGCCCCGACGAGGACGTGCTGGTCTACCTGAACAACGACCCGGGCGGGGCGGCGGTGGTCGACGCCGTCGTCCTCGCCGAGGCGGTGCGGCGCACCGGCCGGCCGGTGACCCGCGTGCCCACGCCCGCCCAGGCGACCGGCGGGTAGGCCTCAGCCGAGGCCGTGGGGGTCCTCGGCGTGCCGGATGCCCAACCGGTCGGCGGCCTCGCCGAGCACCGCCTGGACGGCGAGGGTGTCGGCCAGCGGCATGACCGCGCTCTCGGTGCGCCCGGCCTGCATGCACGCGGTCACCTCGGCGAGCTCGTGCGCGTAGCCGGTGCCGGTCTGCGGCCGGGTGATCGTCTCGGGGTCGGCGCCGGTGCGGTGCAGCACGATGGTGTCCGGGTGGTGGAAGCGGGGGAGGACGTCGATCCAGCCCTCGGTGCCGAACACCCGCGCCTGCCCGGGGGTCGGGTAGCGCAGCGAGGTGGTGAGCGTGGCCGACCGCCCGTCGGCCCAGCCCAGCAGGATGGCCGCCTCCGCGTCGGCGCCCGTGGGGAACAGCGAGCCCGCGGTGGTCACCGTGTCCGGGGCGCCGAGCAGCATCTGGGCGAACGAGACGACGTAGACGCCGAGGTCGAGCAGCGCTCCGCCGCCGAGCTCGAGGGCGAACAGCCGGTCGAGCGGGTCGTAGGTGCGCGAGACGCCGAGGTCGGCCTGCACCGAGCGGACCTCCCCGATCGCGCCGTCGGCCACCAGCTCGCGCAGGGTCACGACGGCGGGCTGGAAGCGGGTCCACATCGCCTCCATGACGAACAGCCCCCGCTCCCGGGCCCGCTCGACGACCTCGACGGCCCCCGCGGTGGTCGCGGTGAACGCCTTCTCGACCAGCAGCGCCTTGCCGGCGTCCAGGGCGGCCAGCGCGATCGCGTGGTGCTGCGGGTGCGGGGTGGCGACGTAGAGGACGTCGACGTCCGGGTCGGCGAGGATGTCCCGGTAGGAGCCGTGGGCCCGCTCCAGCCCGTGCCGGGCGGCGAAGGCGGCCGCGCGGTCGGCCGAGCGGGAGGCGACCGCGACCGGCCGGGCCCCGGGGACGTGCGCGAAGTCGGCCATCAGGTTCTCGGCGATGCGGCCCGGCCCGACGACGCCCCACTGGATCTCACGGCTCACCCGGGCGACGCTAGCCGCCGGCGGGGAGACTCTCGACGTGGCCCTGCTCATCGACACCCCCGTGTGGCCCTGGCGCGGCCGGTTGTGGTCCCACCTGGTCAGCGACGCGTCCTACGAGGAGCTGCACGCCTTCGTCGCCGCCGAGCTCGGCATCCCGCGGCGGGCGTTCCAGGGCGACCACTACGACGTCCCGGCGGAGCTGTTCGAGGTGGCCGTGGCCGCGGGCGCCGAGGCGGTGACCTGCCGCGTGCTGCTGGCCCGGCTGCAGGCGGCCGGGCTCAGGCGCCGGAAGCCGCGCGCGAGCGCAGCAGCGCCAGTTCCGCGCTGAGGTTGGCCCGGGCCCGCGGGGTCCAGGCCGCCGCGACGGCCGGCAGCCGGTACAGCTCGGGCAGCTCCAGCAGGTGCTCGAGGACGGCGATCCGCCCGGTGGTGAACTCCTCGTCGGTCAGGTGCCCGTACTCCTCGCGCACCGCCGACGCGTAGCCGGCGTAGGCCTCCGGCGGCCCGGCGAGGACGGCCAGGTCGGCGTCGCAGAGCACCGCGCCGTTCGCGTCGCCGGGCTGCGGGTCGTGGCCGGCGGTGAGCAGCACCAGCCGCACGACCTCCTCGACCCGCTCGTCCGGCACCAGGCCGCGCAGCCCGGCCCGGGCCCGCTCCGCGCTGACCTGCTCGTTGTCGCCGCGGCGCGGGTCGTAGACCACGTCGTGGTACCAGGCCGCCAGCCGGACGGCGGCGGGGTCGGCGGCGGCCGCGTCGAGCTCGCCGACCAGGCCGAGGACGGCGGCCAGGTGGGTGAGGTCGTGGTAGCGGCGGTGCGGCTGCGACCACGCGGCCACCACCGCCGCCCACTCGGTCCGCGACGTGGCGGAGTCCCCGGCCAGCCGGGCCCAGGTCTCGAAGCCGATCAGGCTCATGCCACCCCGCAGGTGCGCAGGGCCAGCAGGGCGAGGGCGCGGGTGGCGGTGACCAGCTCGTCGACCGGCACCCGCTCCAGCGGGCCGTGCGCCAGGTGCAGGTCGCCCGGGCCGTAGTGCAGCGTCGGGACCCCGGCCGCGGCGTAGAGGCGCAGGTCGGTGCCGGCGGGGAGGGCCCGCTCGGGCGGCGGCGTCCCCCCGGCGTCGGTGACCGCGCCGCGGACGGCGGGCAGCAGCGGGTGCCCCCCGGGCAGGGTGCCGCTGGCGAACGCGCCGCCGGTCCAGGCCAGCCGCACCGGGTGCTCGGCCAGCCAGGGGTCGGCGGCGCAGATCGCGCCCAGCCGCTCCTCGAAAGCCGCCCGCGCCACCTCCACGGGCTCGCCGATGCGGACGCCGTAGCGGCCCTCGGCCACCAGCAGGTCGGGCACGGAGCTGGCCCAGTCGCCCGCCCGCACCCGGCCGATGCTGAGCCCGTACGGGTAGCGGGCCTCGCCGAAGCGCGGGTCGGCGCCGGCCTGCCGCTCCGCCTCGAACTCCCGCAGCCCGGCGTGCACGACGGCGAACAGCTCCACCGCGCTCACCCCCCGGTCGCGGTGGGCGGCGTGCGCGGCGTGGCCGGTCACCTCCAGCCGGAAGGTCGACGCCCCGGCGTGGGCGGTGACCACCGCCCCGGCGGTCGGCTCGGGGATGACGCACAGGTCGCCGCGGTGCCCGCGCCGCAGCGTGGCCCACGCGCCCAGGCCGCCGTCCTCCTCCCCGACGACGGCGTGCACGGCCAGGGGCCGGGCCAGGCGCACCCCCGCCGTCCGCACCGCGGCGAGCGCGGCCAGGGCGGACACCAGGCCGGCCTTCATGTCGCAGGCGCCCCGGCCGTGCACCGCCCCGCCCTCGACCCGCGGGTCGAAGGGGTCCCCGGGCCAGCGGTCGCGGTCGCCGGCGGGGACGACGTCGGTGTGCCCGGAGAGGACGAGGGCCGGGACGCCGCCCTCCGCCGCCGAGGCCGTGCCGACGCAGCCCCACGCCTCCGTGCGCGGCACCTCCTGGCCGGGGGCGTCGGGTGCGCAGGCGGCCTCGGCCAGGTCGATCGCCCAGCGGTCGACCTGGCAGCCCAGCGTCTCCAGCACGTCGCCGACCCGGTGCTGGACCTCGCTCTCGGCCGCGGTGCCCCCGACCGAGGGGATGGCGACCAGCTCCCGCAGCAGGCCGACCGCCCACCGCTCGTCGACGGCGTCGAGGACGCGGGCCTCCACGTCGGTCAGGTGCGCCACGCCGCGGAGTCTGGCACGCGTCCGGGGACCGGCCGCGGCGGGCGCGGGGACCCCGCGGACCGGCGCGGCCGGGCCCGGGTGGGGCGGATCACGACGGGGCGGCGGGCGCCTGACCAGGGCGCCCGCGGCCGCACCCGGCCGGGTCCCGCCGGCCCGTGTAGGCGACGGCCGCCGGGGGTAGCCTCGGAGGTGTCCGGGCCGGGCGATCTGTGTCCCCGGGTGCCAATTGGATACCGCCTTCGCGGAATACCGCCCCGACCTCGGTCGGGGGTCCGGAGCCGCGTCGTGCCACTCGCCGCGAGGCGACCAGAGCCCGGTCCGGACCCATCCGTGCGGGAGCCCCCGACCACCGCGGTCGGGGGCCCCCGCACGTGGTCAGTAGGTCTCGTCGGTGGTGGTCCGCCGCCTGCCCACCGGGTCGGCGTGCGTGGTGGTGCGCACCTCGCGCCGCCGGGGTGCCCACACGACCAGCTCCAGGACGACGCCGAGCGCGCCGGCCGCCATGAGGATCCACCCGACGACCTGCAGGTCGACGCCGGAGACGTCGACACGCAGGGCGAAGGTGAGGACCGCACCGAGCGCCAGCAGGACGATGGCCGTTCCGAGCCGCATCGCGGGCTCCTTCCTCGCGGGTCGCCGGGTCGGCGCACGCCGGGCGGCGGCGGCAGGTGCCGCGGCGTTGCGGTTCCCCGCCCGGGGCCGGGCGCTGCACCGCACCGGCCGCACTCACCCCATCGGGTGGCCCCCTCAGGGGGCACCTCAGACGGGCACCCGGACGGCTCATGAGGGAGTGCCCGACCTCCCGATGCCCGCGCCGGGGCCTCAGCACGACCGTCGACCTCGTCCACGACGACGAGAGGAACCGGTCATGACGACCTATCCGAACCCCGGCCTCGAGGCCGAGCTGGCCTACCGGCGCGAGGTGCTGCAGCGGATCGGCCGCGGCACCCGGGGCGGCAGCCGCTGGTCCATCCGGCGGACGCGGCGCCCGCGCTGAGCGGCGACTCCCTCCTCGCCCCGCGCGTGCCCGGGGCGGTGCCCTGGTGGGGGCCGCCCGGCGCCGTCCCGTCGGGGGCCCGTGCCACCATCCCGGGCGTGCCGCAGTGGGACGACCGCCCGTTGGTGGGCCGCGACGAGGAGCTGGCCCGGCTGCTGGCCGCCGTCGACCGGGCCTGCCAGGGGCGCGGGGCGGCGGTCCTGCTCGCCGGTGACGCCGGGGTGGGCAAGACCCGGCTCCTCGACGAGCTGGCCGCCCGCGCGACCGCCCGCGGGGTGCGGGTGCTCACCGGGCACTGCGTCGACCTCGGGGACGTCGGCCTGCCCTACCTGCCCTTCGTCGACCTCCTGCGGCCGGTCACCGGCGACCCGGCCGACGGCGCGGCCCGCGCGCTGCCGGCCGGCCTGCTCGCCGGGCCGGTCCCGCTCGGGGACGGCGCACCGGCGGGGGAGGCCGCCGACCTGGGCGGCCCGCTCCGGCACCCGGGCGCCCGCACGCGCCTGGACGACGGCCGGCTGCAGCTGTTCGAGTCGGTCGCGGGGCTGCTGACCGGGCTGGCCGCGGAGGCACCCGTGCTCGCCGTCCTCGAGGACGCGCACTGGGCCGACCGCTCCAGCCGTGACCTGCTGCGGTACCTGCTCGCGCGGCTGGCCGACGCGCCGGTGGCCCTGGTGGTCTCCTACCGCTCCGACGACCTGCACCGCCGTCACCCGCTGCGCCCGCTGCTCGCCGAGCTGGTCCGGGTGCCCGGGGTGGAGCGGCTGGAGCTGGGGCCGCTGCCGGACGCCGCCGTGGGGGAGCTGGTCCGCGGGCTGGCCGCCGGGGTCGCCGACACCACGGTGGACGACGTCGTCGCCCGCGCCGAGGGCAACGCCTTCTACGCCGAGGAGCTCCTGGCCGCCGGCCTGGCCGGGCAGGAGCTGCCGCTGGCGCTCACCGACGTGCTCCTCACCCGGGTCGAGCAGCTCGGCGAGGCCGCCCAGCGGGTGCTGCGGGTGGCCGCCGTCGCGGGGCGGCAGGTCCGGCACGACCTGCTCGCCGCGGTCGCCGGCCCCGACGCCGCGGAGCTCGACGCCGCGCTCGCCGAGGCGGTGCACCGGCACCTGCTCGTCGTCTCGCCCGACGGCCGCTACCGGTTCCGGCACGCGCTGCTGCGCGAGGCGGTGCTGGCCGACCTGCTGCCCGGCGAGCGGGTGCGGCTGCACGCGGCCATCGCCGGCTGGCTGGCCGCCAGCCCGGCCGCGGGCACCGCGGCGGAACGGGCGCACCACGCCCGGGGCAGCCACGACCTGCCCGGGGCGTTCAGCGCGTCGCTGGAGGCCGCGACCGAGGCCTGCGAGGTGGGGGCCCCGGCCGAGCAGCTGCAGCACCTGGAGGCGGCGCTGGAGCTGTGGGGTGCGGTCCCCGACGCCGCCGAGCGGGCCGGCCGCAGCCACGCCGAGCTGCTCCTGGACACGGCCGCGGCGGCGCGGACGGCGGGGGAGCCGCACCGCGCGGTGGCGCTGCTGCGGGCGGCGCTGGAGCTGCTGGGCCCGGCGGGCGACCCCGTGCTGCGGGCCCGGCTGCACTACCGGCTGGCCCAGACGCTGGCGCGGGTCGAGGACCAGGCGGCCGCGCAGCGGGAGAGCGCCGCGGCGATGGCGCTGGTACCGGCCGACCCGCCCTCGGTGGTGCGCACGTGGGCCGCCGCCACGCACGCCCGCACCAGCTACGACGTGGGCCGCCGCGAGGAGGGCGACGCGGCCGCCGCCGAGGCGCTCGCCGCCGCCGACACCCTCGGGCTCGACAGCGCCTGGGCCGACACCGCGGTGTCGCTGGCGCGGGTCGGCGGGGTGGAGGACCGGCCGGTGGTGACCGCGCGGCTGGAGGAGGCGCTCGCACGGGCGCGCCGGTCCGGCGACACCGACGTCGAGATGCGGGTGCTGTTCAACCTCGCGGTCGTGCCCTACGACGCCGGGGACGTCGACGCGGCCCGCCGCTGGGTCGACACCGGGCTGGCCCGGGCCGCCGAGCTCGGCGTCGAGTGGTCGTTCTACGCGACGGAGCTGCGGCACCTGGGCGTGGTCACGCGGTACGTGGCGGGGGACTGGGACGGCAGCCTGGCGCTGGCGGAGGGGCTGGCGCGGGTACCCGCGATGGCGGGGCACGTGCGCGCCGCCGGCCTGCTGGTGCTCGTCGGCCGCGGGGACGCCGGGGTGGGCGAGCGGCTGGCCTGGGCGCGGGGTCTGGCCGACCGGATGGAGGCGCACGTCCTGCTGCTGATCGCCACGGCCGGCGCCGAGGCCGACGCCGCGGCCTGGGCCGGGGACGCCGACGCCGCGGTGGCCGCCGTCCGCACCGCGGTCCGGCACGTGCACGCGCTGTGGGGGGACGACCGGCTCGCCGTCGTCCGGCTGGCCGCCACGGCCCTCGCCGCGGTCGGCGACGCAGCCGCCGAGGCCCGGCTGCGGGGCGACGACGCGGCCCTCGCCGGGCGCCTCGCGGAGGGCGAGGAGCTGGCCGCGACGGCCCGCGACGCGGTCCGCGACCACCTGCGCGCGTTCGGCCCGTTCGGGGTCGAGGCCGCCGCCTGGCAGGCCCGGGTGGAGGCCGAGAGCGCACGGTTGGCGGGTCGCGCGGACGTCGGGCTGTGGCGGGCCGCGGTCCACGCGTTCGGCTACGGGCACGTCTACGAGCAGGCGCGGTCGCGGTGGCGGCTGGCCGAGGCCCTGCTGGCCGGGGACGACCGCGCCGCGGCGGCCGGCGAGCTGCGGGCGGCGGTGATCGTGGCCGGCCGGCTGGGCGCCGTCCCGCTGCGGGAGGCGGTGGCCGCCCTGGCGCGACGCGCGCGGCTGCCCCTGGAGGCGGGCGGGCGGGTCGTGGCACCGGACGCGGTGTTCACGCCCCGCGAGTCCGAGGTGCTCGGGCTGCTGGCCCGCGGCCGCACCAACCGCCAGATCGGCGCCGAGCTCTACATCAGCGAGAAGACCGCCAGCGTGCACGTGAGCAACATCCTGGCCAAGCTCGGCGCCGGCAGCCGCACCGAGGCCGTCGCCGTGGCCGCCGCGCGCGGCCTGCTGCCGGCCGCCCGGGGCTGAACCCGGGCGGCCCGCGACGCGCCCGGTGCGGGCCGCCCCGGTCCACCGGTCACCGGCCGCGGGCTCGTCCACCCGAGGCATAGGAAGCCATCCCCCCGTCGGCGGCCCCCGGACATGGGTACAGCTTCCTATGCCTCGGGTGGCACCGCCGCTACCGCGGGTGCGGTCAGAGCATCGTGCGCAGGCGTTCCCGGCGGGCGCGGAGCACGTCGACCGACGCCGACGCCGAGGGCGGGCCGGGCACCGACCTGCGCAGCTCGGTGTGCACCACCGCGTGCGGCGTCGAGGTCTTCGCCGACACCCGGGACACCAGCCGGTTGATCTCGCGACGGAGCTCGGCGGCGTCGCGCCACGAGCGGCCGGCGTCGTCCTCGTCCGGGTGGTCCTCGACGACCGGCAGCTCGCCGGTGTCGTCGTGCTGCCGCTGGGCGATGCGCAGCCGCAGCTCGTCGTCCCGCTTGGCCAGCAGTTCGGCGGTCTGCTCGGCGGTGAGCAGGCCGGGGATGCCGAGGAAGTCCTCGTCCTCGGCGGCCACCACCACGGCACCCGACGCCGCCCCGGTGTGCGCCGTCCCCCCGTGGAGGACGTGCGCGAAGCGCGCGTCGGCCTCCAGCGCCTCGAACTGCGGAACCCCGTCGACCGCGCGCTCCTTGGGTGGCAGCGGCTCCAGGTCGAGCTCGTCGCCCTGCACCGTCTTCGGCGGCGGCATGACGTGGTTGCGCTGCTCCTCCATCGACGCGGCGAGGGACAGCAGCGGCCGGACGGCGGGCAGGAACACCGTCGCCGACTCGTGCGCCGCCCGCGCGCGGACGACGCGGCCGACGGCCTGCGCGAAGAACAGCGGCGTCCGGTACGAGGTCATCCACGCGAGGACGGCGGCGCGGGGGACGTCGACGCCCTCGGAGATCATCCGCACGCAGACCGCGATCCGCGCCGACCCGGTGGCGAACCGCTCGATCTTCTTGGAGGCCCTCGGGTCGTCGGAGAGGATCAGCTCCGGCGCCTTGCCCGTCACCCGGCGCACGATCTTCGCGTAGTCGCGGGCGTCGTCCTGGTCGCTGGCCAGCACCAGCCCGGCGGCGTCGGGCATGCCGTTCTCCCGCAGGTGGGTGATCCGGTCGTCCATCGCGGCGATCACGTGCGGCACCCACTGGCCCTTGGGGTCCAGCGCCGTCCGCCAGGCCTGCATCTCCACCGACCGGGTGCCGGCCTCCGAGAGGGACGCCGCGACCACCTCGCCGGCGGAGTTCCGCCAGCGCGAGGTCCCGGTGTAGGCGGCGAAGACGACCGGGCGGACGACGTTGTCGGCGAGGGCCTCCTTGTAGCCGTAGGTGTAGTCGGCCCGGCTGACCAGGCCGACCTCGCCGCCGAGGTCCCCCTCGAAGCCGTCCTCCTCGTAGCGCACGAACGGGATGCGCTCGTCGGGCTTGGTCCGGAACGGCGTCCCGGTCAGGCACAGCCGGCGGGCGGCGAAGCCGTAGGCCTCCTCGATCGCCTCGCCCCAGGAGAGGCCGTCACCGGCGTGGTGCACCTCGTCCAGGATGACCAGCGTCTTCACCGCGGTGGAGCGCGCCGCGTGCAGCATCGGCTTGCCGGCGACCTGCGCGTACGTGGTCACGTAGCCCTGCGTCCCCGCCCGCACCGGGCCGACGGCGTTGGTCAGGTTCGGGTCGAGGACGATCCCCAGCCGGTCCGCGGCCTCGGCCCACTGCAGCCGCAGGTGGTCGGTCGGGCACACCACGACCACGCGGGCGACCTCGCGGCGCTGCAGCAGCCGGGACGCCAGGGTCAGGGCGAACGTCGTCTTGCCCGCGCCCGGGGTCGCGGTGACCAGGAAGTCCTTGGGGGAGGCCTGCTCGTACTTCTCCAGGGCGGCCTGCTGCCAGGCCCGGAGCGGCCGGCTCGTCGTCTGCGGGCTCGCGGCCACCGCTCGTGCTGCACTCGCCATGTCGGGCGCCATTGTGGTCGGGGGATCCGGGACACGCCCAACCGGGCACCTCCCGCGCGCCCCGCCCGGGACGACGTATGGACGCCGACCCCGGCGCCCTGACCTGCACCGATGCCGCGGACCGGGCCCGGCTGTGGCGCTCCTCTCGTGCCCCGGCGGGCAGGCTGCGCCCCGCGGGTCACGCCCTCCCCACGGGTGCGCCGCACGGGCCGCACGGGCGCGACGTATCCTGGGCGACGGCTCCTCGACCAGGAAGCCCGACCGGCGCGGACGGCAGCGGGACACCCCCCGCACTCCAGCGCCGTCCCCCACCCCCTGGTACGTCCGTCCTGGAGCACCCGTGTCGTCCGCACTCCTCACCACGCCCGTCCCCGCCCTCGCCGAGCGCCTGGCCGGGGTGGCCGGCTCGCCGGTGCGCGAGCTGCTCGCCCTCCTCGACCGGCCCGAGGTCATCTCCTTCGCCGGCGGCCTGCCCGCGCCGGAGCTGTTCGACCTCGACGGCGTGCGGGCCGCCTACGACCGCGTGCTGTGGGGCCCGCACGCCCGCCGCGCGCTGCAGTACGCCCCCAGCGAGGGCGACCGCGAGCTGCGGGCCCGCGTCGCCGCCCGGCTCACCGCCCGCGGGCTGCTGACCAGCGGCGGGGACCTGCTGGTGACCTCCGGGTCGCAGCAGGGGCTCTCGCTGGTCGCCACCGCGCTGCTGGACCCCGGGGCCACCGTGCTCGTCGAGGACCCGACCTACCTCGCCGCGCTGCAGTGCTTCCAGCTCGCCGGCGCCCGCGTCGTGCCCGTGCCCACCGACGAGCACGGCATCGACCCCGACGCGCTGGCCGACGCGCTGCGCCGGGAGCGGCCCGCGCTGGTCTACCTGGTGCCGACCTTCGCCAACCCGACCGGGCGCACCATGCCCGCGCACCGGCGGGCGGAGGTCGTCGAGCTGACCGCGCGGCACGGGGTCTGGCTGGTCGAGGACGACCCCTACGCCGACCTGCGCTACCGCGGCGCCCCCGTGCCGGCGCTGGCCGCGCACCCCGGCGCCGACGACCACGTGGTGTACCTGGGCAGCTTCTCCAAGGTGGCCGCGCCCGGGCTGCGGCTGGGCTGGCTGCGGGCGCCGTCGTCCCTGCTGCCGGCGCTGACCCTGGCCAAGCAGGCCGCCGACCTGCACACCTCCACCGTCGACCAGGCGGCCGCCGCGGCCTGGTTCGCCGCGGCCGACGTCGAGTCGCACGTGGCGCGGCTGTGCTCGGCCTACCGGGAGCGGCGGGACGCCATGGTCGAGGCGCTGCCGGCCGCCCTCCCGGCGGGCAGCACCTGGACCGAGCCGGACGGCGGCATGTTCGTGTGGGTCCGCCTGCCCGGTGACGTCGACACCGCGGAGCTGCTACCGGCCGCCCTCCGGCACGACGTGGCCTTCGTGCCGGGCGCGGCCTTCTTCGCCGGGCGGCCGGACCGGGCAACGCTGCGGCTGTCGTTCACCACCTACGCCCCCGCCCGGATCGCCGAGGGCATGGCGCGGCTGGGCGCGGCGCTGGGCTGACGCGGAGTGGATCCTTGGGGGTCACCCCCACGGATCCCCTCCGCTCGATCGTTCAGGCGCCCTCGTCCACCCAGTCGGGGCCGTTGACCTCACCGGGGCCGGCGAGGTCGTCGGCGTCGACGATCGTGTACGCGTAGCCCTGCTCGGCGAGGAAGCGCTGCCGGTGGGCGGCGTACTCGGCGTCCAGGGTGTCGCGGCTGACCACGGTGTAGAAGTGCGCCTGCCGGCCGTCGGCCTTGGGCCGCAGCACCCGGCCCAGCCGTTGGGCCTCCTCCTGCCGCGAGCCGAAGGTCCCCGACACCTGGACGGCGACCGCGGCCTCGGGCAGGTCGATGGAGAAGTTGGCCACCTTGGACACGACCAGCGTGCGGACCTCGCCGGCGCGGAAGGCGTCGAAGAGCTTCTCCCGCTCGCGGTTGGTGGTCGAGCCCTGGATGACCGGGGCGTCGAGCGCGGCCCCGAGCTCCTCGAGCTGGTCGAGGTAGGCGCCGATGACCAGCTTCTGCTCCTCGGGGTGCCGGTCGAGCACCCGCCGGATCACCGGCAGCTTGGAGGACGCCGTCGCCGCGATCCGGTACCGCTCCTCGGGCTCGGCGACCGCGTAGGTCATCCGCTCCTCGTCGTCGAGGGAGACCCGCACCTCGATGCACTCGGCCGGCGCGATGTAGCCCTGCGACTCGATGTCCCGCCAGGGGGCGTCGTAGCGCTTGGGCCCGATGAGGGAGAACACGTCGTCCTCCCGGCCGTCCTCGCGCACGAGGGTCGCGGTCAGCCCCAGCCGGCGGCGGGACTGCAGGTCGGCGGTGAGCCGGAAGATCGGGGCCGGCAGCAGGTGCACCTCGTCGTAGACGATCAGGCCCCAGTCCTGGGCGTCGAAGAGGTCCAGGTGCCGGTACTCGCCCTTCCGCCGGGTGGTGATCACCTGGTAGGTGGCGATGGTGACCGGCCGGATCTCCTTGCGCTCGCCGGAGTACTCGCCGATCTCCTCCTCGGTCAGCGACGTGCGGGCGATCAGCTCGCGCTTCCACTGCCGGCCGGCCACCGTGTTGGTGACCAGGATCAGCGTGGTCGCCCTGGCCTCGGCCATCGCCGCGGCGCCGACCAGGGTCTTGCCCGCCCCGCAGGGGAGGACGACGACGCCCGAGCCGCCCGACCAGAAGCCGTCGACCGCCTCGCGCTGGTAGTCGCGCAGCGACCAGCCCTCCTCGACCAGGTCGATGGGGTGCGCCTGCCCGTCGACGTAGCCGGCGAGGTCCTCGGCCGGCCAGCCGACCTTGAGCAGCGCCTGCTTGAGCCGGCCGCGCTCGGAGGGGTGGACGACGACGGTGTCCTGGTCGATGCGCTGGCCCAGCATGGGCGCCACCCGCTTGGAGCGGATGACCTCCTCGAGCACCGCCCGGTCGGAGGTGGTGAGCACCAGCCCGTGCACCGGGTTGTTGGCCAGGGTCAGCCGGCCGAAGCGGTCCATGGTGTCGGCGACGTCGACCAGCAGGGCGTGCGGGACCGGGTACCGGGAGTAGCGCACCAGCGCGTCGACCACCTGCTCGGCGTCGTGCCCGGCGGCGCGGGCGTTCCACAGCGCCAGCGGCGTGACCCGGTAGGTGTGCACGTGCTCGGGGGAGCGCTCGAGCTCGGCGAACGGGGCGATCGCGGCGCGGCAGTCGCGCGCGGCCGGGTGGTCGACCTCGAGCAGCAGGGTCTTGTCCGACTGGACGATCAGGGGGCCGTCGTTCACGGGGTGGGGCGCCTCTCGACTGGGGCGGGCATCACGGGGTCCAACGGTCCTCGGGGGCGGGGGCTTCCTCCTCCACCAGCGCCACCGAGGTGATGCGGTGCACGGCGAAGGTGCGCGCCTCGCCGCGGCGGTCGTCGTACCCCTGCAGGAAACCACCGGCCAGGGACACCGGGCGGACCACGCGCTGGCTGCCGCTGCCCTGGGCGTCGACGTAGCCCAGCCACACCGGCGTCCCCTCGCGCACGGCGCGGGAGAGCAGCTCCAGTGTCCCGGCGGTCGTCACGCCCGGGACCTGGCGGACCGGCTCGGTGCGGCGGGCCGAGAGCGCGGCGTCCCCGGCGCGGACCTCGCGCACCGTCGCGGCCAGCTCCTCGGGGGTCAGCGGCCGCGGGGCCACCGGACCGGGGGCGCCCGGCCGGCGGCCCGCGGCGCGCGGCCGGGCCGGCGGCCGGGTCAGGACGGCGCCGCCCGGGGACTCGCCGGCCGGGGCGTAGCCGGCCCCGCGCAGCACGGTGAGGACCTCGTCGGCACCCAGGCCGCTGACCAGCACCCCGGGCGCCAGCCGGCGCAGCTCGGCACCGGCGGCGCGGCGGTCGCCGAGCACCTGGGAGAGCAGCCCGTGGTCGTCGGAGCGCACGTAGCTCTCGATCGCGCCGACGCGCAGCCGGCCGTGCTGGCGGGCGACGTCGTCCACCAGGTAGTCCAGGGCCTGCGGCACCGGGGTGCGGGAGGCCCGGGCGAGGAACTCGTGCAGGTCGGTGGCCGACCACCCGGCGTCCAGCGCGCGCCGCACGCTGGCCTCCGACACCCGGTAGACCGTGGCGCCGCCCGAGGACTCGACGTCGGCCACGACGGCGAGGGTGTCGGCCAGCTCGGCGACCAGCGGCCCGGGCGCGACCAGCGACAGGTCGGGCTGGGCGAGCACGTGGTCGACCGGCTCGGGCAGCAGCCCGCGCATGCCGTCGGCGGCGCCGTCGGGCCCGCCGGCCAGCAGGCCGCGCCCGGCCGTGGAGAGCACCCCGCCGACGACGACCCCCAGCCGCGCGGCCTCGGCCAGCAGGTCCGGCACGGGGGCCAGCCGGTCGGCCCGCCGGGGGGTGCGCCAGCGCAGCAGCTCCACCAGGTCGCCCGGCGCGAGCCCGGAGCCGGGCGGGTACCCGGCCAGGGCGGCCAGCGCCGCCCGCCGGACGGCCGGGGCGGTGTGCCGCACGAGGTCGGGGGACAGCGCGTTGACCGCCTTGCCGCTGACGTCCCGGTGGCCGGCCAGCGAGGGCAGCCGGACGGCGTCCAGCCACCCGGCGGCCAGGGTCGCCCAGCGATCGGGGAGGTCCTGCTCGCGCCACAGGTCGAAGGCCCGGGTGGGCAGCCACTCGTCGCGGTGCGGGCCGCCGACGTCGAGCAGCCCGGCGACCGAGGCCAGCTCCAGCAGCCAGGCGGCCTCCGGCTCGGTCACGTGCAGCGCCCGGGCCAGCCGCTTCTGGTCGCGCACGCCGATCCCGCCGCTGCGCAGCAGCCCGGCCGGCTCGTCCTCGAGCAGCCCCAGCAGCTCGCCGACCCGGCCCACCGACTCCAGCCCGGCCCCGGCGGCCTGCCGGTCGACGACCGCCGGGTCGCGGGTGACCACCGCCGGTTCCGGGCGCAGCCGCGGCGGGCCGTACGGGCGGTCCCCGCGCAGCAGCAGGCCGACCTCGCGGGGCAGCTCGACGTTGAGGGCGTCGATGCGGGCCAGCAGGCCGCGCTGCAGGAGGCGCCGGGCCGGGCTCGGGCCGCCGTTCGGGGTCTCCGGGAGGTGCCCGACCGGGCGGTCGCCGGCCAGCCGGTCCAGCACCTCGCGCTCGTCGGCCGGCAGCTCGCCCACCGCGGCGGCGAGGTCGGCGGGCAGCGCCAGGCGCAGCTCCGCGGCCCGCCGTCCGAGCCCGGCCGGGTGGCGGACCGCCCGGCGCACCGGGTCCGGGGCGCGCAGCCGGTCGTCCCCCCACAGCAGGGCCCGCGTGGTGAGCCGCTCGACCGCGTCCTCGCGCACCGCGTCGGGCAGCTCCGGCAGCGCACCCACCAGGTCGGCGGGGTCGACGCCGTCGGTGTCGGCGAGCAGGACGGCGTCGAGGACCTGCAGCGTCGCGGCGTCCAGCTCGTCGAGCGCGCGGTCGACCGACACCGGCACGGCCAGGCGGCTGGCCAGGGCGACCACGTCGGAGGGCGCGGGGCGGGCGACGTCGGGCCGCGCCGCCAGGAGCGCTCCGAGCTGCTCGTCGCTGCGGGTGCGCAGCCACGCGGAGAGCGTGACCGGACTGTCGGCAGGCATCCGCTCCACGTTACGCCCGCGGCCTGGGCCGACGTCCCGGCCGCGGGGTGCGTCAGCATGGGGCCGTGCACCCGGCCGCCGACGACCCGACGACCCGCACCGCGCTCGACGGTTACCAGGCGGGCGCCCTGCGCTGGCTGGCCGGCGGTGTGATCGGCGTGGTCCTCGGGTTCCTGCTCGGGGTGGTGGCCGTGGAGATCGCCCGGGACTCCGGGCGGCGGCTGCCGGCGGTGGGCCTGGTGGTCATCGCCCTGGTGGCCGCGGGGATCGCCGCGGCACTGGCCGGTGCGGGGGCGCTGGTGCGCGCCCACCGCTGGCGGCGCGGGCTGTCGGCCGTGCCCTGGCAGACCGGGGTGCTGCGGATCGCCGGCCCGGCGGTGATCGCCTTCGAGCCGGCGGGGTTCGACGACACCGACCCCTTCGCCGAGCCGGTCCGGCTGCGGCTGGAGAGCACCTCGGTGTGGCGGACGCGGGCCGTCCAGCGGCTCGACGGCGCGGTGGTGCGGGCCGCTCCGGTGGGGCGGCGCGAGTGGGTCCTGGCCTCCGACGAGGAGCCGACCGTGTACGGGGCCCGCGAGGTGGGGGGACGCCGGGGCGGGTAGTACGTGCATCGGGGGTACCTCGTCGGAGAAGATGGCAGACCACCGCCGATCCCGGCGGTCCCGGCACGACGGAGGCGACGAGGCGAGATGGCCAAGCGGAAGACGAAGCACGCGCACCTGGTGGAGCCCACCTGGGGCCAGTCCGACGACGGCGGCGCCCCGGTGACCGAGCTCCTGGCCGAGGCGGCCGGCCCCCTGTCGCCCTTCGGCGAGGACCACGGCTTCCCGCTCCCGCCCGAGGCCCTCCGCTACGCCCACCCGACCGACCGCCCCAACCGGGCGGGCGACAACCGGACGGTCCGGCGGTGACCGCGCCCGCGCTGCCGTCCTACAGCAGCGGGACCTCGACCGTCCCCCTGCTCGGCGACACCATCGGGGCCAACCTCGACCGGACGGCGGCGCGGGTGGGCGACCGGGAGGCGCTGGTCGAGTGCGCCACCGGCCGCCGCTTCACCTACCCGCAGTTCGTCGCCGAGGTCGACGCGGTCGCCCTGGGGCTCGACGCGCTCGGCGTCGCGAAGGGCGACCGGGTGGGGATCTGGGCGCCGAACTGCGCCGAGTGGGCGTTCGTGCAGTTCGCCACCGCCAAGCTCGGCGCGATCCTGGTCAACATCAACCCCGCCTACCGCACCCACGAGCTGGCCTACGTCCTGAAGCAGGCCGGCATCTCGGTGCTGGTCAGCGCGCCGGAGTTCAAGACCAGCGACTACCGCGCGATGGTCGGCGAGGTCCGCGGCGAGTGCCCGGACCTGCGCGAGGTGCTCTTCCTCGGCTCCCCGGAGTGGGAGCAGCTGGTGGCCACCGGCCGGGGCGGCGACCGCGACCTGCTGGTGCGGCGCGAGACCCGGCTGTCGGCCGACGACCCGATCAACATCCAGTACACCTCCGGGACGACGGGCTTCCCGAAGGGCGCCACGCTCACCCACCACAACCTGCTCAACAACGGCTTCTTCGTGGGGGAGGGCTGCGGCTACACCGAGGAGGACCGGATCTGCATCCCGGTGCCCTACTACCACTGCTTCGGCATGGGGATGGGCAACCTGGCGGCCACCTCGCACGGGGCGACGATGGTCATCCCGGCGCCCGGCTTCGACCCGGCGCTCACGCTGAAGGCCGTGCAGGACGAGCGGTGCACCTCGCTGTACGGCGTCCCGACGATGTTCATCGCCGAGCTGGCGCTGCCCGACTTCGGCTCCTACGACCTGTCCAGCCTGCGCACCGGGATCATGGCCGGCTCGCCGTGCCCGGTCGAGGTGATGAAGCGGGTCGTGACCGAGATGGGCATGACCGAGGTGACCATCTGCTACGGGATGACCGAGACCAGCCCGGTCTCCACCCAGACCGGCGCCGACGACGGCCTCGACCGGCGGACCTCGACGGTCGGGCGGGTGCACCCGCACCTGGAGGTCAAGGTCGTCGACCCCGAGACGGGGCTGACCGTGCCGCGCGGCACCCCCGGGGAGTTCTGCACCCGCGGCTACTCGGTGATGCTCGGCTACTGGGACGAGCCGGAGAAGACCGCCGAGGTCATCGACCGGGCCCGCTGGATGCACACCGGCGACCTCGCCGTGATGGACGCCGAGGGCTACCTCAACATCGTCGGCCGGATCAAGGACATGGTGATCCGCGGCGGGGAGAACGTGTACCCGCGGGAGATCGAGGAGTTCCTGTACACCCACCCCGACGTCGTCGACGCCCAGGTGATCGGGGTCCCCGACGAGCGGTACGGCGAGGAGCTGATGGCCTGGGTGCGGCTGCGCGAGGGCGCCGAGCCGATGACGCCCGAGAGCCTGCGCGAGTTCTGCACCGGCAAGCTGGCCCACTACAAGATCCCGCGGTACGTGAAGGTCGTCGAGTCCTTCCCGATGACCGTCACCGGCAAGATCCGCAAGGTCGAGATGCGCCAGGTCTCGGTCGAGGAGCTGGGCCTGCAGTCGGCGGCCTCGGTCAGGAACGCCTGAGGCGGGAACCCCTCCCTGTCGAGATCCCGCGATCTCGCACGCCCGAGGCCACCGAGCCGTGCGAGATCACGCGATCTCGGCCGGGGCGACCGGGACGACGAGGGCCCGGTGGTCGGAGAGGGGCAGCCGCACGGCCTCGCCCGGTCCGCTCGCGGTCAACGGCCCGCGGGCGAGCACGTGGTCGAGCTGGCGGGTCGGCGCCTCCAGGGGGAAGGTCGGCGCGCTGACCAGCGACCGCATCCCGCTCACGCGCCAGGCCTGGCCGGGCCCCATGTTCAGGTCGCCCATGAGCACCAGCGGTTCGCGGGTCCCGGTGAGCGAGCGGACCAGCCGGGAGAGCTGCAGCGCCCCCCACCCCGGCACGAAGGACAGGTGGGTGTTGGCCACGGTGAACTGCCCGGCCGGCCCGTCGAGGACGGCGGCGACCGCCACCCGCGGCTCGTCGCCGACCAGCTCGGGCCGCGGGGCGCCCCGGAACCACACCGGTACCCGGGTGCGCAGCGCCGGCAGCCGCACCACCCGCCAGGAGACCACCGGGTAGCGGGAGAGCAGCGCGATGCCGTAGCTGGCCGAGCCCGGCTGCTCCTCACCGGTCGCCGCCATCCAGGTGCCGCCCGGTGTGCCGGCGAGAGCGGCGACGAACTGGGAGTCCACCGCGCCCATGGCCTCGGCGGCCACCGCGGTCAGGTCGGCGTTCATCGACCGCGGCTGGTCCCGGTCCACCTCCTGCAGCCCGAGGACGTCGGCGTCGAGGCTCTTCACCGCGGTGGCCAGCCGGTCGACGTCCACCCGGTCGTCGTCGGGGGAGCGCCCGTGGAGGATGTTGAAGGTCGCGATCCGCACGGGGTTGCAGTGCCCGGGCGCGGGTAACGGCACGCACCGTGCAGCCCTCCGACCGGGACGAGATCCGTGATCTGCTGAAACGCACCGCCGTGGCGCTGAAGCAGGCCGACGTGCCCTTCGCCCTGTGCGGCGGCTACGCGGCCTGGGTGCGGGGCGCGCCCGAGCCGGACCACGACGCGGACTTCCTCGTGCCGGCCGCGGAGGCCGAACGGGCGACCAAGGTCCTCGCCGAGGCCGGCCTGGAGGTCGTCGACCCGCCCGAGGACTGGCTCACCAAGGTCGTGCACGGGCACTCGTTCGTCGACGTCCTGTGGCGGACGTGCGGGAAGGCCGTGGAGAGCGACCTGGTCGACCGCGCCGAGACCCTGCCGGTGCTGTCGGTGCACATGCCCGTCCTCGAGGCCACCGACATCCTGGTCACCAAGCTGATGACCCTCGACGAGCACTACTGCGACCTGGCGCGGCTGCTGCCCGTCGCCCGGGCGCTGCGCGAGCAGGTCGACTGGGAGCGGGTGGCCCGCGAGGTCGCGAGCAACGACTTCGCCGTGGTGTTCCTCGAGCTGCTGCACCGCCTGGGGGTCGTGGAGCGGCCGGCGGCCATCCCGCCGTCCGGGGAGCCCGCGGGCGACTAACCTGGCGCCCGGCGGCGGGTGTGCCGCGACCGTCCCCGGCTGGCGCCGGGCCCACCTGGAAGAACGACTGAGGGATCATCGTGCCCACCGGCAGAGTCAAGTGGTTCAACCCGGACAAGGGGTTCGGCTTCCTCTCGCGCGAGGACGGCCCCGACGTCTTCGTGCACAAGGACGCCCTGCCGGCCGGCACCACCGAGCTCAAGCCCGGGCAGCGCGTCGAGTTCGGCATCGTCGCCGGTCGCCGCGGCGACCAAGCCCTGCAGGTCCGGGTCCTCGACCCCCTGCCGTCGGTCACGGCCGCGCACGCCGAGCGGACCCGCAAGAAGCCCGACGAGCTGGTCCCGATCATCGAGGACCTCATCAAGCTGCTGGACGACGTCTCGAACGGCCTGCGCCGCGGCCGGCACCCCGACAAGGCGGTGGCCCGCAAGGTCGCCTCGGTGCTGCGGGCCGTCGCCGGCGACCTGGAGCACTGAGAGGACCACCCTTCCCCCACGCCTCGCACGCTCGGCGCGGGCCCCGCGAGGGTTGCCGTCCCGCTCAGCCGGCGGGGGTGGCGGTGCCCCCGGTGTCGCCGCCGGCCCGCAGGAAGCCGACCGGCCAGGCGCCGCTGAGGCCCGAGCACTCCTCGCCGGAGTCCTCGACGACGACCAGGTGGTAGGCGGCCGGCACGACGTCGGAGCTGTTGATGCCGTCGTAGACGGTGCTGCCCGCGGGCACGTCCACCTCGCCCAGCTGCTCGACGAGCTGGTCGTCGAAGACCTGCACGCTCCAGCCGCGCTCGGCGACCGACTCGGGGACCTCCAGGCGGATCGTCGTCCCCGGCGAGACCTCGACGATCGGCGGCCGGGTCCCGTAGCGCTGCCCCTCGCCGTCCAGGCAGTACTGGCTGGCCGGGACGGGCACTTCCTGCGGGCCCGCCCGCACGGTGACCTGCGGTGGGGTGTCCGGCTCGTCGGCGCCGCAGGCGGACGTGGCCGCGAGCAGCAGGAGGGCGAGGGCGGCGGGCGCGCGGCGGATCACGCCGACCACCCGCCCGGACCGGTCCCGGTGCCCGGCAGCGGCCCGCCCGCCGGGTCGGTGGGCGGGTCCACCGGCACGGGGTCGCGGCGCCGGCGCGGTCCCCACAGCACCAGGCCGACGGCGAGCACGAGCAGTGCTGCGGCGACGGTGAAGCCGATCCAGCCGGTCGGCGGCAGCGCGATGCCGAGCGCACCGCCGACCACCCAGGCGAGCTGCAGCAGGGTCTCCGACCGCGCGAACGCCGAGGCCCGGAGCTCCTCGGGCACCTCCCGCTGGATGATCGCGTCGAGCGAGACCTTCCCCAGGGCGTTGGCGACCGCGGCGACACCGGCGACCAGCGCGGCCATCGGCAGGCTGTAGAGAACGGCGGCGACGACGGTGACCGCCGCGGCCGTGCCGGCCGACCAGAGCACCACCCGGTCGGGGTCCACCCGGTGCAGCCGCGAGCCGACGGCGGTCCCCGCGACGCTGCCCACGCCGGCCGCGGCCGCGATGCCCCCCAGCGCCGCGGTGGCCTGCCACCCGCCGGTCACCGTGGCCTCGACGAGGAAGGCCGAGAAGATGGTGAGGAAGCCGCCGAGCCCGCGCAGCGCGGCGTTCGCGCGCAGCGCGACGGCGACCCGGGGGCCGACCGGGCGCCGCTTCCGGCCGCCGGTGACCACCTGCTGCGGTGCCGTGGAGAACACGTCGGCCGGCTGCTCCCCGGTGGGGACGTCGACGTGCCGGGGCAGCCGCAGCGCCAGGACGGCACCGGCGGTGAACACCACCGCGGTCACCCACAGCTCGGGCGGGAAGCCGAACAGCGACGCCAGCCCCGCGCCGATGCCGCCGAAGACGGCGGCGGTCAGCAGGCCGAAGACCGACGTCCGGGCGTTCGCCGAGGTCAGCGACATGGCCGACGGCAGCACCCGGGGGATCACCGCCGCGCGCAGCACGTTGTGCGCCTTGGAGAGCACCAGCACGCCGAGGGCGGCGGGGTAGAGCCAGAGGTCGTCGTGGTGGGCGGCCATCACCAGCGCGAGGACGGCCCGGCCCAGCAGGCTGGTCGCCATCGCCCACCGGCGCCCGCGCTGGAGCCGGTCGAGGAGCGGGCCGATCACCGGGGCGACCACCGCGAACGGGGCCATGGTGACGAGCAGGTACAGGGCCACGTTGCCGCGCTGGGCATCGCTCGCGGCGGCGAAGAAGAGGGTGCCGGCCAGGGAGACGGCCACCATCGCGTCGCCGGCCATGTGGAGGGCGTTGACCCACAGCACCTGGGTCAGGCCGCTCTCGCCCGCGCCGTGGGCCCGGCTGGCCGTCTGCACCCGCCGCACCGCCGCGCCCGTCAGCTCGCGGGACCGGGCCGCGGCGACCCGGGTGACGGTGACCTTGCGCGGCGCCGCAGGGGGCGGCGGTGCGCCCTGGTCGTACCCGCCGGGCCACCCCGGCGTCGCGGGACCCGGCGGGTAGGGAGGAGGCGGAGGAGGCTGCTGCCCGCCCCAGCCGGCCGCCGGCGGCGGGCCGGCCCAGCCGGTCGCGGGAGGGGGCGGCTGCCGGCCCGTCGGTCCGCCGGGCGGCGGCGGCCGCCAGCCCCCGGGCGAGGTGGCCGGGCGGTGCACCGGCGGCGGTGCCGCGGCAGCCGGCTGCGGGCCGGCCCCGGGGGGCTGCAGCGGCGCGGTCTCGACGGGCGGGGCGTCCAGGCGCTCGGTCGGGGGCTGCTCCGCCCGCCGGCGCAGGCCGCGCCGTCGTGCACGGGGAGGGCGGGAGCTGGACACCACCCCATCGTGCCGCACCTGCCCGGGAGGGCGACGCGACCGCGGGTGGCCCGGTACGGCGGGGCGCGACCGCGGTCAGCGACAATGGGCACGTGGCCTCCACTCCCGACCCCGGAACCCCGGTGACCGACGTCCTCGCCGGGGCGGTGGAGCAGGCCCGGGCCGCCGCCGTCGACACCGCCGGCGCCGCGGAGCTGGTCGGCGAGCACCTCGGGTCGACCGCCGAGACGGCGCCGGGGGACGCCGCCGTCCTCGGCGAGGTCGTCACCCACTCCTTCGCCAGCCACCTGCCCGGCTACGCCGGCTGGTACTGGGCGGTGACCCTGGCCCACGTGCCGGGGGAGGAGGCGGCGACCGTCGACGAGGTCGTCCTGCTGCCCGGCGACTCCGCGCTGCTGGCCCCCGCCTGGGTGCCCTGGCACGAACGGCTGCGCCCGGGGGACCTCGCGGTGGGCGACGTCCTGCCGGCGACCGAGGACGACCCGCGCCTGGTCCCCTCCTACACGGTGGACGACGACGCCGCCGACGACCCCGAGGCCGCGGCGCTCGCCGCCGAGATCGGCCTCGGGCGCGAGCGCGTGCTCTCCCGCGAGGGTCGCGCCGAGGCCGCGGCCCGGTGGAACGCCGGCGACTTCGGCCCGCGGTCGGCGATGGCCCGCCACGCCCCCGGCCCCTGCGGCACCTGCGGGTTCCTGCTCCCGCTGGCCGGCTCGCTGCGCGGCGGCTTCGGGGTCTGCGCCAACGCCTACTCCCCGGCCGACGGCCACGTCGTCACCGTCGACCACGGCTGCGGAGCGCACAGCCAGGCGACCCTCCCGGCCGACGACGCCGCCGAGGTCGTCACCTCGCCCCGCTACGACACGGGCACCTACGACGTGCTCTGACACCGGTCGCCCTACCGGGCCCCGCCCGCCGGGCGCCGACCGCGGTCGACTGCCGTCCGCGCTCGGGGCTCCTACGTCTTCGAGTGCCATCGCACTCGAAGACGTAGGAGCGCCGGAGGTCGTGGTGGGCCCGCTGTGGGCACGCCGCCCCGAGCGGCGCGGCGGGGCTACCGGTCGCGGTGCAGCTGCCCCTGCCAGCGCATGATGCCGATGCCGAGACCGGCCAGCGCGATGCCGGCGACGCAGGTCCAGGTCCACACCCGGTCCACCCGGTCCCCGAGCAGCAGCAGGACGACGAGGGCCAGCACCCACAGCGCGGTCCCCGCGAGGACCACGCGCAGGGTGTCCACCCGCAGCGGTGGCGGGGCCTGCTTCTCCGGACGCGGCACGTGTGAACCCTAGGTGTCGCGCCGCGCGGCCCGCGCCAGGTGCCCGGAGCGCGTGTGGCACGCTGTCGCCGCTCGTCGCAGGACCGCCGCACCAGGAGACGTGATGCCCGAGAAGTTCCGCGCCCCGACGAGTTCCGGCGACACCCCCGCGGACGTCTCGGCCGGCACCCCGCCCACCACCCCCCGCCGCAGCGAGGGCCCGAGGGTCCGGCCGCGCAACGGGCTGGACCGCTACTTCGGCATCAGCGCCCGGCGCTCCACGGTCACCCGGGAGCTGCGCGGCGGGCTGACCACCTTCTTCACGATGGCCTACATCGTGGTGCTCAACCCGATCATCCTGTCGGGGGTCGACGTCACCGGCGCCGAGCTGCCCTTCGGCTCGGTCGCCGCCGTCACCGCGCTCCTGGCCGGCGTCCTCACCATCCTGATGGGCGTCGTCGGGCGCTACCCGTTCGCGCTGGCCACCGGCCTCGGCATCAACGCGATCGTGGCCGTCTTCGCCGCGACCCAGCTGGCCTGGCCCGAGATCATGGGGCTGGTCGTCCTCGAGGGGCTGCTCATCACGCTCCTGGTCCTGACCGGGTTCCGCCGGGCGGTCTTCGAGGCCATCCCGGCGCAGCTGAAGACGGCGATCGCGGTGGGCATCGGGTTCTTCCTCACGATCATCGGGCTGGCCGACGCGGGCATCATCCGGCCGGGCAACCCGCTGATCAGCTTCGGCATCGGCGGCCAGCTCGCCGGCTGGCCCAACCTGGTCTTCGTCGCCGGGCTGCTGCTGAGCGCCGTCCTGGTGGTCCGCCGGGTGCGGGGCGCGCTGCTCATCGGCATCGTCGTGACGACGGTGCTGGCGATCGTGGTCGAGGCGATCGCCGAGATCGGCCCCCGGTTCGGGACCGACGGCGCGGAGAACGAGCGCGGGTGGGCGCTGCAGGTCCCGAGCCTGCCCGAGGACGTCGTCGGCCTGCCCGACCTCTCGCTGCTCGGCAACTTCTCGCTGTTCGGCGGCTTCGAGCGGATCGGCGTCATCGCCGCGCTGCTCATCGTCTTCTCCATCATGATCGCCGACTTCTTCGACACGGTCGGCACGATCACCGCCGTCGGCGCCGAGGGCGACCTGCTCGACGAGGACCGCAACCTGCCGCGCTCCCAGCCGGTGCTGCTCGTCGACTCGATCGCCGCCGCGGCCGGGGGGGCCGGCAGCGTCAGCTCCAACACCACCTACATCGAGAGCGCCTCCGGTGTGGCCGACGGCGCCCGGACCGGGCTGGCCAGCGTGGTCACCGGCGTCCTGTTCCTGCTGGCCACGCTGTTCACCCCGCTGGTGGCGGTGGTCCCGTCGGAGGCCGCGGCCCCGGCGCTGGTGATCGTCGGCGCGCTGATGATCAGCCAGATCCGCTTCCTCGAGTGGGACGACATGTCCCTGGTGATCCCGGCGTTCCTGACGATCGCGCTCATGCCGTTCACCTACTCGATCACCAACGGCATCGGCGCCGGGGTCATCACCTACGTCCTGCTGCGCCTCGTCGCCGGGCGGGTGCGCACGATCCACCCGCTGATGTGGGTCATCGCGGTGCTGTTCCTCGTCTACTTCGCGCTCGAACCACTCCAGCAGCTGTTCTGAGCGGTCGGCCCGCGGTTGATTAGCTAGGCTGACGATCGTGAGCCGGACGACGCTGGACACCGCGGCGCTGGCCCACGACCTGCGCCTGGCGGTCATGCGGTTCTCGCGGCGGCTGCGCAGCCAGCGCGTCGACCGGTCGGTCACGCTGACCCACCTCGCCGCCCTCTCCACGCTCAAGCGGTACGGCCCCATGAGCCCGGGCGAGCTGGCCGGCCACGAGCGGGTGCAGCCCCCGTCGATGACCCGCGTGGTCGTCGCGCTCGAGGGCATGGGCCTGGTCACCCGCAGCCCGCACCCGACCGACGGCCGGCAGGTGGTCATCGACCTGACCCCGGCGGCCGAGGACCTGCTCGACGCCGAGGTCCGCGCGCGGGAGGCGTGGCTGGCCGGCCGGCTGCAGGAGCTCACCCCCGAGGAGCGGGAGGTGCTCCGCGAGGCATCGGAGATCATGGACAAGCTGGCGAGTGGGTGAGCGCCGGCACCTCCTCCACCGGCGCGTTCCGCTCCCTGCGGGTGCGCAACTACCGGGTGTACGCCTCGGCCAACCTGGTCAGCCTCACCGGCACCTGGGTGCAGCGCATCGGCCAGGACTGGCTGGTGCTCCAGCTCTCCGGCGACAGCGGGGTGGCGCTGGGGCTGGTCACGGCCCTCCAGTTCGGTCCCACGCTGCTGCTGTCGATGTACGGCGGGGTCCTCGCCGACCGCTACGACAAGCGGCGGATGCTCATCGCCACGCAGGCGCTCATGGGCCTGCTGGCGCTGGTGCTCGCCGTCCTGGTCGCCACCGACGCCGTCGCCCTCTGGCACGTCTTCGCCCTGGCCGGCGCGCTCGGGGCGGTCGCCGCGGTCGACGCCCCCGTGCGGCAGGCGTTCGTCTCCGAGATGGTCGGCCCCGAGCTGCTGGCCAACGCCGTCAGCCTGAACTCGAGCATCTTCAACGGCGCCCGGCTGGTCGGGCCCTCGCTCGCCGGCCTGCTCATCGGCGCCTCGGGTGGCGACACCGCCCCGGCCTTCGCCGTCAACGCGGCCAGCTTCGCCTGCACGATCGCGGCCCTGGCCGCCATGCGGCCCGAGGAGCTGCGGCGCAGCGCCCCGGTCGCCCGCGCCCGCGGCCAGCTGCGCGCCGGGCTGGCCTACACCTGGGCGCACCCCGACCTCGTGCTGGCGATGGCGCTGGCGTTCGTCCTGGGCACCTTCGCGTTCAACTACCAGGTCACGATCGCGCTGATGGCCCGCGAGGTCTTCGGTCTGGGCGCCCAGGCCTTCGGGCTGCTCTCCACCTGCTTCGCCGTGGGCTCGCTCTCCGGCGCGCTGCTCTCCACCCGGCGCAGCGCCCGCCCCCGGCAGCGGTTCCTCGTGGTCTCCGCCGTCGTCTTCGGCCTGCTCACCATCGCCTGCGGCCTCATGCCGGGCCACCTGTCCTTCGCCGTGATGCTGGTGCCGACCGGCGCCGCCGCCCTGGTGTTCAGCGTGGCCAACAACAGCTTCGTCCAGCTCGGGGCCGACCCCCGGATGCGCGGGCGGGTCATGGCCCTCTACTTCGTCTGCTTCATGGGCGGCACCCCGCTCGGGGCCCCGCTCATCGGCTGGGTCGCCGAGCACCTCGGTGCGCCCTGGGGCTTCGTCATCGGCGGTTCGATCGCGGTGCTCGCCGGCCTGGTGGCGGCGGCCTGGCTGGCCCGCCGGCACCGGGTGCGGCTGGAGGCCGGGCTGGCCCCGCCGCGCCTGCGGGTGCGGATCTCGCCCCGCGCGGTACCCCCGGTGCCGGTGCGGACGGCGGCGGAGGCGGCCGCCGGGCAGGCTCCCGGCCAGCAGGTCGCCGGCGGCTGACCAGCGGGGCGGCGGGACGGCCCGCGGCGACGTACTGTGGCGCCCAGCACACCCGAGTCGTCCGCGGAGGCGACATGGCCACCTCACTCCTGGGCCTGGGGGCCATCGTCGGCGGGGTCGTCGGCGCGGTCGCCCTCCTGGGCTGGCTCGCGCGCTGGTTCTGCGGGCTGACCCGGTTCCCGATCCACCGCCGCGCGCGCCCGACGGTCCCGGTCCACCGCCCGCTCGAGCGCGTCGCGGCCGACCTGCGCCGCCTCGACCGGCAGCTCTCCACTGTCCCGGCGGGGGCGCCCATGGCCCGCCGGCGCGGGCTGCAGGCCGCCTACGACGACGTGCTCACCGAGGCCGCGCAGCTGCTCGAGGTCGAGCACGCGCTCGCCGACCTGCCGCCGGGGATGGCGCGGGACGTCGAGCGGCTGCGGGTGCAGGCGGCGCTCACCGACGCGGGCCTGGTGGTGCGCGGCTGAACGTCCCCGCCCGGCCGCAGCGGCTCTTCCTCGCGGTCGTCCCGAGCCCCGAGGCGCGGGCCGACCTGACCCGCGCGCTGGCCCCCCTCCGCGACGCGCCCGGGGCGCCGCGCTGGACCGACCCCGGCCGCTGGCACCTGACCCTGCTGTTCCTCGGCGCGGTGCCGGCCGACCGCACCCCCCACCTCGTCGCCGCGGCCGGTCCGCTCGTCGCCGCCACCCCGCCGTTCACCCTGCGGCTGTCCAGGGCCGGCCGGTTCGGCTCCCGCCGGCGGCCGCAGGTGTGCTGGGTGGGGGTGGACGGCGACACCGCCGTCCTGGCCGGCCTCGCCGGGCGGCTCGCCACCGCGGCACGGCGGCTGGGTCTCCCCGTGGAGGACCGCCCCTACCGGGCCCACCTCACCCTGGGCCGGTGGCGGCCCGGCGCCCCGGCGGACGGCGACCTGCCGGCGTGCCTGGCCGGGTACCGCGGCCCGGACTGGGCGGTGACCGCGGTGGACCTCGTGGAGAGCCGGCTGGGCCCCGCGCCGACCCACGAACGGCTGGCCAGCTGGCCGGTCGGCTGAGCCGGGGTCCACCTACCAGGCGTACTCCTCCGGTGCCGTCCGGTACCCGGGGAAGACCTCGTCCAGCCGGTCCAGCTGCGCCTGGTCGAGGCGGACGTCGAGCGCCCCGAGGGCCCCCTCCAGCTGCTCGGCGGTCCGCGGCCCGACGATCGGGGCGGTCACCCCCGGTCGGTGCAGCAGCCAGGCCAGGCCGACGTCCGCCGGGGCCAGCCCCCAGTCGCGGCAGGCGGCCTCGTAGGCCTCCAGCGCCGGCCGGTGCCGCTCGATCCGCTCGCGGTTGCGCTCGGCGTGCCGGCGGTCGCCCTCCTGGTCGCCGAGCACGCCGGCCAGCAGCCCCTGGGCCAGCGGGCTCCACGGGATCACCCCGACGCCCAGGTGCTGCGCGGCCGGCAGCAGCTCCAGCTCCACGTGCCGGGTGAGCAGGTTGTAGTGCGACTGCTCGCTGACCAGGCCGAGGAAGTGCCGGCGGGCCGCCGCCTCGTTGGCCACCACCAGCTGCCAGGCCGCGTGGTTGGAGGAGCCGACGTAGAGGACCTTGCCCTGGGCGACGAGGGTCGCGCAGGCCTGCCAGATCTCCTCCCACGGCGTGGCCAGGTCGACGTGGTGGAACTGGTAGAGGTCCACCCAGTCGGTGCGCATGCGGCGCAGGGAGGCCTCGCAGGCGCGGACGATGTTGCGGGCGGAGAGGAACGTGTCGTTGGGCCAGTCGGTCATCGAGCCGTAGACCTTGGTCGCGAGCACGGTGCGCTCCCGGCGCTCCCCGCCCTGGGCGAACCAGCTGCCGAGCACCTCCTCGCTGCGGCCCTTGCCCGCGTCGAAGCCGTAGACGTTGGCGGTGTCGACGAAGTTGACCCCGGCCTCCAGGGCGCGGTCCAGGATCGCGTGCGCGTCGGCCTCCGCCGTCCGCCAGCCGAAGTTCATGGTGCCCAGGCAGAGCCGGGAGACCGACAGACCGCTGCGGCCGAGGTGGGTGTACTCCATGTCCGCCGAGCCTGGCAGTCTCGCGGCCGTGCCGCAGACCGACGCCAGCAGTCCCGACGGCAGCGTCTTCGACGCCGCCACCGCCGTGACCCGCACGGAGGGCGGCGGGTTCGCCGCCGCCCTCGACCCGGGGTGGGACGTCGGGCCGGGGGTGCTCAACGGCGGCTACCTGCTGGCCGTGGTGGCCCGGGCCGCGCTGGCCGAGAGCCCGCACCCGCACCCGGTCGCGATCTCGGCGTCCTTCCTGCGGGCGACCGGGCCGGGGACGGCGACGCTCGCGGTCACCTCGGGGACGGCCGGGCGCACGCTGGCGCACAGCTCGGTGCTCCTCGGGACGGCGGAGGGCCCGTCCATCGCCGCGCAGGTGACCACCGCGACGCTCGGGGCCGACGACCCGGTCTACTCCGTGGACCCCGCGCCGGAGGCGGCGCCGGTCGAGGGGTGCCTGTCCGGCGCCGACACCACGCTGGCCCACCCGCTTCCGGCCGTGGGGTTGCGCACCCGCGTGGAGACCCGGCTGGACCCGGCCACGGCGGGGTGGGCGCGCGGGGAGCCGGGCACCGAGCGGGTGGTCCGCGGCTGGGTCCGGCTGGCCGACGGCCGCGCCCCCGACCCGCTGGCGCTGCTGCTGTTCGCCGACGTGCTGCCCCCGACCGGCTGGGCGGTGGGGGAGTTCGGCTGGGCGCCGACCGTGCAGCTGCAGGTCCTGGTGCGCGGCCTGCCGGCCCCGGGCTGGTGCCTGGTGGAGTCCCGCGCCGGGGAGGTCGCCGGGGGCTGGCTGGACGAGGACTACCGGATCTGGGACGCCGGCGGCCGCCTGGTGGCCCGCAGCCGGCAGCTGGCCCGGCTGCCGCGTCAGGCCCCGCCGGGCAGCTCGACGTCGCCGGTGAGGTAGCGCTGGATCGTCGGACCGAGGGCGGCGACGACCGTCTCCGGGTCGGCCGAGGCCAGCGGCTCGAGGCGCAGCACGTAGCGGGCCATCACCAGCCCCATCATCTGGGAGGCCACCAGGGCGCCGCGGGCGTCGCGCTCCTCGACCGGCATGCCGGGGGAGCCGAGCACGCGGCGGATGACCCGGGCCAGGACGAACTCGCGCAGCAGGGTGGCCGACCACTCGTGGTTCACCGCCGACCGGACCAGCGCCAGGATGGCCGGCCGGGTCGGTCCGTCCCACACCCGCAGCACCATCCGGACGAGCGCCGGCCCCCGTCCCTCCAGCGGCACGGCGAGCACCTCGGGGAGGAAGTCGTCCGGGTCCGCGGGGGCCTGGACGGCGGCGAGGAACAGCTTGTCCTTGGTGCCGAAGTAGTGGTGCACGAGGGCGGGGTCGACGCCCGCCGCGGTGGCGATGCCCCGGATGGAGGCGCCGTCGAACCCGCGCTCGGCGAAGGCGGTGCGGGCCGCGGCCAGCACCGCCTCCCGGGTGTCCGGGTTGCCGGGGCGCCGGCCCGTCGGCCGGCGTCGGGGTGCGCTAAGCAGGTACACCAACGCAGCGTCGCCCCCGCGAGGGCGAGGGCGTCCAGGGGGGGGGCGGCCACCACGGC
>NZ_JBJGYK010000014.1:0-138705 GCF_054049955.1 Geodermatophilus sp. SYSU D00758
CCCCCCCCCCCCCCCCCCCCCCCCCCCCCCCCCCCCCCCCCCCCCCCCCCCCCCGCCCCCCCCCCCCCCCCGCCAACGATCAGCCCGGCTGATCACCAGCCGCCTCGGGCGGTCGCAGATCCGTTATCCCCAACATTGTCGCCGACGGGAGTCGGCCGCGCCGGGAGCGGGGACCGCGCCTACCGTGGACACCATGTCCAGCCCCGCTGAGCGGTACGCGGCTGCCCGGCGGCGCAGCGCCCACCCCGTCCTGGCCGACTTCACGGCGGACCTGTCCTTCTCCCTGGACCCGTTCCAGGTGGAGGCGTGCGAGGCGCTGGAGCGCGGGGCCGGCGTCCTGGTGTGCGCGCCCACGGGGGCCGGCAAGACCGTGGTGGGCGAGTTCGCCGTCCACAAGGCGCTGTCCGAGGGGCGCAAGGCCTTCTACACCACGCCGATCAAGGCCCTGTCCAACCAGAAGTACAACGATCTCGTCGAGCGGTACGGCGCCGACCGGGTCGGCCTGCTCACCGGCGACAACGCCGTCAACGGGGACGCGCCCGTGGTGGTGATGACCACCGAGGTGCTGCGGAACATGCTCTACGCCGAGTCGCCGGCGATCGCCGGCCTCGGGTACGTGGTCATGGACGAGGTGCACTACCTCGCCGACCGGTTCCGCGGCGCGGTGTGGGAGGAGGTGATCATCCACCTCCCGCCGTCGGTGACGCTGGTGTCGCTGTCGGCGACGGTGAGCAACGCCGAGGAGTTCGCCGACTGGCTGGTCACGGTGCGCGGGGACACCGCGGTCGTGGTCAGCGAGGTCCGGCCGATCCCGCTCTGGCAGCACATGCTGGTGGGCAACCGGGTGTTCGACCTGTTCAGCCTGCGCCCGGCCGCCCACGCCGCCGACTCCGAGGACACCCCGCGGGGGCGCTCCGCCCGGGACCGCGGCGCCAGCGTGGTCGACCCCGAGCTGGTCCGCTACGTGCGCGAGTACGAGCGGCGCATCGAGGGCTGGGACGGCGGGCCCCGGCGCGGCTACTCGCACAAGCCGCGCTACCGCCCGCCGGCCCGCCCGGACGTGGTGGAGCGGCTCGACCGCGCCGGCCTGCTCCCGGCCATCACGTTCGTGTTCAGCCGCAACGGCTGCGACGCGGCGGTGGACCAGTGCCTGCGCGCGGGGCTGCGGCTGACCGACGAGTGGGAGCGCGCCGAGATCGCCCGGATCATCGACGAGCGCACCGGCTCGCTGCCGGAGGAGGACCTGCACGTCCTCGGCTTCTGGGAGTGGCGGGAGGGGCTGCTGGCCGGTCTGGCCGCGCACCACGCGGGCCTCGTGCCGGCGTTCAAGGAGACCGTCGAGGAGTGCTTCGTCCAGGGCCTGGTCAAGGCGGTCTTCGCCACCGAGACCCTCGCCCTGGGCATCAACATGCCGGCCCGGACGGTGGTGCTCGAGCGGCTGGTCAAGTGGAACGGCGAGGCGCACGTCGACGTCACGCCGGGGGAGTACACCCAGCTCACCGGCCGCGCCGGGCGCCGCGGCATCGACGTCGAGGGCCACGCCGTGGTCGTCTGGGCGCCGGGCATGGACCCCTCGGTGGTCGCCGGGCTGGCCAGCACCCGCACCTACCCGCTGCGCTCGTCGTTCCGGCCCAGCTACAACATGGCGGTCAACCTGGTCAGCTCCTTCGGCCGGGCCCGCGCCCGGGAGCTGCTGGCCTCCTCCTTCGCCCAGTTCCAGGCCGACCGCTCGGTGGTGGGGCTGGCCCGGGCCGCGGCCCGGCACGAGGCCGACGCCGAGCGCTGGGCGGCCGAGATGCACTCCGAGCACGGCGACGTGGCCGGGTACGCGCAGCTGCGCCGCGACATCGCCGACCGGGAGAAGGAGCTCTCCCGCGACTCGGCGGCCAAGCGCCGCATCGAGGCCGCGGACGCGCTCGCGGCGCTGCGCCCCGGCGACGTCATCCGGGTCCCCTCGGGCCGGCGGCAGGGGCTGGCCGTCGTCCTGGACCCGGGCGTGACCGACCTGGCCGAGCCGCGCCCGCTGGTGCTCACCGAGGACAAGTGGGCCGGCCGGCTGGGCGCGGTCGACTTCCCCTCGCCGGTGTCGGCGCTGGCGCGGGTCCGGGTGCCGAAGAACTTCAACCACCGCAGCCCGCACGCCCGCCGGGACCTCGCCGCGACGCTGCGCAACGCCCGCGTCGAGCACGAGCTCGGCGCCCGGCGGGTCAGGCAGCGCTCGGCCGCCGCCGACGACCCGGTCCTGCACGACCTGCGCCGGGCCCTGCGCGCCCACCCCGTGCACTCCGTGCCCGACCGGGAGGAGCGGGTGCGGGCCGCCGAGCGGTGGTGGCGGGCCACCCGGGAGGCGGAGAGCACCCACCGGCGGATGGCCGAGCGGACCGGCTCGCTGACCCGGCAGTTCGACCGCACCTGCGACGTGCTGGAGGAGCTGGGCTACCTCCTGCCCGACCCCGACGCACCGCCGCGGGACGACGGGGACGTCGTCGGGGCCGAGGTGGCCGACCGGGCGCCCCTGGTGACCGAGGACGGCCGGCGGCTGGCCCGGGTGTGGTCGGAGGCCGACCTGCTGGTCGCCGAGTGCCTGCGTGCGGGGGCGTGGCGGGGGCTGGGCGCCGCCGAGCTCGCGGCGGCGGTCTCCACGCTGGTGTTCGAGGCCCGCCGGGAGACCCCGGGCCAGCCGGCCGTCCCCTCCGGCAAGGTCGCCGCGGCGATCGGCGAGATGCGCCGGATCCGCGCGCGGCTGCAGGACGTCGAGCTCGACCACGGCGTCCCCGGCAGCCGCGACCTGGACCTGGGTTTCGCCTGGGCGGCCTACCGGTGGGCCGACGGGCAGGGCCTGGACCGGGTGCTGGCCGGCGCCGAGCAGGCCGGCACCGAGCTCTCCGGCGGGGACTTCGTGCGCTGGGCCCGCCAGCTGGTCGACCTGCTCGACCAGCTGGCGAAGGTCGCCGACGAGCCGGTGGCCGCCACCGCGCGGCGCGCGGTCGAGCGGGTCCGCCGCGGCGTCGTGGCCGTCGCCGTGGGCGGCTGACCGGACGCCGCGCCGGTTGCCCGTCGCGACGCCGCTCGTGGTGCACAATCCACCCCGCCGTCGTGACAGGCGGTCACGGGGGTCCGCCAGCCGATCGGGAGCACGACGATGACCAACCCGCCGCACGGTGGTGCGCAGCCGGGCCCGCACGGGCAGCCGGGGTACGGCCAGCAGCCGGCCTACGGCCACCCGGGGCCGTACGGGCAGCCCGGCCAGGGTCAGCAGGCTCCCGCCCACCCGCAGCAGCCCGGCCACGGCCAGCCGGGCTCGTACGGCCAGCCCGGCTACGGCCAGCCCGGCTACGGCCAGCCGGGGCCGTACGGCCAGCCCGGCTATGCCCCGCCCGGCCAGTACGGGCCGCAGCCCGCCCAGTACGGCCAGCCGTACGCCCAGCCCGGGTACGGGCCGCAGCCCGGCTACGGTCGACCGCCGGGCAGGTCGCGCACCGGGCTGGTCGTGGGCCTGGCGGTGCTCGCCCTGCTGGTCATCGCCGCGGCGATCGTCCTGCCCCTCGTGCTCGGCGACGAGGTGCTCGACCGCGGCGCGGTGGAGGAGGACGTGGCCGCGCAGTTCGAGGAGGCCAACGGCGTCGGCATCGACCTCAGCTGCGCCGACGAGATGACCGTCGAGGCCGGCGCCACCTACCGGTGCACCGGCACGACCGCGGACGGCGAGGACGTCACCATCCAGATCGCCATCACCGACCCCGGGACCGCCGCCTACACCTGGCAGGAGGTCTGACGGAGGACCCGTCCTCCCCGCCCCTCGCCCGCTCGGGGCGGTGCCCTGGACGGGGCCGCCTGCCCCCGTCACCCGCCGGCGGGGCCGGGCAGCGCCCTCGATCAGGCCACGGCGTCGGCCGGCCAGCCCAGCGCCGCACCCAGCCGGCGCACCGACGAGGCGATGCCGTGCTGCTCGGCGAGGGCGGCCAGCCGCCCGGGGTCGGCAGGACGGCGGGGGAGGGCGTCGTCGAGCGGCGGGAGGTCCACGTCGCGGGCGACGGCCACGACCACCGGTGCGGCGTCGAGGTACCCGGCGCCGGCGTGCAGCTTGCGCAGCACCGCCGCGGTCAGCGGCGCGGAGGGGATGACGGTGCGCGCCGCGGCCGCGCGGATCCCGGCCAGGTCGCCGAACTCGGTGACCAGCGCGGCCGCCGTCTTGGCACCGATGCCGGCCACGCCGGGCAGCCCGTCGCTGGGGTCCCCGCGGAGGACGGCGAAGTCGGCGTAGGCCCGCCCCGGGATGCCGTACCTGGCCGTCACCGCGGCCTCGTCGACGACCTCGATGTCGGTGATGCCGCGGGCGGTGTAGAGGACCCGGACGCCGCGGTCGTCGTCCACCAGCTGGAACAGGTCGCGGTCGCCGGTCACCACGTCCACCGGGCCCGCGGCGCGGGTGGCGAGCGTGCCGATGACGTCGTCGGCCTCGTAGCCGGGCGCGCCGACGCGGGCCACCCCCGCGGCGGCGAGCACCTCGACGAGCACGGGCACCTGCGGGCCGAGCTCGTGGGGCGTCTCCTCCCCGCCGTCGGGGGCCAGCCGGTGCGCCTTGTAGGACGGCAGCGCCGCGACCCGGAAGGCCGGGCGCCAGTCGTCGTCCCAGCAGGCCACCAGCCGGTCGGGGCCGTGCGCGGTGACCAGCCGGGCGGTCATGTCCAGGAAACCGCGGACGGCGTTGACCGGCCGGCCGTCGGGTGAGGTGACGCTGGTGGGCACGCCGTAGAAGGCCCGGAAGTAGAGGCTGGCCGCGTCCAGCAGCATGGTGGTCACGTCCCGGGACGGTAACGGCCGGGGTCGTCGCGCAGGGGGCGTGGATAGTCTCCGGTCGTGCCTTCCCCCACCCCCGCCGGAGCGCTGGTGACCGGAGACCGACTGCGCCGCGCCCGCGAGGCCGCCGCCGGCAGCGGCCTCGACGTCCTGGTGCTCACCCCCGGGTCGGACCTGCGGTACCTGTGCGGCTACCACGCCCACGCGATGGAACGGCTCACCGCGCTCGTCGTCCCCCGGTCCGGGGAGCCCTTCCTCGTCGTCCCGCGGCTCGAGGCGCCGATGGTCGACGCGAGCCCGGCCGGCGGCCTGGGCCTGGAGGTGCTCGCCTGGGACGAGACCGACGACCCGTTCGCCCTGCTCGCCGGGGCGGTGCGCGCCCGCCTCGGCGGCGAGCCGGGCCGGGTCGCCGTGGGGTCGCGCACCTGGGCCGAGCACGCGCTGGGGGTCCAGCGGGCCCTGGGCGGGGCGGCGCTGGAGCTGGCCGCCCCGGCCGTGGACCGGCTGCGCATGGTGAAGACGCCGGCCGAGGTGGCCGAGCTCGCGGCCGCGGGGGCGGCCATCGACCGGGTGCACGCGCGGATGGGGGAGTGGCTGCGGGTCGGCCGCACGGAGGCCCAGGTCGGCGCGGACATCGCCGCCGCGATCCTCGAGGAGGGCCACGTGGCGGTCGACTTCACCATCGTCGGGTCCGGCCCGAACGGGGCCAGCCCGCACCACGAGCTCTCCGACCGGGTGGTGGCCGAGGGCGACCTGGTGGTGGTCGACATCGGCGGGGAGACCGCCACCGGCTACCGCTCGGACTGCACCCGCACCTACGCCGTCGGCCGGGCCCCCGACGCGGGGACCGCCGAGTGGTACGCGGTGCTGCAGGAGGCGCAGGCCGCCGCGACCGCCGCCGTCCGGCCGGGGGTCACCGCGGAGGCGGTGGACGCCGCCGCCCGCGACGTGATCACCGCGGCGGGGTGGGGGGAGCACTTCATCCACCGGACCGGGCACGGGATCGGCCTGGACACCCACGAGGCGCCCTACATCGTCGCCGGCAACGGCCTGCCGCTGGAGCCGGGCATGGCCTTCTCCGTCGAGCCGGGGATCTACCTGGCCGGCCGGTGCGGGGCTCGCATCGAGGACATCGTCGTCTGCACCGAGGACGGCGTGCGGAGCGTCAACGGGGGTCCGCGTGACCTCGTCGTCCTCCCCGGGTGAGCCGGCGGGCGGCGTCCCGGCCACCTCCGGCGACGTCGACCGCGCGCTGCTCGCCGCCCTGGCCCGCGACGGGCGGGCCAGCTACACCGACCTCGCCGAGCGGGTCGGGCTGTCGGTGTCGGCGGTGCACCAGCGGGTGCGCCGCCTCGAGCAGCGCGGCCTGATCACCGGTTACCACGCCAAGATCGACGCGCGGTCGCTGGGACTGGGCCTGACCGCGTTCGTGTCCATCACCCCGATCGACGTGGCCCAGCCCGACGACGCGCCCGCCCGGCTGGCGCACCTGCCCGAGATCGAGGCCTGCCACTCGGTCGCCGGCATGGAGAGCTACATCCTCAAGGTGCGGGTGTCCTCGCCGGACGCGCTGGAGGCGCTGCTGCAGAAGATCCGGGCGGCGGCCAACGTGACCACCCGCACCACCGTGGTGCTCTCCACCTTCTACGAGGACCGCCCGCCGCTCTAGCCTGCACCGGTGACCGGTGGCCACGTCCTGACCAACCGGGTGGCCAACCCGGTGCTGCGCCGGGTGCTGCGCTCCCGCCTCGGCCCCCGCCCGGGCCGGCGGCTGGCGGTGGTCCGGTACACCGGCCGGCGCACGGGCACCGCCCACGAGCTGGTCGCCCGGTACGTGCGCGACGGCGGCTCGGTGTGGATCCTGGTCGGGGCGCCGGGCGCCAAGACCTGGTGGCGCAACCTGCGCGAGCCCGCCGACGTCGAGCTGCGGCTGGCCGGGCGGTCGTACCGGGCCCGGGCGGAGGCCGTCGTGGGCGCCCAGCGGCCGCAGGAGTGCGCCGCCGGGCTGGCGACCTACCTGACCGCCGTGCCGGCCGCCGGGCGTGCCGTGGGGCTGCCGGGCCGGACCGGCTCCCGGCGGGACGCCCCACGGGACGTCGTGCGGGAGGTCGTCATGGTCCGCGCCGACCTCACCTGAGCCGAGCCCGGTCACCGTCAGCCTCGAGCCGGCCTCCTCGTGCCGCGCCGCCCGGTGCGCACAGCACGGGGACGCCGGCTCGACACCGCGTCGAACGTGTGTTCGGATGGGCGGGTGCGGTGGGATGCCCAGCGGCTGGACGCCGAGGACGCCGGCGCGTTGCCCGGGATGCCGACCCGGCGCGGGCTGCTGCGCAGCGTGGAGGTGCCCGAGTTCCCGGGGGTGACGTTCCACGAGGTCGCCGGCCGCAGCGCGCTCAACCCCGTGCCGGCCGCCTCGCCGCTGCCGTTCCGCTGGACGATCAACCCCTACCGGGGCTGCACCCATGCCTGTCTCTACTGCTACGCACGCGGCACCCACGAGTGGCTGGAGCTGGACGCCGGCCGGGACTTCGACACCCAGGTCGTGGTGAAGACCAACCTCGTGGAGGTGCTGCGCCGGGAGCTGGCCCGCCCGTCCTGGTCCCGCGAGCACGTGGCGCTGGGTACCAACACCGACCCGTACCAGCGGGCCGAGGGGCGCTACCGGTTGATGCCCGGGGTGATCCGGGCGCTGGCCGGGTCCGGCACGCCGTTCTCGGTGCTCACGAAGGGCACGCTGCTGCGCCGCGACCTGCCGCTGCTGGCCTCGGCCGCCGGGGAGGTGCCCGTGGGCCTGGGCGTGTCCATCGCGATCCTGGACCACGACCTGCACGCGGCCCTGGAGCCGGGCGTGCCCAGCCCCCGGGCGCGGCTGGACCTCGTCCGCGCCGTCACCGACGCCGGCCTGCCCTGCGGGGTCTTCCTCGCCCCGGTGCTGCCCGGGCTCACCGACCGCCTGGCCGACCTCGAGGCGACGCTGGCGGCCCTCGCCGACGCCGGGGCCACGGGGGTCACCGTCGTCCCCCTGCACCTGCGGCCGGGGGCGCGGGAGTGGTTCTCCGCCTGGCTCGCGCGGGAGCAACCGCGGCTGGTCCCGCGCTACCGGCAGCTGTACCGCGGGTCCTCCGTGGCGCCGGAGTACCGCCGCTGGCTGGGTGAGCGGGTCGCGCCGCTGCTCGCCCGGTACGGCCTGGACCGGCAGGCGGGGGGAGCGGCCCGCGGGGTGCCCGGTGACGCGGAGGCGGGCTTCCCGGCCGGCAGCCTCCCCGGCGCCGCCCCCGCGGGGGCCCCGGACGCCGCCCCCGGGGCCGAGCAGCTCACCCTGCTGTGAGGGTCCGGCCGGGCGGTGCGGGGCCCGGCTGACAGCATCGCGGGCATGACGGTCGTGCGCTCGCTGCTGCTGTTCGGCCTGGCCGCGCTGGCCGAGATCGGCGGGGCGTGGCTGGTGTGGCAGGGGGTCCGCGAGCACCGCGGCTGGCTCTGGGCCGGGGTGGGTGTGCTGGCGCTGGGGGCGTACGGGTTCGTCGCGACGCTGCAGCCCGAGGCCCACTTCGGCCGGGTCCTGGCCGCCTACGGCGGCGTGTTCGTCGCCGGGTCCCTGGCCTGGGGCGTGCTGGTGGACGGCTTCCGGCCCGACCGCTTCGACGTCCTCGGCGCGCTGGTGTGCCTGCTCGGCGTGACCGTCATCATGTACGCGCCGCGGGCCTAGCCGTACCTAGCCGGCGGGGCCGGCCAGCCGCTCGGCCCGCGCGGCCCGGGCCTTGCGCGCCACCACCCGCTCGGCCCGCACCGCGCCGCGGGCGGCGACCGGTGCCGCCCCGGCGGCCAGGGCCAGCCGGCGGAAGGAGTCGTAGGACAGCTCCCCGTAGCGCGCCGCCAGGGCCTCCACCTCCTCGCGCCGGGACGGGGGAGCGGTCTCCCGCAGGTACCCGGCCGTGCGGGCGGCGTGCTTGGCGAAGGTGACCTGCAGCGCCTGGGTCGAGAGCCGGCCGCCGACCGCCGAGCCGAAGCCGGGACCCTTGCGGAGCGCGGGCAGCACCCACGGGCTGGCGGCGAGGGCCGGGTACCGGTTGCGGGCCGCCTCCCAGGCGTGCCAGGCGGTGAGCGCGCCGGGCACCGACCAGCGGCCGTCGTCGGTGTGCACGAGCAGTCGGCGCGTCGAGGGGTGCACCTGCTCCCGGCGCAGCGAGCGGAACTGGCCCACCGTCCCCGGCCAGCCCAGCGCCAGTGCGCACCAGGCGACGGCGCGCAGGTGCTCGGGGTCGCTACCGCGCACCTCGGTGAGCGGCCGGAGCTCGAGGGTCACCGGGTCCGGTTCCGGGGTGGGGACGCCGGGCAGCGCCAGCCCGCCGTAGCGGGCGACCTTGCTGTACAGGGCGATCGTGGCCGGCTTCCACTCGCGGGCGGCGGCGACGGGGGAGAGGCCCTCCTCGCTGAGCTGGTCGGGGCCCATGCCCAGCTCCAGCGCGGCGTCCACGAGCCGCCGCCACTGGGCCTCGTAGCCCTCCGGAGCGGCCAGCCGCGCCCAGGCGCGCGCCGCCGGGGGGCTCGGCATCTCCGGCAACGGGGTCTGCCACGGTCCGCTCATCCTCCCACCATACCCGTTATCCCCAACCTCCGACCCAAGAACGATGTGGTTCGCCCGCAGGTACCAGCCGCGCCTCCGGCGCAGGAGCGCCAACCGCAACCGCCGTTCCCGGACGCCGGCGCGCGCGATCGGGCAGGGCCCCGGAGGATCACCCGGTGCGCACGGTCGGGGTCGAGGAAGAGCTGCTGGTGGTCGACGCCGAGGGGCGGCCGACCCCGCGGGGGCCGGCCGCGCTGCGGGTCGCCGCCTCCCGGGGGGAGGGGGAGACGGTGAGCGAGCACGACCACCGGGGCGCGGAGGACGGCGGTGCGGACGACGCCGCCGGGGCGCGGCTGGTCCCGGAGCTCAAGGCCCAGCAGGTGGAGTTCGGCACCCGGGTGTGCGAGCAGCTCGACGAGGTGGCCGCCGAGGTGCGGCACTGGCGCGAACGGGCCGACGCGGCGGCGCGAGCGGTCGGTGCCCGGGTGGCGGCCCTGGCCAGCTCCCCGGTGGCGGTGGACCCGGTGACCACGCCGGGGGAGCGCTACGCGCTCATGACCGAGACGTTCGGCCTCACGGCCCTCGAGCAGCTCACCTGCGGGTGCCACGTGCACGTGTCGGTGGACGACGACGAGGAGGGGGTCGCCGTCCTCGACCGGATCCGGGTGTGGTTGCCGGTGCTCACCGCGCTGTCGGTGAACTCGCCCTTCTGGCTGGGCCGCGACAGCGGGCACGCCAGCTACCGCGCGCAGGCGTGGGGGCGCTGGCCCTCGGCCGGTCCCACCGAGCCGTTCGGGTCCGCCGCCGGCTACCACCGGGTGGTCGAGCAGCTCCTGGCGTCCGGGACGATCGTCGACCCGGGGATGGTCTACTTCGACGCCCGGCTCTCCGAGCGGTGGCCGACCGTCGAGGTGCGCACCGCCGACGTGCTGCTGCACGTCGAGCACGCCGTCGTCCTCGCCGGCCTGGTGCGCGGCCTGGTCGAGACCGCGGCCCGGGAGTGGCGGGCCGGTCACCCGGCGCCGCAGGTGCGCAGCGAGCTGCTGCGGGTGGCCGGCTGGCGGGCCAGCCGCTCGGGTCTGGACGGCGACCTGGTCCACCCGGTCTCCGGCCGGCCGACCCCCGCCGCCACGGTCGTGGCGGCGCTGCTCGACCACGTGGGGGAGGTGCTCGTCGAGTGCGGCGACGAGGCCCGGGTGCGCGCCGGTGTGGCCGAGCTGGTGGGCGGCGGCACCGGTGCGGCCCTCCAGCGGCGGGTGCACCGGGAGACCGGTGAGCTCACCGCTGTGGTGCGGGCGGCGGTGACGGCCACACGGGCCTGACGCGGCCGCCGAGGAGCGCCGGTTATCGTCCCGCCATGGAGACCGCTCGCTGGCGCGACGTCGTCCGCCGGGACCTCTTCGGGCCCCGGCCCGACCCCCGCGACCGGCCCTACCGGCTGGTGATCCGACTCGTGCTGGTGGTCTTCCGGCTGCTGGGGCTGCGCTTCGACGTGCGCGGCGCCGAGCACGTCCCGGCGTCCGGGCCGGCGGTGGTGTGCAGCAACCACGTCAGCTACCTGGACTTCACCTTCCTCGGCCTGGCGGCGCTGCCCCGGCGCCGGCTGGTGCGGTTCATGGCCAAGGAGTCGGTCTTCCGCCACCGCGTCTCGGGGCCGCTGATGCGCGCGATGCGGCACATCCCGGTGGACCGCCGGGCCGGCGCCGCCGCCTTCGACGCCGCGGTGCGGGCGCTCGAGGACGGGCACGTCGTCGGGGTGTTCCCCGAGGCGACGATCAGCAGCAGCTTCGTGCTCAAGGACCTCAAGGCCGGCGCCGCCCGCATGGCCATCGACTCCGGCGCCCCGGTGCTGCCCGCGGCGGTGTGGGGCGGGCAGCGCATCACCACCAAGCACCACCCGGTGGACCTGCGGCGCGGCGTGGCCGTGACCGTCGTGCTGGGGGAGCCGATCGTGCCGGAGCCGGGGGAGACCGCCCCGGTCCTGCTGGGGCGCATCCGCACGGCGATGGAGGCGCTGGTCGACGAGGCCCAGCGCAGCTACCCCCAGCCGCCCTCCGGCCCGGAGGAGCTGTGGTGGCAGCCGGCGCACCTGGGCGGGACGGCGCCGACCCTGCAGCAGGCCGAGGCCCGCGACCACCCGGACGCCCGGGGGACGCGGCGGCGCCTGCCGCGCCCGCACCCGGTGGCGCGGCTGCGCCGCCTGGCCGGCCGGCGCGGGCGGCGCTGAGGAGGGAGCCGGCACCGGGCGACCGGGCCCGGCGCTAGTCCACCACCGGGGGCGCCACCAGGCGGAACACCTCGAGCTCGGCGTCGTACCAGCGGCGCATCCGGCCCAGGTGGGCCATCCCGAGCCGCCGGCAGACCGCCATCGACGCCTCGTTGCCGGGACGCACGACGGCGTAGACCTCGGGCAGACCGCCGTCGAAGGCCTTCCGCACCACCGCCCGGGCGGCCTCGGTGGCGTACCCCCGCCCCCAGGCGTCCGGGTGCAGGTGCCAGCCGACCTCGACCTCGCCGACACCGTCCGGCAGGGGCTTGAGCAGCACGGTGCCCACCACGGTGCCGGTGGCGGCCTCCTCCACCGCCCACACGCCGTAGCGGTCGGAGCCGGCGCGGACCTCGCTCCAGCGGCCGACGAGCTCCACCGGGGTCAGCGCCGGGGGTCCGCCCAGCCAGCGGGTGACCGCGGGACGGCCGTAGATGTCGGCCAGTCGGGCGAGGTCGTCGCGCCCCGTGGTCCACGGGCGCAGGCGCAACCGTCCGGTGTGCAGCACCCCGGCCCCGGCCGCCATGGGGCGCCCCTACCCGCCCGGCGGGCTCCGGGACACGCGGCCCGGCGGCCCCGTCCCGAGGCTCGCCGCGAGCCTGCGAGCGGTGAGGAGCACGGGGTCCTTCCGGGGGTCCTTCTTGGGTCAGTCGACCAGGGAGGCCTGCCGGGAGGCGGCCGCGGCCAGGTCGGCGGAGACCGGATCGGCGCCGCGGGCCCGCCACCACGCCTGCCCGGCCTCGGGCAGGGTGTGCACCGGGTCGTAGTAGGTGTAGCGGCGGTCGAGGGCGCCGTCGTCGTCCCGCTCGATGCCGGTGCGGTAGTTCTTGGTCCAGTAGCTGATGCCGCGCTCGCGGTCGTACTCGGCGACCTGGTGCACCCAGCGCTTGCCGACGTAGGGGACGTCGCAGACGATCCGCGGGGTGGCGAAGCCGGGCAGGTACCCCATGAGGTCGTGCTGCAGGGTCTGGGCCTCGGCCAGCGACACCCGCCAGTGCTCGGCGCTGGGGATCATGTCGCACATGTAGAAGTAGTAGGGCGTGATCCCGGCGCCGTCGAGCAGCGCGAAGCACAGGTCGAGCAGGGCGGGGGCGGTCGCGTTCACCCCGCGCAGCAGCACGCCCTGGTTGCGCACGTCGCGCACCCCGGCGGCCAGCAGCGCCCCGGCCGCCTCGGCCACCAGCGGGGTGACCTGGGCGGCGGTGTTGACGTGGGTGTGCACGGCCAGGGACACCCCGCGCTCCCGGGCCGTCGTCGCCAGCCGGGACATGCCCGCGACGACGTCGTCCTGCAGCCAGTGCTGCGGCAGGCCCATGAGCGCCTTGGAGGCCAGCCGGATGTCGCGCACCGACTCGATCTCCAGCAGCCCGGCGACGAACGCCTCGAGGTTCCTGAACGGCAGGTTGGCGACGTCCCCGCCGGAGACCACGACGTCCCGGACGCCGGGGGTGGCCCGCAGGTACTCGAGCATCGCGGCCTGCCGGTCGACCGGCTTGAGCGCGAAGCGCAGCTTGTCCACCGCGGGGGTCGAGTTCCCGACGAGGTCCATCCGGGTGCAGTGCCCGCAGTACTGCGGGCAGGTGGACAGCAGCTCGGCGAGCACCTTGGTGGGGTAGCGGTGGGTGAGCCCCTCGACGGCCCACATCTCGTGCTCGTGCAGCGAGTCCCGCGCCGCGTAGGGGTGGCTGGCCAGCGCGCCCGGCAGCCGGTCGGAGGCCAGCGGGAGCATGTAGCGGCGTACCGGGTCGGCGCGCATCGCGGCGGGGTCGGGCACGCGGTCGGGGACCATCGTGCTGAGCATCTGCGGGGGCAGCAGCAGCGACATCGTCGCCCGGCCGGCCTGGTCGGCGGCGACGTCCTCGTAGAAGGCCTCGTCGAGCAGGTCGCCGTAGACCCCGCGCAGCTGGCGCAGGTTCTTGACGCAGTGGGCGCGCTGCCACTGGGCGCTGCGCCACTCCTGCTCGGTCACGTCGGCGAACCCGGGCAGCCGCCGCCAGTCGGGCTCGACCAGCGGCCGGGCGACGTACTCGTAGGGCTGTTCCAGCACGGCGGGCACCTCTTCCGGGGGGCGGTTCTCCCTCGATGCGGCACCTTACGGGAAGATGTCCACATTCCTGTGACGATCGCGATACGTTCTCCTCCCTCGACGGGGTGAGACAGGAGGATCGGTGGATGCGGCAGTGAGGGCGCTCGGGGTGCACCGGGTGCTGGAACCGCCCGGGGTGCTGCCCCAGGCGGCCCTCCGGCTCGACCCCGACCCGGCGATCGGCCCCGACGAGGTCCGCGTGTCGGTGCAGCGGCTGAACCTCGACGCCGCCTCCTTCCGGCAGCTCTCGGAGTCCTGCGGCGGGGACGGCGCGGCGGTGCGGGCCGCGGTGCTCGACATCGTCGCCACGCGCGGCAAGATGCAGAACCCGGTCACCGGCTCGGGCGGGATGCTCATCGGGGTCGTCGCGGCGGTCGGGGCGGAGTCGCCGCTGGGCCTGCGGGTCGGGGACCGGGTGGCCACGCTGGTCTCCCTGACGCTGACCCCGCTGCGGATCACCGACGGCCTGGCCCGCTGGGACGGCCGCTCCGAGCAGGTCCCCGCGGAGGGGACGGCGGTGCTGTTCGCCCGCTCCCTCGCCGCCGTCCTGCCCGACGACCTGCCCGAGGCGGTCGCCCTCGCCGTCCTCGACGTCTGCGGGGCGCCGGCGGCCACCGACCGGGTGGTCCGGCGGACGGGGGCCCGCTCGGTGCTCGTGCTGGGGGCGGCGGGGAAGTCGGGGTGCCTGTCGCTGGCCGCGGCGCGGGCGGCGGGGGCCACGGCCCTGACCGGGCTGGTCCGCGACGAGCGGGAGGCCGCCGCCCTGCACGCGGCCGGCCTGGCCGACCGCGTGGTCGTCGCCGATGCCACCGACCCGCTGGCCGTCGCCGCGGCGGTGGGGGAGCCCGCCGCGGTCACGGTCGTGTGCGTCGACGCCCCGGGCGCCGAGCACGGGGCGGTCCTGGCGACGGCGCAGGGCGGCACCGTGGTCTTCTTCTCCATGGCGACCTCGTTCGCCCAGGCGGCGCTCGGCGCGGAGGGGATGGCAGCGGACGTGACGATGCTCATCGGCAACGGCTACACACCGGGGCACGCGGAGACGGCGCTCACGCTGTACCGCCGGTCGGCCGGGGTCCGGGCTCTCATCGACCCGCGCGTGCCGGCATGACGCTCCTGCTCACCGACGTCACCGTCGGCGACCGCCCCGGCCGCGCCGTCCAGGTCGCGGACGGTCGGATCGCCTGGCTCGGTGACGCCGCCGACGCCCCGCGCTCCGACCGGGTGCTGGCGGGCGGGGGGGCGCTGCTCACCCCGGCCTTCGTCGACGCGCACGTGCACGCCACGGCGACCGGGCTGGCCCTCACCGGTCTCGACCTGCACTCGAGCGTGAGCCTGCGCCAGGCGGTCGAGACCGTCGCCGGGCACGTCGCCGCCAGCCGCGGCATCGTGCTGGGCACCGGGTGGGACGAGACCGGCTGGCCCGAGGGGCGCGGGCTGACCCGAGCGGACCTCGACGCCGTCGTCGGCGACCGGCCCGCCTACCTGGCCCGCGTCGACGTGCACTCGGCCGTGGTGTCCACCGCGCTGCTGGACCGGGTGCCCGGCGTCACCGGCCTGCCCGGCTGGTCCCCGGAGGGGCAGCTGCGGCTCGACGCCCACCACGCCGTCCGGCAGGCGGCCTACGGCGCCGTCGACCCCGTGCAGCGGCGGACCGCCCAGCGCGCGGCGCTGGACGCCGCCGCGGCGCTGGGCATCGGCACCGTGCACGAGATGGCCGGCCCCGAGGTCTCCGGCGCCGAGGACCTCGCCGGGCTGCTGGCGCTGGCCGGCGAGCGGCCCGGGCCGCGGGTGCTCGGCTACTGGGGGGAGCTGGCCGGTCGCGGCGGGCTGGCCGTGGTCGGCGAGCTCGGCCTGGCCGGGGCCGGGGGCGACCTGTTCTGCGACGGCGCGTTCGGCTCGCACACCGCCGCCCTGACGGCGCCCTACGCCGACCGGCCGGGCACCAGCGGGGACCTGCGCTTCGACACCGGCGACCTCGTCGCGCACGTGCGCGCCTGCACCCTCGCCGGCGTCCAGGCCGGGTTCCACGTCATCGGCGACGCCGCGCTCGCGCAGGTGCTGGCCGCGGTGGGCGAGGTCGCCGCCGAGCTCGGGGACGCCGCCGTGCGCGCCTGCCGGCACCGGCTCGAGCACGTGGAGATGGTCGGCCCGGACGCCGCGGATCGGCTGGCCCGGTGGGGCGTGGTCGCCAGCGTGCAGCCGGCCTTCGACGCGGCCTGGGGCGGCACGGCGGGCATGTACGCCGAGCGGCTGGGCGTCGAGCGGGCCCTGGCGACCAACCCGTTCGCCGAGCTCGCCGACGCCGGGGTCGCCCTCGCGCTGGGCAGCGACGCCCCGGTCACCCCGCTGGACCCGTGGGGCGGGGTGCACGCCGCGGTCGACCACCGCACGCCGGGCGCGGGGCTGCGGCCCTTCGACGCCTTCGACGCGGCCACCCACGGCGGGTGGCACGCCGCCCGCGCCGAGCACCCCGCCGGCCCCCTGGCCGTCGGGGCGCCGGCCGACCTCGTCCTGTGGGAGACCGCCGAGACGCTCTCCGCCGTCCTGGCCGGCCGGGCCCGCCCCGCCTGCCGGCAGCTGCTCGTCGCCGGGGGAGGAGTTCCGTGACCGCCCGCCTCGACCTGGACCCCGTGCTGGTCACCCGCGCCCGCGAGCTGGCCGCGCGCGCCGCGCAGCCGGTCGTCGACCTGGCCCGGGCGCACACCACCGTCTCGGTGGAGCGCGCGGTGCTCCGGCTGGCCGGGCTGACCGGCACCGACCCGGTCACCGGGGGCGACGGTGCGGCCACCGACCGGGTGCCGTGGGTCAACCGGGTGGTCGACGCCGTCCGCGACCAGGTGGGCCTGGAGTGCGGCGTCGCGCTGCCGGTGTGGCACGCCATCGCCTCCGGCGCCGCCCCGGACCTGCAGGCGGTGGCCGAGCAGGTGGGCGCGGGGACGGCGCGCTTCGCCGTCCCCGCCGGCGCCGACGCCGAGCGCGCCCGGGACGCCGCCCGCGCCGCCGTCGCCGGAGGCCTGGCCCGCGTGGACGCCAACCGGGCCCGCCGCGCGGAGCTCGTCGCCCGCCTGGGGGACCCGCCGCGGCGGCCGTGGGTCTACCTGATCGTGGCCACCGGCGACATCCACGAGGACATCCCGCAGGCCCAGGCCGCCGCGCGCGCCGGGGCCGACGTCATCGCCGTCATCCGCTCCACCGGGCAGTCGCTGCTGGACTACGTGCCCGAGGGCGCCACCCGCACCGGCTACGCCGGCACCTACGCCACCCAGGAGAACTTCCGGCTCATGCGGGCCGCGCTGGACGACGTCGGCGCCGAGCTGGGCCGCTACGTCCGGCTGACCAACTACGCCTCGGGGCTGTGCATGCCGGAGATCGCCGTCCTGGCCGGCCTGGAGCGGCTGGACATGATGCTCAACGACGCGATGTACGGGATCCTCTTCCGTGACATCAACCCGCGGCGCACCTTCGTCGACCAGCGGTTCAGCCGGATGGTCCACGCCCGCGCCGGCATCGTCATCAACACCGGCGAGGACAACTACCTCACCACCGCCGACGCGGTGGAGGAGGCCCACACCGTCACCGTCAGCCAGCTGCTCAACGAGACCCTGGCGCGGGAGGCCGGCCTCGAGGACTGGCAGCTGGGCCTCGGGCACGCCTTCGAGATCGACCCCGACCTGCCCGAGTCCTTCCGGCTGGAGCTGGCGCACGCGCTGCTGGCCCGCTCGCTGTTCCCCGAGGCCCCGCTGAAGTGGATGCCCCCGACCAAGCACATGACCGGCGACGTGTTCCGCGGCTACCTGCTCGACGGCTTCTTCAACCTCGCCGGTGCGCTCACCGGCCAGGGCATCCTGCTGGTCGGGATGATGACCGAGGCCGTGGTCACCCCGTGGCTGTCCGACCGGGACCTGGCCCTGCGCAACGTCCGCTACGTGCTCGACGCCGCCGGGGGCCTGGTCGAGGACTTCGCCCCGCCGCGGGGCGGGTTCATCGACCGCCGCGCCGACACCGTGCTGCGCGAGGCGGTCGCCCTGCTCGAGCGGATCGCCGACCACCCCCAGGGGCTCATCCAGGCGATCGCCGACGGCACGTTCGGCATCACCCGGCGCCCCCCGGACGGCGGCAAGGGGCTCGACGGCGTGGTCGCGCTGGCCCCGGAGGCCTACAACCCGGCCCTGGAACTGCTGGAGGCGGTCCGTGCCTGACGGGATGGGCGTCGTCCGCCCCTACGGGGACACCACCGGTGACGGCATGGTGCAGCTGTCGTTCACCCTCCCCGTGCCGCCGGGGCCGCGGGCCGAGGGGGCGGCGCTGCAGCTGGCCGGGAAGATGGGCATCGCGCCGGCGATGGTGGTGCACAGCCACGGGATCGGCGGGGGCGGCGGCGCGGCGGCCTTCACCTTCTTCGTCGTCTACGGCTCGGTGCGCCACCTGGTCGACCTCGACGCCGTGCAGGTGGAGGAGCGCGCCTACCCGCTGCTGTCGCCCGGCGAGGTCGACGCCGCCATCCGGGCCGGGCTGCACCGCCAGCTGGTGGTCCTGGGCGCCTGCATCGGCACCGACGCGCACACCGTGGGCATCGACGCGATCCTCAACATCAAGGGCTTCGCGGGGGAGAAGGGCCTGGAGTACCACCGGGAGATGCGGGTGGCCAACCTCGGCGCCCAGGTGACCGTGCCGGAGCTGGTCGCCCGCGCCCGGGCCGAGCGGGCCGACGCCGTCCTGGTCTCCCAGGTCGTCACCCAGCGCGACGCCCACCTGCGCAACACCCGCGAGCTGGCCGCGGCCTTCCGCGAGGCGATGGGCGAGGCCCGCCCCCTGCTCGTCGTCGGCGGCCCCCGCTTCGACCCGGCGATGGCCGCCGAGCTCGGCGTGGACCGGGTCTTCGGCCGCGGCACGACGCCCGGCGAGGTGGCCAGCTACCTGGTGCACGCCCTGATCACCTCGCGCCGACCCGACGCCCCCGCCCCGGAGGACCCATGACCCCGCCCCACGGCGCCCCCGCGCCGGCCCCCGCGGCTCCCGCAGGCGCCGACCCGCGGCTCGGGCTGACCGTCACCCACCGCCGCTACGTGCCCTACGCCCACGCCCACTACGGCGGGGACCTCGTCGACGGGGCCTACACCCTCGGCCTGTTCGGCGACGTCGCCACCGAGGTGGCCATCGTGGCCGACGGGGACGAGGGGCTGCTGGCCGGCTACACCGACGTCCGCTTCCTGGCGCCGGTCCGGGCCGGCGACGTGCTGGAGGCGACCGCCGAGGTGGTGCGGGTCGGGCGGCGCAGCCGGGAGCTCCGGTGCACCGCCCGGGTGGTCGCGCGGGCCGAGCCGGAGCGCGGGTCCTCGGCCGCCGCGGTGCTGGACCCGCCGCTGGTGGTCGTCGAGGCCACGGCCACGCTCGTCGTCCCCTGACCCGCGGCCCCGCGTTCCCGGTGGTCCCGGTGCCATGATCACGGGGGATCGCGGGGGACGCCCCGGCCGGCGTGCCCCCGGGGGGTCCGGCGCGGGTGGGATGCTGGAGGACGGCCACGGGCGGGGACGCCGGTGGCCGCCGTCCCGTCCCGCGGCGGTACGGGACCCACCGCGCCGGGAACCGCCCGGCGCCGCGGACGGGAGGTGCGGGTGCTCGCCAGCGAGACCACCGGCACCCTGGCGCCCCCGCCCGGCCGTGAGCCGGCCACCCGGCCCGGCCGCGGGCTGCCGGCGTGGCTGGGCCGGACCGCGCTGGCCGCGGCCGGTGGAGCGCTGCTGCTGCTGGCCTTCCCCGGGTGGTCCCTGTGGTGGCTGGCGCCGCTCGGCCCGGCCGCCCTGGCGCTGGCCGCGCACGGGCAGCGGGCCCGCACCGGCGCCTGGCTCGGGCTGGTGCTGGGGCTGACCTGGTTCGTCCCGCTGCTGTCGTGGAGCGGGGTCTTCGTCGGCGCCGTCCCGTGGCTGGCCCTGGCCGGGTCGCAGGCCGCCTACGTCGCGGCGCTGGGCGCGGGCACGGCCGTGGCGAGCCGGCTGCCGGCCTGGCCGCTGTGGGCGGCGGCGCTGTGGGTGGCCCAGGAGGCGCTGCGCGGGCGGTGGCCGTTCGGCGGCTTCGCGTGGGGCCGGCTGGGCCTGAGCCAGACCGAGGGGCCCTTCCTGTCGCTGGCCGGCTACGGCGGGGTGCCGCTGGTGGGGTTCGCCGTGGCGCTGACCGGGACCCTGCTGGCCGCCGCGGTGCTGGCCGGGGCACGCTCCCGCAGGCGCGCCGGCGCGGCCGCGCTCGCCGGGGCGGTGGCCGTGCCACTGGCCGGCTGGGCCGCCTGGGCCCCGCTGGCCGGGCCCTCGCTCACCGCCGGCGGCCCCACCGTCACCGTCGCGGTGGTCCAGGGCGGCGTGCCCGAGCCGGGCCTGGACTTCAACGCCCGCCGCCGGGCGGTGCTGGACAACCACGTCGAGCAGACCATGCGGCTGGCCGAGGCGGTCGCGGCGGGGGAGCGGCCCCGGCCGGACCTGGTCATCTGGCCGGAGAACAGCTCCGACATCGACCCCTTCGCCAACGCCGACGCCGCCCGCGCCATCAGCCGCGCCGCCGCGGCGGTCGACGCCCCGGTGCTGGTCGGCGCGGTCGTCGACGGGCCGGGGGAGTTCATCAGCAACACCGCGATCGTCTGGGACCCCGAGGACGGGCCCGGCGACACCTACGTCAAGCAGCACCCGGTGCCCTTCGCCGAGTACGTGCCCTTCCGCTCGTTCTTCCGCGTGTTCAGCGACAAGGTCGACCTGGTGCGGCGCGACTTCGCCGCCGGCACCGAGACGGGGGTCCTCGAGATCGGCGGCACGCGGATCGCCGACGTCATCTGCTTCGAGGTCGTCTACGACGGGCTGGTGCGCGACGCGGTGCGCGCCGGGGCGGGGATGCTCGTCGTCCAGACCAACAACGCCACCTTCGGCTACACCGACGAGAGCGCCCAGCAGGTCGCGGCCGCGCAGGTGCGGGCGGTGGAGTTCGGCCGCTCGGTCGCGCTGGCCTCCACCAGCGGCATCTCGGCGGTCATCGCCCCCGATGGGTCCCTGGTGCACGCCTCGGGGCTCTACACCTCGGCGGTGTTCGTCGAGGAGATCGCCCAGCGCGACGCGGCCACCGTCGCCGAGCGGGTCGGCGCGGGGCCGGAGTGGCTGCTCACCGCGCTGGGCGCCGGGGCGGTGCTCGCCGCCGCCGGGCCGGCGCTGGGGCGCCGCCGGGCGGCCGCGTGACCCGGGTGCTGGTCGTCGTCCCCACCTACGACGAGCGGGACAACCTCGAGCCCGTCCTGGCCCGGCTGCACGCGGCGCTGCCCGACGCGCACGCCCTGGTGGTGGACGACGCCTCGCCCGACGGCACCGGCGAGCTGGCCGAGCGGCTGGCCGCCGCCGACCCCCGGGTGCACGTGCTGCGCCGGCCGGCCAAGCAGGGGCTCGGACCGGCCTACGTGGCCGGGTTCCGCTGGGCCCGCGCCCGCGGCTACCCGGTGCTGGTCGAGATGGACGCCGACGGCTCGCACCACCCCGAGCAGCTGCCGGCCCTGCTGGTCGCCCTGGACGGCGGCGCCGACCTGGCCCTGGGCTCCCGGTACGTGCCGGGCGGGCGGGTCGAGGACTGGCCGGCCCACCGGCTGCTGCTGTCCCGGGCGGGCAACGTGTGGACCCGGTGGTCGCTGCGCCTGCCGCTGGCCGACGCCACCGGCGGGTTCCGCGCCGTCCGGGGGGAGCTGGTCGACCGGTTGCCGTTCGAGGAGGTGGCCAGCCAGGGGTACTGCTTCCAGGTCGACTGGGCCTGGCGGGCGGTCCGCGCCGGGGCCCGGGTGGTCGAGGTGCCGATCACGTTCACCGAACGCGCCCGGGGGCGGAGCAAGATGACGCCCTCGATCGTTGGAGAGGCATTGGTACGGGTCACCGCGTGGGGCCTGCTGGACCGGCTGGCCGATCGGCTGCCGGGCCGGGTCCGCCGCCCCGTACCGGGACGGGTCCGCGACGGCGGGCGGTCGAGCGCGGTCCGATAGGCGGGCCGGTCCGCACCGCCGGGACGGGCCGGGGAGTGCCGTGGACCGTACCCACCGCGTGGGCAGCCGCATCCGGGTCGCCGTCGCGCTGGCCGCCGCCGTCGAGGTGGCCGTGGTCGTGCTGGTGGCCGGCTGGATCGGCATCGGCTGGACCCTGCTGGCCATGCTCGCCACCAGCGCGCTCGGCTGGGCCCTCCTGGCCCGCCAGGGCACCCGGGCGCTGGCCGACCTGCGGGAGCGCGCCCGCTCGGGGCGCGCGCCGGGCCGGGCCCTGGGGGACGCCGGGCTGATCGCCGTCGGCGGCCTGCTGATGGTGCTGCCCGGGTTCGTGGGCGACCTGCTCGGCCTGCTGTGCCTGTTGCCCCCCACCCGGTTCCTCGTGCGCGGGCTGGTCGCCCGGGTGCTCGCCGACCGCATCCCGGTGGCGCTGCGCGGCCCGGTGCGGGTGCGCAGCGACCGGGTGGAGGAGGTCGAGGTGCAGGAGGTCTGGCGGCCCGGCCCGCAGCCGCGGGCGGCGCGGCCGCGGGTCATCGAGGGGGAGGTCGTCCCCGGGGGGCAGCGCGAGGACCCGGCCGGACGTCCGTAGCACCCGTGGCCGGTGGCCGGCCGGGCGCGCGTGGCCGGTGGCCGGCCGGGGCCCTCGACCCGCACGGCCCGGGACGCGCGACGGCCCCGGTGGGGGATCCCACCGGGGCCGTCGACGGGGGCCGGAGCGGCCCGGAGCTCAGCTGGCGCGGGTGCGCCGGCCGCGCAGCACCTCGAGGCGCTCGGCCAGGACCTCCTCGAGGTCCTCGACCGAGCGGCGCTCGAGCAGCATGTCCCAGTGCGTGCGCGGCGGCTTGACCTTCTTGGGGGTCGGCTCGGCGCCGCCGACCAGCCGGGCGGCCGAGCCGTCGAACTTGCACTCCCAGGTGTCGGGGAGCTCGGCGTCGTCGGCGAAGGGCACCGTGAAGAGGTGACCCGAAGGGCACCGGTACTCCGCGTACTGCCGCTCGATCGGCGCGGTGTTCCGCTCGGTCTCGTAGCTCACGCTGCCCAGTCGGCTGCCCCGCAGGGAACGCTCGCCCATGGCACACCGTCCTCTCGTGCAAGTGGTGTCGGTCGGTCCTCGACGTCGCAGGCGGGTGATACCCGCCGGACGGGAGAGTCGACAGGACCAACGACAGAATTCGCGGAGAGATTCCGCAGAGACGGTTACGGATCATCTCATGGGGTGGTATCGGTGGTGTCGGCGACCCCCGGACGGGTCAGGGGAGCGCCAGCTGACCCGGGCCGGCCGCGGTCGGGCCGAGCTGGCCGATCACGTGGTGACGCCGGCACAGCACCTGGTAGTGGACGTCGGCGTCCTCGCCCGGCGCCGAGGTGGGCGCGGTGTCTGCGACCACGACCGTCTCCCCCTCCCGGACGAGCACGCCGGCCTCGACCCGGGCGTTGAGCAGCCCGGGCAGCCCGCACCAGCACAGCACCTCGACCTGCACCCGCTGCACGTCGTCGGCGACCTCGAGCAGCCGCTGCGTGCCGGGGAAGAGCCGGGTCCGGAAGTCGGTGGTCAGGCCGAAGGCGTAGACGTCGACGTGCGACTCGTCGACGAGCTCGGCGAGCTGGTCGACCTGGGCGGGGGTGAGGAACTGGGCCTCGTCGACGATCAGGTAGTCGACCCGCTCGCCCTCGGCCCAGGAGGCGCGCACCAGCAGCCTCAGGTCGGTGTCCGGGGCGACCTGGACGGCCTCGCGGCACAGCCCCACCCGGGAGGAGATCCGCGGCTGCGCCGAGCGGTCGCCCTGGGTGAGCAGGATCCCGCGGCGGCCCTGCCGGCTCTGGTTGTGGTCGACCTGGAGGGCCAGCGTGGACTTGCCGCAGTCCATGGGCCCGTGGAAGAAGCGCAGGTGCGCCGGGGCGGGGTGGCGGCGCCGGTCGCCGGCCACCGGCACCGCGGAGAGCACCCGGCCGCCGGCGGCGTCGACGTCGACGTCGAGCGGGGAGGTCACAGGCGCTCCGGTGGGGTGTTGCCCGCGGCCAGGACGGCGCGGCGGATCGGCAGCGCGGCCAGGGCGACGAAGCCGGCCACGAAGAAGACGACGAGGCTCACGATGGCGTACCGGTAGGAGCCGGTCAGCTGGTAGGTCAGCCCGAAGGCCAGCGGCCCCAGCCAGCTGGTGCCGCGGTCGCTGATCTCGTAGAAGCCGTAGTACTCGGCCTCCTTGCCCAGCGGGATGAGCTGGCTGAACAGCGACCGGGACAGCGCCTGCGTGCCGCCCTGCACCAGCCCGATGACCGCGGCGAGGGCGTAGAACTGCCCGACCGCCCCGGCCTCGAGGAAGAACGCGGCGACCAGCACGCCGATCCAGGCCAGGAGGCTGCCGAGGACGACCCGCTTGGCGCCGTACCGGGTGGCCAGCCGGCCCAGGGCCAGGGCCCCGGCGATCGCCACCACCTGCACCATGAGGATCGCGCCGGTGAGCACCGACTGCGCCAGGCCCAGCTCCTCGACGGCGTAGGTCGCCGACAGCGAGATCACCGTCTGCACGCCGTCGTTGAACAGCAGGTAGGCGCCGAGGAACCACAGCGTGAGCGGGAAGGCCCGCATCTCCCGCAGCGTGGTGGCCAGCTGCCGGAAGCCGGTGCGCGACCGGACGGCGTCGACGTCGCGGACCGGCCGGTTGCGCAGCCGGGAGACCGTGAACACGGTGAACCCGCCCCACCACAGGCCGGCGGTGGCCAGGCAGATCCGCACCGCCTCCCCGGTGGTCAGCCCCAGCGACGGCGCGCCGAGCACCAGGCCCAGGTGCACCGCCAGCAGCAGCGCGCCGCCGACGTAGCCGAAGGCCCACCCGCGGCTGGAGACCAGGTCCCTCTCGTCGGGGCCGGCGAGGTCGGGCAGCCAGGAGTAGTAGACGACGGTGGCCGCGCCGAAGGCGATGTTGGCCAGCGCGAACAGCACCGCGCCGAGCAGCCACCGCCCGTCGGCCACGAAGAACAGCCCGGTGGTGGCCAGCGCGCCCAGCAGGGTGGCCCCGGCCAGCATCTCCCGCTTGCGGCCGGTGCGGTCGGCCACCGCTCCGGTCAGCGGGAGCACCAGGACCTGCAGCAGCACCGAGGCCGAGAGCACGTAGGAGAACCAGCTACCCGGGGGGATGGACAGCCCCAGCAGGTCCAGCCGCCCGTCCGGGCCGGCGCCGTCCTCGGCCACGGAGGTCAGGTAGGGGCCGAGGAAGACCGTGGTGACGCTGGTGTTGAACACCGACATCGCCCAGTCGTAGGAGTACCAGCCGAACCGTTCACGGCGCAGGGCCCGGTCGGCGGGCACGGTGGCGCTGCTCGTCACCGGCGCAGGGTGGCAGCCGGGAGGACGCCGGTCCACCCGGCACGCAGGGGCGCCCGCCGCTGCGGGTACCGGCGGTTCAGCGGGCGTTCCACTGCCCGCGCTTCTCCAGGACCTCGCGCAGCATCGCCGGCCGGTCGGTCATGATGCCGTCCACGCCCAGGTCGAGCAGCGCCGTCACCTCCGCCTCGGTGTCCACCGTCCACACGTGCACCTGCAGCCCGCGGGCGTGGGCCGCGGCGACGAACCGCTCGTCGACCAGCGCACGCCCCCCGAGCTGCAGCGGCACCTGCGCGCACCCGGCCGGGATGCGCACCAGCCCGGCCGCCCGCGGCGAGTAGGACGACAGCCGCAGCGCCGCCACCCCGCGTGGCCCCAGCGAGGTGCACATCGAGGGGCCGAAGATGCGGCGCACGGCGGCCAGCCGGGCGTCGGAGAACGAGGCCAGGCAGAGCCGGTCGGCGACGCCCATGCGCCGCACCAGCCGGGCGAGGGGGGCCAGCACCCCGGCCGCCTTGACGTCGAGGTTGAAGCGGACGTCCGGCCAGGCGGCCAGCAGGTCCTCCAGCCGCAGCAGCGGCTCCCGGCCGCCGATGCGCGCCGTGGCGACCTCCGCCCACGGCAGCTGGTCGATCCGCCCCGTGCGGTCGGTCACCCGGTCCAGCGTCGGGTCGTGGAACGCGACCGGCACCCCGTCGGCGGTCACCCGGACGTCGGTCTCCAGGTAGCGGTACCCGAGCCGCACGCACGCCTCGAAGGCCGGTGCGGTGTTCTCCAGGTGCTCGATGGCACCCCCGCGGTGGGCCATCGCGATGGGCAGGGGCCCCTCGAGGAAGGCGTACCGGGCGGCGACCACGGGCGACACGCTAACGCCGCAGGTCGCCGGGCCGGTCACCACCCGGCCCCGGTCACCGTCCCCGGGCCACCGCGGCCGCCATCCGGGTGACGATGTCCTCCAGCACCGGACGCGGGGTGGCCAGGTTGAGCCGGACGTGCCCGCCGCCGGGGGCGCCGCACTCGGGCCCGTCGACCAGCCCGACGCCGGCCGCCTCGAGGAAGAAGGCCCCCGCCGACGTGGGCAGCGCGAGGTCGCGGCAGTCCAGCCAGGCCAGGTAGGTGCCCTCCGGCGGGGTCCACCGCACCGCCGGCAGCCGCTCGGCCAGCAGCTCCCCGAGCCGCCGCCGGTTGCCGTCCAGGTAGGCCAGCACGTCGGCCAGCCAGGGCCCGCCCTCGGTGTAGGCCACGGTGGCGGCCAGGACCCCGGGGGTGGAGGCGCCGTGGCCGAAGAGGAACGCCACCTCGGCCCACCGCCGTGCGTCCTCCTCGTTCGACAGGATCAGCTGCGCGGTCTTCAGCCCGGGCAGGTTCCAGGCCTTGGAGGCCGAGGTCGCGGTGATCGTGTGGGCCGCGGTGGCGGGGGAGAGGGAGGCGTAGGGGACGTGCTGCGCCCCCGGGTACACCAGCGGCGCGTGGATCTCGTCGGCGAACACCCGGGCCCCGGCGTCCTCGACGACCTCGGCCAGGGCCCGCTGCTCGGCGGCGGTGAACACCCGGCCCAGCGGGTTGTGCGGGTTGGTGTGCACCAGCAGCGTCCCGCCGGCGGCGAAGGCGCGGGCGATGCCCTCCAGGTCGTAGCGGTACCGGCCGTCGTCCCCGCTCAGCAGGGGCACCTGCAGCAGCGGGCGGCCGAGCAGCCCGGGCAGGGTGAGGAACGGCATGTAGGCCGGGGTGGGCAGGACGACGGGGCTGCCCGGCGGGGTGAAGTGGTCGATCGCCGCCCGCAGCCCGGCCACCACGTCGGCCAGCGGGCTGATCCACCGCGCCGGCACCTCCCAGCGGTAGCGCTCGGCGTACCAGCGGGCGCAGGCCCGGGCCATGGCCTCGGCCGCGCCGGGGGTCAGGTAGCCGAAGCGGGCGGCGTCCACGGCCTCGTGCAGGGCCCGGGTGACCTCCGGCGCGGTGCCGAAGTCCATCTCGGCGACCCACGCCCCGAGCGCCGGCGGGTCGTGCCGGCTCCACTTGAGGCTGCCCGCGGCGCGCAGCGCCTCGGCGGTCAGCGCGTCGAAGTGCGCCGTCGGGTCCGCGGCCACCGCTCCTCCTCCCCGGCGGATCGTGCTCCCGCCGTTACACCGCCCGGTCGGGCGTGTCCACCGGTTCGGTCACCGGTGGGGTCTACGGTGCCCACCGTGGCAGATCAGCAGGTCCGGCAGACGACCGCGGAGGAGGCGACGAACGGTCTCCCCACGCCCCGCACCGACGGCACCGGCGAGCGGCGCTGCGGCTGGTGCCGTCGGGTGCTGCCCCAGACCGGCTCGGTGGGCCGGCCGCGGCAGTACTGCGGGCAGGCCTGCCGGCAGCGGGCCTACGAGCAGCGCTCGGCCACCGCCAAGGCCGGGCTCTCCGGTGACGTCGTCCTGGTCAGCCGCGCCGAGCTCGACGGCCTGCAGGACCGGCTCTACCAGCTGCGCTGCGCGCTCGAGGACGTGGAGACCCTGCTGTCCGAGCGGCCGACCAAGGCCGAGCTGGAGCGCTCCCTGGCCGACCTCGTGCGCTCCACCGGCCGGCTCGACCGGCTCTGGGTCACCGAGCGCCGCTGACCACCCGCGCCGCGCCGGTCAGTCCGGGTCGTGGGTGTCGTCGTCGTTGCCCTCCTCGGCGTCGTGGATGTTGGGCAGGTTCTCCCGGTCGGCCTCCTCCGGCGAGAGCGTCTGGTCTGAGCCGGTGTCCTCGGTGGTGCCCTCGTCGGGGGTGTTCGGTGAGCCGCAGGCCGTCACCGTCGCCCCACCACCGAACAGGGCCAGAGCGGTCACCAGCGTGGCGAGCGGGCGTCTGAGTTGCATGACATCGACCCTACGAAGCCGACGGCATGCGCGCCCGTCGAGCCCGACACCGGGATTATTGCGTCACTGTGACGTAACTGGGGGTGGGTCAGCGGACCCGGGGGGAGCCGGACCGACCGTTCCCGGGAGGCGGTCCCGGGCGGGCAGGGAGGTCCCGGAGGTCCCGGCGGCCGTCGCGGGGCGACCGGTCGGGCCCGCCGCGGCGCCGGGTGCGATCCGGGCGGTCGGGCCGCGGGCGGCCGGCGACGTCCGGGACGAGGCCGGGCACGCGAGCCCCGTCCCGGGCAGGGACGTCCGGGACGAGGCCGGGCGCCGGGACGCGGGCGACGGGCCGCCGTCAGGTCGGGCAGGCTCGACCACGGCGTCGGACCCGCAGGGGTCGGACGGGCGGACCGTCACCGCGCACCCGGCCGAGCACCGGCGGGCCGGTCGGACCGCCGGACGAGCCCCGTCCCACACCCGCCGAGCAACCGCCGATAATGCACATTATGTCAACCAGCACGGGCGGGACCGCTGCCCGGCGACCTCCCCCGCAGCGGCTCAGGCCAGCGTGAGGACGTCGTAGTCGGCCAGCCGCCGGTCGGCCGTGACGAGGACCAGGCGCCGGCGCACCGCCTGGGCGATCAGCATGCGGTCGAACGGGTCGTCGTGGTGGCGCGGCAGCGCGCCGGCCGCCAGGCCGTCCTCGACGGTGACCGGCAGTTCGTCGAAGCCGTGCCGCTCGAGCTCCTGCTGGAGCCCGGCGGGTACCGAGAGCTTGCCGATCGCGGCCTTGATCGCCACCTCCCACGCCGATGCCGCCGAGACCATGACCGCCGTCGACGGCTCCGCGATGGCCTCCCGCATGGCCGGGCTGAGGCGCGGGTCGTCCGCCAGCCACCAGAGCAGGACGTGCGTGTCCAGCAGCAGCGTCACGGGGCGGGGTCGCCGTGGAACGCCGCGACGAGCTCGGGGGGCGTCTCGTCGAAGTCGTCGGCGAGGACCACGCGACCGCGCCACGAGCCGGGGGTCCGCGGCTGCGTCCGGGTACCGGCCGGGACGAGCCGGGCGACCGGCTTGCCGGAGCGGGCGATGACGACGTCCTCCCCCGCCTCGACCGCCTCCAGCAGCCGGGACAGGTGCGTCTTCGCCTCGTGCACGTTCACCGTCCGCGCCATGCCGTCCAGTGTCCTTGGCTAAGTCGGACTAGGTCAAGCCGGCGACCCGGACCTCACCCCGTCCGCGCCAGGCGGACCCGCGGGTCGAGGGCGGCCACCGCGACGTCGGCGAGGGCGTTGGCCACGATGGCCACCGCCATGACCACCGCGGTGAGCCCGAGCAGCAGCGCCCGGTCCCGGTCGCGGATCGCCTCGACGAGCGCGGCGCCCAGCCCGGGCATGCCGAACACCTGCTCGACCACGATCAGCCCGACGAACAGCTGGCCCACGGTCGCGGCCACGAAGGTCACCACCGCGGTCAGCGCCGGCCGCAGCGCGTGCACGCCGACGACGCGGACCGGCCGCAACCCGCGGCTGCGGGCGGCGTGCACGTACGGCGAGGAGAGCGCGTCGGAGAGCTCGGCGCGGGTCAGCAGGGCGACGTAGCCGGTCGACAGCGCCGCGAGGGCCAGGACGGGCAGCACGTAGGTGTCCGGCTCCCCCGACGCCCCGTTGAGCGGCAGCCAGTCGAGCTCGGAGCCGAACACGACCCGCAGCGCGGACGCCGCCACCAGCACCGGGGTGCCGACCAGCAGCAGCGCGACCGCGTAGACACCGGTACCGCCGCGCCGGCTACCCGCCGCCAGCGCACCGGCGACCACGCCCACCACCGACTGCACCACCAGGGCGCCGAGGAGGATGACCGCGCTCACCGGGGCCGTCGCCGCCACGACCGCGGTCACCGCGGGCCCGCCACCGGGGTCGCCCCAGGCGTCCACCGGGAAGCCCCGGCCCAGGTCCCCGGTGAGGACGTCCCCCAGCCACAGCAGGTACTGCACCGGCAACGGCTCGTCGAGGTGGTACTGGGCGGTGACCGCGTCGTAGACCTCCTCCGGCGGCGGCCGGTCCCCGAACAGGCCCCGCACCGGGTCGCCGGGCAGCAGGGTGACCGCGACGAAGACCAGGGTCAGCGCCGCCCACAGGCTGGCCACCATCTGCACGGCCCGGCGGGCGACGAAGGCGCTCACCGGAACATCCTGGCAGCGGCGGAGGCCGGGAGGAGGCTGCGGCGAGACGGCGGCGAGACGGCGGCGACTCGGTACGGCACACTCCCCCGGTGCTCCCGCGTCCGGCCCGGCGCCCGGTCAACGTGCCGCTGCTGCTCGCCCTCCTGCTGCTGGGCACGCTGACCGCGATGGCGCTGGTCCCCGACGCCTTCACCGACGCCGACCCCCGCGACTGCAGCCTGTCGAACTCGCTGCGCCCGCCGAGCCGGGAGCACCCGTTCGGCTTCGACCTCTTCGGCTGCGACTACGCGGCGCGGACCATCCACGGCACGCGGACCTCGCTGCTCCTGGCCGCCGCCGTGGTCGCCGGCACCACGCTGCCGGCCGTCGTGCTCGGGACGCTGGCCGGGTACGCCGGCGGCGTCGTCGACGCGCTGGTCTCCCGGGTGACCGACGTGTGGTCGGGGATCCCGATCGTGCTCGGCGGGCTGGTGCTGCTCAGCGTCACCCAGGAACGCGGGCTGGTGCAGGTGGTCGTCGTCCTCACCGTGTTCAGCTGGCCCCCGATGGTGCGGGTGATGCGCGCGGCCACCCAGCAGGCCAAGGAGCTGGATTTCGTCACAGCCGCCCGGGCGCTCGGGGTGGGCCGGCTGCGGCTGGTCCGCCGGCACGTGCTGCCCGCGGCCCTGCGGCCGCTCGCGGTCTTCGCCAGCGGCTACGCCGGGGTGCTCATCTCCACCGAGGCCATCCTGACCTTCGCCGGCGTCGGGCTGCAGCGGCCGGCGCAGTCGTGGGGCATCCAGCTGCAGCAGGCCCAGGAGCGGGTGCTGGAGGCGCCGCACCTGCTGGTCTTCCCGGGGCTGTTCCTGGTCGCCGCCGTCCTGGGGTGCGTGCTGCTGGGCGAGGGGCTGCGCCCCCGCGCGCCGGGACGGCGATGAGTCCGGGCGCCCCCGCCGGCCGGCCGCCGCTGACCGGACGGCCGGACGGCACCCGCGGCATCCTGCACCCGGCGGCGATCCCGGACGTCTTCACCCTCGACCGGCGGCCGCCGACGTCGGCGACGGCGGACCTGGTGGCCGTCTTCTGGCAGGTGCAGTGGGACCTGCCGCCCGGCGCGGTGCACGAGTCGCTGGTGCTGTCCTTCCCGGCGGTGAACCTGTCCGTCGAGCCCGACGGCGTCTGGGTGACCGGACCGGTCTCGGGCACCTACCGGCGGCCGCTCCGGGGTGCGGCGACGGTGCGGGCGGTCCGCTTCCGGGCGGCCGGCTTCCGGTCCCTGGTCGACGGCCCGGTGAGCCGGCTGCGCGACCGGGTGGTCCCGGCCGCCGACCTGCTGCCCCTGCCCGGGGACCTCGCCGCGCGGGTGCGCGCCGCGGCCGGCCTGCAGGGGGCGCGGGACGTGCTGGAGCCGTGGCTGGGCGGCCTGCCCCGCCGGCCCGACCCGGCCCGCGAGGACGCCGAGGCGGCCGTCGCCCTGGTGGAGGCCGACCGCACGATCACCCGCGTCGACCGGCTCGCCGAGCGCACCGGCTACGGCGTGCGGGCCCTGCAGCGGCTGTTCACCGACCAGGTCGGGCTGCCGGTGAAGCTGGTCGTCCGGCACGCGCGGCTGCGGGAGGTCGCCGAGCGGGCCCTGACCGGGGACGTCGACTGGGCCGCGGTGGCCGCCGAGCTCGGGTACAGCGACCAGGCGCACCTGGTCCGGGACTTCACCGCCGCGGTGGGCACGCCCCCGGCCCGGTACGCCCGGCAGTCGCGTTCCTCCAAGACCGCCGGCGGGCGCGCTCCCTAGCGTCGGGGCATGACGACGAGCACGCTCCCGGCCACCTACGACCGGCTCGCCGAGGCGGCCGCGGAGGCCGCCCGGATCGCCCGGGGCGCGGCCCGCGCGCCGCTGGACTCCCCCACGCCGGACGCCGGCTGGGACCTGCGGGCGCTGGTCGACCACTGGGTCCTCTACAGCGCGCACGGCCTGGAGCGGCGGGCCCGCCGGGAGCCGCTGACCGAGGAGCTCACCGGCCGCGACTTCGCCGGGGAGCCGGACTGGGCGGACCGCTACGCCGCGCAGCTGGACCGCGCGCTGGCCGCCTGGCGCGACCCGGCGGCGTGGGAGGGCGAGATCGACCTCGGCGGCATGCGGGTGCCGGCGGTCGACGTGGCCGGGATGCTGGTCAAGGAGCTGGTGCTGCACGGCTGGGACGTCGCCCGCGCGACCGGACAGGAGATCGCCGTGCCCGAGGGGACGGCCCGCCTCGTGCTCGACCTGGTCGTCGAGCACGGCGCGCTGTTCCGGGAGCACGGCGGCTTCGCCGGTGCGCTGCCGGTCCCGGCGGGGGCGGCCACCCTGGAGCGCGCCCTGCGTCTCTCCGGCCGGGACCCGGGCTGGCGGCGCTGAGGTCCCCGGTGTGCACCACCGCCCCGCAGTCCGTCCTGCTCACTCCGGGCCCAGCCATCGGGACGTCTGCGGCTCCAGTGCGGCGAGGACGACTGCCAGCGGGCCGATGGTCCACGCGACCGCATCGGTGGCACGGGCGGCGTCGTGGGTCATCCACTCCTGCACCGGCCAGGCGACGGCCGCTGCCACGCCCACCGCCACGACCGCGCCGAAGGCCAGGCGGAGCAGCGTTCGTCGTGCTGCGCGGGCAGCTCGCACAGGACGGTGGAACGCCAGCACCACCAGGACTATCAGGCACCCCACGACGGTGCCGAATGCATCCCAGTCGCCCTCGCCGGTGAACAGCACCACCGATCCGGCGAGGCCCGCGAGGACCAGGGCCGCGCTGTCGACGTCCCGCAGGGCACCCTCAGCGGCGCCGGGTGGGGCCGGATCGGGCTGCGGGCGTGTCACCACAATGGGAGGATCGTTCCTCCCGCGACGGGGTGGGCAGTGGCCAACGTCCCGGGATCTCGTCCCGTGATCGCCACCACCGCTCGCAGGTCGTCAGCGGGCGGTGACCGCCACCCGCACGCCGAGGGCCACCAGCACCGTGCCGCTGACCGCCTCCAGCCGCCGCCGCACCCGGGGCCGGCGGAACCACGCCCCGGCCCGGGCGACCGCGGCCGCCAGGCCCAGGTAGAGCGCGGTCTCCAGGGTGACCTGGAGCAGCGCCAGGACGGCGGTGGTGGCGAACACCGGCCCGTCGGCGGGGACGAACTGCGGGTAGAAGGCGAGCATGAAGACCGCGGCCTTCGGGTTGGCCAGCTGCACCAGCAGCCCCTCGCCGAACGCCGTCCACCAGCGCCGGGCGCCCGGGGCCGCGACCGGGGCCGGCACCTCCTCCCCGCGGTCGCGCCACGCCGCCCGCCAGGCCCGCAGCCCCAGCCACAGCAGCACCGACGCGCCGACCACCCGGAGCACCACGTAGGCGACCTCGGAGGCGGCCACCAGCGCGGCGAACCCGGCACCGGCGGCCAGCGCCCACAGGTACAGGCCCAGCTCGAGCCCGAGCACCGTGGGAACCGCGCCGGCCAGCCCGCGCAGCGCGGCCCGCCGCACGATGAGCGCCATCGCCGGGCCGGGCGAGGCGGAGATGAGCAGCACCGCCGGCACGAAGGCGGGCAGGGTGCCGAGGAGGTCCACGCCGGGATGCTGGCAGCCGGTGCCCGGCCGGTCGAGCGGGTTGTGGCGGCGGCACGCCCCCGGGGTCACCGGGGCGGGTCCCGGGTCCGGCCGGGTCGGTGGGGTTGACTGCCGCCCGTGGACGTCGTGCAGCGGTTCTGGACCCGGGTCACCACCGCGGTGCCCGACCTGCCGACCGCCGTCGTCCTCGCCGCGCTGGCCGGAGCGGTCGTCGTGGTGCTGACCCCGGCGCTGTGGCGGCCGGCCCGCACCGTGGTCACCATCGCGCACGAGGGCGCCCACGGCCTGGCGGCGCTGGTCGCCGGACGCCGCCTGGCGGGGATCCGGCTGCACTCGGACACCTCGGGGCTCACCGTGTCCGCCGGCCGCCCCACCGGCGCCGGCATGGTCCTGACCTGCGCGGCGGGCTACCCGGGCCCGGCGCTGGCCGGGCTGGGCGCGGCGGCGCTGCTGACCACCGGGCACGCGGCCGGGCTGCTGTGGGCGCTGCTGGCCCTGCTGGCCCTGCTGCTGGTGCAGATCCGCAACTGGTACGGCCTGTGGGCGGTGCTGGCCACCGCCGCGGTGGTGCTCGCCGTCACCTGGTGGCTGCCGCCCGCGGCGCAGGCCGCGTTCGCCGCCGCCGGCACCTGGTTCCTGCTGCTGGCCGCCCCGAAGGCCGTCGTCGAGCTGCAGCGGGCCCGCCGCCGCCGGGCCGCACCGGACTCCGACGCGGACCAGCTGGCGCGGCTCACCGGCCTGCCCGCGCTGCTGTGGGTGGGGCTGTTCCTGCTCCTGGACGGCGGCGCGCTGCTGCTGGGCGGCTGGTGGCTGCTCGGCGAGGGCTGGCTGCCCGGCTGACCGGGCCCGGCCTCAGCCGCGCGCCCGCCGCCGCGGGGCCAGCCCGGGCGGCTGCCGCACCGGGTCGACCTGACCCAGCGCGGGGATCGGCACCTCGGTCTCCTCCTCGTCCACGGTGATCCGCCGGCCGTGGTGGTGGACGTCGAGCGGCTCGCCCTCCACGAGGCGGTAGGTGGCCGTCGTGGGCAGCACCGTCACCAGCAGGCAGCGGCCCTGGTAGCGCACCCGGAAGCGCAGCCGGGTGATCGGCTCCGGCAGCCGCGGGGAGAACAGCAGGTGCCCCTCGTGGTCGCGCATGCCGCCGAAGCCGGCGACGGCGACCGTCCAGCCCCCGGCCAGCGAGGCGATGTGCAGCCCGTGCCCGGAGTTGCCGTGCAGGTTGTGCAGGTCGGTGAGCGTCGCCTCGGCCCAGTAGTCGTAGGCCAGCCCGACGTGGCCGGTCTCGGCGGCCACCACCGCCTGCTGCGCGGCCGACAGCGAGGAGTCCCGGACGGTGCGCGCCTCGTAGTAGGCGAAGTCGGCGGCCTTCTCCTCCTGGGTGAAGGCGTCACCGCGCAGGTGCAGCGCCATGACCAGGTCGGCCTGCTTGACCACCTGCCGGCGGTAGAGCTCGTAGTAGGGGTAGTGCAGCAGCAGGGGGTAGTCCTCCTCCGGGGTCCCGGCGAAGTCCCACTCCTCGTGGTGGGTGAACCCCTCGGACTGCATGTGCACGCCCAGGCGGGGGTCCCACGGCACCCGCATCATCTTGGCCGCGCGGGTCCAGGTCTCCAGCTCCTCGTCGGTGACGTCCAGCCGGCCGGCGACGTCGGGCTGGCGCCGCGCGGCCGCCACCGCCTCGATGAGGTTCCGCTGCGCCATGAGGTTGGTGTAGACGTTGTTGTCGACGACCGCCGTGTACTCGTCCGGGCCGGTCACCCCGTCGATCCGGAACCCGTCCTCGGCGTCGAAGTGGCCGAGGGAGGCCCACAGCCGGGCGGTCTCGATGAGCAGCTCGGCGCCGTGGTCCCGGTCGAACTCCTCGTCCAGCGTCGCGTGGTGGTAGCGGACGACGGCGTCGGCGATGTCGGCGTTGATGTGGAAGGCCGCCGTCCCGGCCGGCCAGTAGCCCGAGGTCTCCTCGCCGCGGATCGTCCGCCACGGGAAGGCCGCGCCGCGCCGGCCCAGCTCCTGGGCCCGGGCCCGGGCCAGTTCGAGGGTGGAGTGCCGCCAGCGCAGCGCGTCGCGGGCGGCGTCCGGGGCGGTGTAGGTGAGCACCGGCAGCACGTAGGTCTCGGTGTCCCAGAAGGTGTGCCCGTCGTAGCCCGGCCCGGTCAGGCCCTTGGCCGGGATGGGCTGGCGCTCGGCGCGCAGCCCGGCCTGCAGGACGTGGAAGATGCCGACCCGGACCGCCTGCTGCAGCTCGTCATCGCCCTCGATCTCCACGTCGGCGTGCGCCCAGTGCTCGTCGAGCACCTCCTTCTGCTCGCGCAGCAGCCGCTCGAAGCCGGCCAGCTTGGCCGTGGCCAGCGCGCCCTCGACCTGGTCGCGGAGCGCGGCCGACGACCGGCGGGAGGACCACCCGTAGGCGAGGTACTTGACCATCTTCACCGCCGAGCCCTGCGGCAGCCGGGCGGCCAGGGTGAAGCGGGCGAGGTCCTGACCGGCCTCGATGTCCTCCTCGGCCGAGTCGGGCACGTCCACGACGTGGTCCATGCCCGCCGCCATGCGCAGCCGGCTGCGCTTGGTGCGGTGCACGAGGACCGCCCGCCGGCCCCGGCCCACCGCCATCTCCGACACCAGCGGCCGGGCCAGCGCCGCGGCGGCCCGCGGGTCCTCGGACTCCGTGCCGCTGTCGACCGGCTCGTTGGCCAGCAGGTCCGACTGCAGCGCGATGTAGAGGTCGCCGCGCCCGTCGGTGCACTCGACCGTGTACTCGATGGCCGCGATCGACCGGCGCCGCAGCGACACCAGCCGGGTGCTGGTGACGACGACCTCCCGGCCGTTGGGCGAGCGCCACTCGGTGCGCCGCCGGAGCACCCCCCGGCGCAGGTCCAGCGTGCGGCGGTGCTCGACGACCTCGCCGTAGTCGAGGTCCAGCGGGGTGTCGCCGACCAGCAGCCGGATCAGCTTGCCGTCGGTCACGTTGACGACGGTCTGCCCCTGCTCGGGGAAGCCGTAGCCCGCCTCGGCGTAGGGCAGCGGCCGCTCCTCGAAGAAGCCGTTGAGGTAGGTGCCGGCGACGACGACCGGCTCGCCCTCCTCGAACGAGCCGCGCATGCCGATGTGCCCGTTGGCCAGCGCGAACACCGACTCGTTGACCCCCAGCGAGGCGTGGTCCAGACCGGTCTCGGTCAGCGCCCAGGGCTCGACGGGGAAGCTCGCCCGCCCCTCGGTCACGGCCGCTCGCCGCCGTCCAGGAGCTGGTCGAGGTCGGTGACGACGACGTCGGCGCCGGAGGACCGCAGGCCCTCGGCCTGCCCCACCCGGTCGACGCCCACCACCAGCCCGAAGTCACCGGCGCGCCCCGCGGCGACCCCGGCGAGGGCGTCCTCGAACACCGCGGCCGCGGCCGGCTCGACCCCCAGCGCCCGGGCCCCGGCGAGGAAGGTGTCGGGGGCCGGCTTGCCGCGCAGCCCCTGCTCGGCGGCGACCACCCCGTCGACCCGCGCGTCGACCAGGTCGGCGAACCCCCCGGCCGCGATGACCTCGCCGCCGTTGCGCGAGGCGGTGACGACGGCGGTGGCCAGCCCGGCCTCCTTGACCGCGCGCAGGTAGCGCATCGAGCCGGGGTAGACCTCGACGCCGTGCTCGGCGAGCTCGGCGTGCACGAGGTCGTTCTTCCGCCGCCCCACGCCGTGCACGGTCGCGGCGTCCGGCGGGTCGTCGGCCGTCCCCTCCGGGAGCGTGATGCCGCGGCTGGCCAGGAAGTCCCGCACGCCGTCGAGTCGGGGTTTGCCGTCGACGTAGCGGTTGTAGTCGAGCTGGGTGAACTCGGCCGCGCCCGGGTCGGAGCGGCGGAGGAACTCGTCGAAGGTCCGCTTCCAGGCGGCCATGTGCACCGTCGCGGTGCGCGTCAGCACACCGTCGAGGTCGAACAGGCAGGCGCGGATGGCGCCGGGGAGTCCGAGCACGACTGCGACGCTACCGCCGCGCGGGGCCCGGCGCGGGCGGCGGTGCTGGTCGGGGGCGGTCCTGTCGACCTGCGCACTCCCGGCGGGACTCCCTAGGGTCGGCGGCGAGAAGCGGCCCCGACCCCGGAGGAGAACGCCATGGCCGACCGGCCCGTCCCGCCGAACCCGTTCGACTACCTGCCGGAGGTGCCCGGCTTCACCGTGACCAGCGCGGACTGCAGCGACGGGCAGCCCCTGCCGCGGCCCCAGGTCAGCGGGGTCATGGGCGCCGGCGGCGAGGACGTCTCCCCGCACCTGTCGTGGTCGGGCTTCCCCGAGGGGACGAGGAGCTTCGCGGTGACCGTCTACGACCCGGACGCCCCGACGCAGAGCGGCTTCTGGCACTGGGCGGTGGCCAACATCCCCGTCTCGGTCACCGAGCTCCCCGCCGGGGCGGCCTCCGACGGCGGTGCCGGACTGCCCGAGGGCGCGGTGCAGCTGCGCAACGACGCCGGCTTCCACGGCTTCGTCGGCGCGGCCCCCCCGCCCGGCCACGGGCCGCACCGCTACCTGGTCACCGTGCACGCCGTCGACACCGAGGCCCTCGACGTCGCCCCCGACACCACGCCGGCGGTGCTGGGGTTCAACCTGTTCAGCCACACCCTCGCCCGGGCGACGCTGACGGCCACCTACGAACAGGGCTGATCCTCAGGCCCTGAGCAGGGCGGGCGGGCTCGCAGCGCCACTCCACGGCGACGCAGCGCGAGCGACGCGCCGGTTCACCCGGCGGTCACTTGAGCGCTGGAAGTGTTGCCCGCAATGCAGAGCACCATCGGGGCATGACGGCCGCCCACCGGCTGCGCCGTCCTCGGTCTGCGCTCCGGGGCGGCGTGGTCCTCGCCCTGCTCCTGCCCGCGCTGCTGGCCACCGCGCTGGTGCTGCCGGAGCGGCGGGCGGCGGCCGGCGAGCTCGTCCCCGCCGACGCCGTCGCCGCGATCACCGCCGCCTACGGCGGCATCGGAGCGCTCGCCGTCGTCGTCGCCCCCCAGCTGCAGCCGGCCGGAGCCCTGCCGGAACGCGCCGCGGAGGCGCGAGCCGTGCGCGCGCTGGCCGCCGCCCGGGGCAACGACCTCGCCGGCCGGCCGTTCCCCACCGCGTCCATGGTCAAGCTCTTCCTGGCCGAGCAGGTGCTGCACCGGGCCCGCACCGGCCAGGTGGGCCTCACCGACGCCGACCGGGCCCGCCTCGAGCGGATGATCACCCGCTCCGACGACCCGGCCGCCTCCGCGGTGTGGGGGCAGTTCGACGGGGCGCAGGCCGTGCAGGACGTCGCCCGGCGCTACGGCCTGCTGGGCACCGGCCCACCCGCGGTGCGCGGCCAGTGGGGCGAGGCCTACACCACCGCCGCCGACCTCGCCCGCTTCATGGCGCTGCTGCCGGTCGTCGCCCACCCCGACGACGCGGCCACCCTGCTCGGCTGGATGCAGGCGGCCACGCCGGTGGCGGCCGACGGCTTCGACCAGCAGTTCGGCGTCTTCGGCACCGTCCCGGGGACGCCCGCGGTCAAGCAGGGCTGGATGTGCTGCGTGGGCGGCGCCCGGCACCTGCACTCGCTGGGGGTGTTCGACGGGCAGGTCGTCGTCCTGCTCAGCGAGGTGCCCCGCTCCACCGGCTACGACGCCGCCCGGGCCGCGCTGGACACCGCCGCGGCCGCGATGCACCTGAACACCTGAGATGCGCCTGAGCGCCTGAGCGGCGCTCAGCCTCCGGTCCCGGAGGGGGCCCGGTCGGCGAGGCCGACGGTCGCCAGCCGGGCGAACCCCACCCGCTCGTAGACCCGGGCCACGTCGTCGTCCCCCGCCACGAGGAACACCAGGTCCGCGGTCTCGCGGGCGTGCGCCACGAGGGCCGAGGCGAGCCCCGCCCCGAGCCCGCGACCGCGGAACCGCGGCATCGTCGCCACCCCGACGATCTCGCTGACCTCCCCGCCGTCGACCTCCAGGGGGTGGTGCGACCCGATGGCGACCGGCTCGCCGTGCTCCACGGCCACCATCAGGACGGTGCGGCCGGTGGCGATCCGCTCGCGCAGGGCGGCGGTGCGGGCCGACTCCGGCGGGCCGGGGAGCGCCCCGTCGGCCTCCCCGTCCGGTCCGGGGTGGGCGAAGGCGATGGCCGACAGGTGCTGGTAGCGGGCCAGCTGCGGGTCGTCGGCGCCGATCACGTACAGCCGCACCCCGGCCGGGAGCAGCAGCTCGACGGGGTCCACGCTGACCAGCAGCGGCGCCTCCTCCACGGTCAGCCCGGCGGCCCGGACCGCGGCGGCCGCCGTGGGCGCGCACTCGCACACCCACTCCACCGCCACCGGGAGCCCGGCGCGCTCCTGCAGCTCGGCCGCGGCCCGCACGTCGGCCGCCGTCACCGTGGCCTCGGGGCGGGGGCGCGCGGGGTAGGGCCAGGCGGGGCTGCCGACCGGGACGTCGAGGGAACCCACCGTCTCGATCCGGGCGTCGGCCAGCGGCGCGGCGGCGAAGTACCGCTCGATGCGGTCGAGCAGCCCGGGCTGGTGCACCACACCGGCACCCTAGACGCCGCCGGCCGCTCCCCGGCCCGGCAGGCGGCCCCGGGGCCCCCGGCCGGGTGACCACCGCACCCCGGACGGCACGATGGGGGCCGTGACGGCAGGGACACGCACCCAGGTCTCGCCCTACGCGGTCTTCGACCGCGGCTCGTGGCGAGCGCTCGCGGCCGGCTCGACCCTGCCGCTGGACGAGGCCGAGCTGCGCGCCCTGGCCACCCTCGGCGACCGGATCGACCTCGACGAGGTCGCCACGGTGTACCTGCCCCTGGCTGAGCTGCTGCGGCTGCACGTGGAGGCCAGCCGCCGGCTGTGGGCGGCCCGCAGCGCCTTCCTCGGCGACGGCACGGCCAAGGTCCCCTACGTGATCGCCGTGGCCGGCAGCGTCGCCGTCGGCAAGAGCACCACCAGCCGGCTGCTGCAGACGCTCCTGGCCGCCGGCCCGGACGCCCCCCGCGTCGACCTCGTCACGACCGACGGGTTCCTGCTGCCCAACGCCGAGCTGGAGGCCCGCGGCCTGCTGGGCCGCAAGGGCTTCCCGGAGAGCTACGACCGCCGCGCCCTCCTGCGGTTCCTCGCCGCGGTCAAGTCCGGCCGCGGCGAGGTCAGCGCCCCGCTGTACGACCACCAGTCCTACGATGTCGTCCCCGGGGCCCGCCAGGTGGTCGACCGGCCCGACATCCTCGTCCTGGAAGGGCTCAACGTCCTCCAGGCCGGCCGCCTCCCCGACGGGCACGCCCCGGAGGTCTTCCTCTCGGACTTCTTCGACTTCTCCGTCTACGTCGACGCCGCCGAGTCCGACATCCGGGAGTGGTACGTCGAGCGGTTCCTGGCCCTGCGCCGGACCGCCTTCCGCGACTCGACCGCCTACTTCCACCGCTACGCCGACCTCACCGACGAGGAGGCCCGCGCGACGGCGCTGTCCATCTGGGCGGCGGTCAACGGCCCCAACCTGCGGTCGAACATCGCCCCGACCCGCTCCCGCGCCCGGCTGGTGCTGCAGAAGTCCGCCGACCACTCGGTCCGGCGGGTCTTGCTCCGCAAGATCTGACGAGGCCCCTTCCCTGTCATGGCACGTTCTCGAACCGATCTGTTTTAGACATTGTTAGGGATAACGGTACAGGGAACGACGGTGCGTCGGTGGGCGTTGACCACGGGCCGCTGCTCCGCCCCCTCCGGAGGTCCCGTGCTGCCGACCCTGCCCAGCCCCGCCGTCCAGGCCGAGCGCCTCGTCGCCCTCGGTGCCGCCGAGCTCGCCGGCGTCCCCGCCGAGCGGCTGCGGGCCACCGTCGCCGGCGCCCCGGCCGGCCTGCTCGTCGTCCCCGTCGCCCCCTCCGCCCTGACCCCGCTGGTCGAGCGCGAGGGCTCCCGCGCCTTCGTCGTCACCGACATGACCGACGTCGACGAGTTCGCCCCGGCCGCCGACGTCACCCTGCCAGCCGGCCCGGCCTACCTGGTGGAAGACCCGGCCCGTGGCGACGACCTGCTCGGCCTGCGACCGGTGGAGGCGCTGCCGCGCATCGCCGCGGCCGGGCGTACCCCGCTGACCCTCGCCGAGGGGCTGACCTGGCTGCTGCAGTGCCCGGAGGTGCTGGCGCGCAACGCCTGCTTCATGACCCTGGGCTCCCGTCGCCGGCGCCCCGACGGCTCGCTCGACCCCCGGACACCGGCGCTGTGGCTGAGCAACGGCACCGGCCGGGACGGCGCCGCCCGCCGCGGGGCGCCCAAGGTCGGCTGGTGCTGGGCCGGCAACCGGCACAGCTGGCTGGGCTTCGCCACCGGGGCCGGCCGCCGCGCCCTCTGACGCGCCGGCGCCTCCCGACGTCGCTGCTTCTCCGCACCTGTCGTCACCAGCTGCGCGATGTCGGCCGCAAGTTGGGGATAACGGTTCGAGGGACGGCGTGACGACGGGCCCGGCGCCGGCAGGCGGCGGCGGGTCCGTCGTGGGAGCGGCGGTTGGGCCGGGCTCAGGCCCGGGCGCCCGCGGGCACCGCGTCGGCGACCGTGCCGAGGTCGTCGGGTGCGCCGCCGTCGGGTGCGCCCTCGCCGGCGGCCGGCTCGGCGAAGGCCTCGATCGGCGGGCACGAGCAGACCAGGTTGCGGTCCCCGTAGGCCTGGTCGATGCGGCGCACCGGGGAGAGGTACCCGCGCCCCCGCAGCGCGGGGACGGGGTGGACGGCGACGTCCCGGCTGTAGGGCCGCCCCCACTCCCCCGCCACCATGGCCAGCGTGTGCGGGGCGTTGCGCAGCGGGTTGTCGGTGCGGTCGAACTCCCCCGTCGCGACCTTCTCGATCTCGGCCCGGATGGCCACCATGGCGTCGACGAAGCGGTCGAGCTCCGCCAGGTCCTCGCTCTCGGTCGGCTCGACCATGAGGGTCCCGGCGACCGGGAAGCTCATCGTCGGGGCGTGGAAGCCGTAGTCGACCAGCCGCTTGGCGATGTCGTCGTTCGTGATGCCGGTGGCCTTGGTGAGCGGGCGGATGTCGAGGATGCACTCGTGGGCGACCAGCCCGCCGGCGCCGGTGTAGAGCACCGGGTAGTGGTCGCGCAGCCGGGCGGCGACGTAGTTGGCCGCGAGGACGGCGTGCTCGGTGGCCCGGGTCAGCCCGTCCGGCCCCATCAGCCGCAGGTAGGCCCAGGAGATGGGCAGGATGCCGGCCGACCCCCACGGGGCGCCGGAGACCGGCGCGCCCCCGCTGCCGGTGTCGGCCAGCGGGTGCCCGGGCAGGAACGGCACGAGGTGCTCGGCGACGCCGACCGGGCCGACGCCGGGCCCGCCGCCGCCGTGCGGGATGCAGAAGGTCTTGTGCAGGTTGAGGTGGCTGACGTCGGACCCGAACCGGCCGGGGCGGGCCAGGCCCACCATCGCGTTGAGGTTCGCCCCGTCGACGTAGACCTGCCCGCCGGCGTCGTGCACCGCGGCGCAGATCGCCTGGATCTCGGTCTCGAAGACCCCGTGGGTGGACGGGTAGGTGATCATGATGGCCGCCAGCCGGTCGGCGTGCTGGTCGATCCTGGCCCGCAGGTCGGCCACGTCGACGTTGCCGGCGGCGTCGCAGGCGACCACGACCACGCGCATGCCGGCCATGACGGCGCTGGCGGCGTTGGTCCCGTGCGCCGAGCTGGGGATCAGGCAGACGTCACGCCCGGTCGCGCCGCGCGAGCGGTGGTAGCCGCGGATCGCCATCAGCCCGGCGAACTCCCCCTGCGACCCCGCGTTGGGCTGCACGCTCACCGCCGCGTACCCGGTGACCTCCGCGAGGTCCGCGCAGAGCTCGTCGATCAGCCGCCGGTACCCGCGCGCCTGCTCGGCGGGGGCGAAGGGGTGGATGTCGGCGAACTCCGGCCAGGTGATCGCCGCCATCTCCACGGCGGAGTTGAGCTTCATCGTGCACGAGCCCAGCGGGATCATCGTGCGGTCGAGCGCGAGGTCCTTGTCGGCCAGCGCCCGCAGGTAGCGCATCAGCGCGGTCTCGGAGCGGTGCGCCGAGAAGACGGGGTGGGTGAGGAACGGCGTCCGCCGGTGCAGGTCGGCCGGGAAGGCGGCCGGCCCCGCGTCGGCGAGGACCGCCCGGCCCTCGCCGGTGCCGTCGGCCGGGACGCCGAAGGCCTCGGCGACCGCCCGCAGGTGGGCGGGGGTGGTCCGCTCGTCGCAGGCCACGGCGACGGTGTCGTCGTCCACCAGCCGCAGGTTGATGCGCCGCTGCGCGGCCGCGGCGACCACCTCGCCGGCGCGGCCGGGCACCCGGGCCAGCACGGTGTCGAAGAACCGGTCGTGGAGGACCTCCACCCCGCCGGCCCGCAGCCAGCCGGCCAGCACCTGCGCGCTGCGGTGCACCCGGGCGGCGATGGCGGTGAGCCCCTCGGGGCCGTGGTAGACGGCGTAGGCGCCGGCCATGACCGCCAGCAGCACCTGCGCGGTGCAGATGTTGCTGGTCGCCTTCTCCCGGCGGATGTGCTGCTCCCGGGTCTGCAGGGCCAGCCGGTAGGCCGGGGCGCCGTCGGCGTCGACCGAGACGCCGACCAGCCGGCCGGGCAGCTGCCGGGCCAGGCCCTCGCGGACCGACAGGTAGCCGGCGTGCGGCCCGCCGTAGCCCAGGGGCACGCCGAAGCGCTGGGTGGTGCCGCAGGCGACGTCGGCGCCCCACTCGCCCGGTGCCTCCAGCAGCGTGAGGGCGAGCAGGTCGGCGGCCACGACCACCGCGGCGCCGGCCTCGTGCGCCGCCGCGGCCAGGGCCCGGTGGTCGCGCACGGCGCCGCCGGCCCCCGGGTAGGACAGCAGGACGCCGAAGGCGCCGGCCTCGGGCAGGTCCTCGGGCCAGCCGCCGGAGAGGTCGGCCACGTGCAGCCGGATGCCGAGCGGTTCGGCGCGGGTCCGCAGCACCGCGAGGGTCTGCGGCAGCGTGTCCTCGTCGACGACGAAGACCGCCTCGGCCCGGGCCCGGCCCGCGCGGCGCACCAGCGTCATCGCCTCCGCGGCGGCGGTCGCCTCGTCGAGCATGGAGGCGCCCGCGACGGGGAGCCCGGTGAGGTCGGCGACCATCGTCTGGAAGTTGAGCAGCGCCTCGAGCCGGCCCTGGCTGATCTCGGGCTGGTACGGGGTGTAGGCGGTGTACCAGGCGGGGTTCTCGAGGATGCAGCGGCGGATCACCGCGGGGGTCACGGTGCCGGAGTAGCCGAGGCCGATCATCGAGGTGAAGACCTCGTTGTCCTCGGCCCGCTCGCGCAGCGCGGCGAGCACGGCGGCCTCGTCGGCGGCCGGGGTGAGCTCCAGGGGGCTGCGGTCGTGCACGCCCTCGGGGAGGGTGGCATCGACCAGCGACTGCAACGACGGGTGCCCGACGACGGCGAGCATCGCCTCGGTGTCCGCGGGTCGCGGGCCGATGTGCCGGCCGGCGAAGGACCCGGCGGGGTCCAGCGAGGAGAGCGCGGGGAGGGGGCCAGCGACACGGTCCACCATTACCGCGACGCTACCAGCGGCCCGCCATCGTGCCGTGGGCAACCGGCCGGCACGTCGTCCCGGCGCCGTCGACGGTGCACCCGACCCCACCGATCAGGTGGTCCCGCGCCGTGTCGATCACCGGCTCGCGCCCTGTCGATCATGGCCGTCGTGCAGCCGGCACGCGCCGACCCGCCGTTCGAGCCGGCCACACGCCCGTGATCGACACCCGGGGACGGCTCCGGGCCGACCGGTCACACAGCTCAGACGGCGGCGCGGCGGCGGCGCCGGCGGGACAGCTCGTCGTCGGCCGGGCGCACGGTGACGCCGTCGAGCCGCTCGGCGGGCAGCTCGGCCAGCTCCCCCGACAGCTCGCGCAGCGCGCCGGAGACGGCGATGCCGAACACGCCCTGGCCGCCGGCGAGCAGGTCGACGACCTCCTCGGCGGAGGTGCACTCGTAGACCGTGGCCCCGTCGGAGAAGAGCGTGACGTTGGCGAGGTCCTTGATCCCGCGGTTGCGCAGGTGGTCGACCGCCTTGCGGATGTTCTGCAGCGAGACCCCGGTGTCGAGCAGCCGCTTGACGACCTTGAGCACGAGGATGTCGCGGAACGAGTACAGCCGCTGGGTGCCCGAGCCGGTGGCGCTGCGGACGGACGGCGCGACCAGGCCGGTACGGGCCCAGTAGTCGAGCTGTCGGTAGGTGATGCCGGCAGCGGCGCACGCCGTCGGGCCGCGGTACCCCACGAGGTCGCTCTCGACCTCGTCGTAGGACGGTGCCCCCACGGCGGCGTCGCTGAAGAGCTGACCCTGGGAGCCGTTGCTCTGGTCGCTCACGTCAGCGTCCTCCTCTGCGTCCCGCGGCGGTCGCCCCGGTGACCAGCGATGTGGGTCACCCGACGTCCCAGGTGTCACACCGGTGTTGTTCGCCGACCGTAAGCCGGGCCCCTGGGCCGGTCAACTGAGCGGGGCGGCGTGTCGCAGCACTCACCCACCGGGGTGGTATCGGCAGCCGACGGGCCCGCCGGCACCGGGGAGACGGTGCCGACGGGCCCGTGGTGCGGAGGGGGTGGGCGGTGCGGAGGGGGTCAGCCGCCCGAGCCGGATCCGGCGCCGAAGTCCTCCGGGGAGATCTGGTCGAGGAACTCCCGGAACTTCTCGACCTCGTCCTCCTGCTCGTCGGGGATCTCGATGCCGACCTCGTCGAGCAGCGCCTCGGCGCCGAAGATGGGCGTCCCGGTGCGCACGGCCAGCGCGACGGCGTCCGAGGGGCGGGCGCTGACGACCCGGTCGTCGCCGAAGACCAGCTCGGCGATGTAGATGCCGTCGCGCATCTCGGTGATGTTGACCGCCTCGAGCGTGGCGCCCAGCGTGCGCACCACCTCGCGGAGCAGGTCGTGGGTCATCGGCCGCGCCGGGCGCACGCCCTGCTGCTCGAAGGCGATGGCGGCGGCCTCGACCGCGCCGATCCAGATCGGCAGGTACCGCTCCCCCTGCGTCTCCTTGAGCAGCAGGATGGGCTGGTTGCCGGGCAGCTCGACCCGGACCCCGACGACTCTGAGCTCCTGCACGGTGCGGCCCCCTCAGCTGCGGCCCGGGTGGGCGGACGGATCGGTGTGCGGCGGCTGCTGGACGGTCGGGCCCCTCCTGGACCCGACGCCGACCACGGTACGCCCGAGTCAGGGGCGCAGGAGATCCCGGAGGCGCGCCTCGAGCAACGCGCCGTGCAGCTGCGCCGACAGCGCCGCGAGCTCGCGCAGCTTCTCCGTGGCCCGGGTGCGCGCCTCCTCCGAGCGGGCCCGCAGCACCGGCGCCACGAGCTGCTCGACCAGGCCGGCCTCCCGCTCGGCGCCGTTCTGGTAGACGCGCAGGTGCCGCGGCTCGATGCCGTGCCGGGCCAGGCCCGCCGCGGCCCGGGCGATGGGCAGGTCGGCGGCCGGGTGGCGGCCGTCGGCGTCGGTCGCCAGCAGGCCGAACTGCACGCAGTCGGCCAGCTGCTGCGGCTCCAGGCCCGCCGTCCGGGCGAACTCGTCCGGCGGCAGGCTGGCCACCGGCTGCTCGCCGCCCTCGACGGCCGGCGGGGCCGGCGGGGCGCCGGGCAGCGGCTCCCCCCGGTCGATGGCCTCCAGGTGCTCCTTGATCACCCGCAGCGGGAGGTAGTGGTCCCGCTGGGCGGTGAGCACGTAGCGGAGCCGGGCGACGTCGGCCGCGGAGAACTTGCGGTAGCCCGAGGGCGTCCGCTCCGGGTGCACGAGGTCCTCGGTCTCGAGATACCGGATCTTGCTGATCGTGACGTCGGGGAAGTCGTCCCGCAGGACGGCGAGCACCTCGCCGATGGTCAGGCGAGGGCTGCGCTGGTCGTCGGCGTCCCCGAACGCGCTGGCGCGCGAGGCCACCACGCTCATCCCGCCGTCGGCACCGGGGCCCGACGGGTACCGCCCGTGCCGCTCACGAGCGGGGTGCGGGCTCGCCCGTGCGGGGACCGGTCAGGTACACCAGGCGGAACTTGCCGATCTGCACCTCGTCGCCGCCGGCCAGGCTGGCGACGTCCACCGGCTCGCGGTTGACGTAGGTGCCGTTCAGGCTGCCGACGTCGTGCACCGAGAAGCCGCCGCCCTCGCGGTGGAACTCCACGTGCCGCCGGCTGACGGTGACGTCGTCGAGGAAGATGTCGCTGTCGGGGTGCCGGCCGGCGGTCGTCACGTCCTGGTCCAGGAGGAACCGGCTGCCGGCGTTCGGGCCGCGCTTGACCACGAGCAGCGCCGAGCCCGCGGGCAGGGACTCGACCGCACCGGCGTGCGCGTCGGATTCCGAGACCTCCGGGGTCTCGGCGGAGTCCTCGCCGCCCACCTTGGGGATCACGCTGGTGGACTCGCCGATCCGCTCCTGGGACAGCGCCGCGCCGCACTGCGCGCAGAAGCGACTGCCCTCGGGGTTGTTGTGGCCACAACGAGTGCAGTGCACGTCTGTCTCCTCCGGTGCAGGAAGGGCACCGCCGCGGGCTGGGGCAGCCGCGGGCGGCCGGCGGACGACGGGCCGGACGGCCCGCCTCGGGTCGGCCGCCGTGCGGGGCACGGCGGGCCGTGGGTCATGGAACCAGCGGCCGACCCGAGGGTCAACCGGACGTACAGGGTGAGGGACGGGCCCCCGGAGGGGCGCCGCGACGCCTCGCCCCCGAGCATAGTGAGCGGGGTCGGCGGCCCCGGCGAGCACCGACCGCGGAGGTCAGGACGCGTCGACGAGGGCCTGGTAAGCCGCGGCGTCGAGCAGTTCCCCGGTCGGGTCCGCGGCGTCCTCCACGCGCACCTCCACCAGCCAGCCGGCGCCGTAGGGGTCGGCGTTGATCGTCTCCGGCGCGTCGGTCAGCGCCTCGTTGACCGCGGTGACGACGCCGGCGACGGGCGAGTAGACGTCCGACACCGACTTGGTGCTCTCCACCTCCCCGATCGGGGCGCCGGGGGCGACGTCGGCGCCGACCTCCGGCAGCTGGACGAACACGATGTCGCCGAGGGCGTCCTGGGCGTGGTCGGTGATCCCGACCCGGACGACCCCGCCCTCCTGCAGCTGGGCCCACTCGTGCTGCTCGGTGTAGCGGCGGTCGTCGGGGGTGGCCATGCGGCGTCGTCTCCAGTCGGTCGTGGGGTGCGGTGGTCGGGGGGCTGTCGTCGCCGGGCGGGTCAGTCCTCGCCGTCCGCCGGCTGAGCGTATTGAGGGACGTCGAGCGGCCGCAACGCGTCCACCACGACGCGCTCGGCGGTGGCCGTGTCCACGCTGCCGCCCTGGCGGCCGACCCGGTCGACCACCCCGCCGGGGATGGCCAGGGCGGTCTGCAGGTCCTGCGGGGAGCCGATGACGACGAACTCGTAGGGGCTGTCCACCGGCCGCCCGTCGACCCGGAGGTCCCCGGGCTCGCCGGTGACGGGGGTGGAGACCCCCACCCGGACGCCGTCGATCTGCATCGTCTCGGCCCCGGCGCCGCGCAGTTCCTGGATCGCGTCGAGCAGGTCGGCCACCCGCAGCGCGCCGTCGGGATCGCGGATCGTCATGAGCAGCCCCGGCCCCTCGGCGGCGACGGTGCCGTTGAGGATGCCCAGCGCCTCCACCCGCTCCCGGGCGGCGGCCAGGGCGGCGGCGTCCTGGTCGCCGGAGCTGGTGAGCTCCCGCAGGGCGGCGCGCTGGGAGGCGATCTGCGCCGAGAGCCGGGCCTCCTCGGCGTCGAGCTCGTCGAGGATGGTGACCAGGTCCTCCTCGCGGGCGCCGGCGAGGTCCTCGTCGGTCCCGGTGTTGCGCACCTGCACGGCGAAGGCGAAGCCCAGCAGCAGGGTGAGCACGCCGATGAGGACCGCGGCCAGCGGGTCGCGCCGGCGCCGGGAGGGCCGCCCGCCGGGGTGCTGCGCCGGCCGCCCGGGCTCGTCCGGAGCCGGGACGGCGTGCTCATCCGAAACCGGACCGGCGTGCTCCTCCGGGACGGCGCCCCCGGCCGGGACGGCGTCGGCCGCCGGCTCCTCCGCGCCGTCGTCGGGGGCGGCTCCGGGCCGCGGTCGCCCGGTCATGCGCGGAAGAGGTGCCGGCGGATGGCCGCGGCGTTGCCGAAGATGCGGATGCCGAGGACGACGACGACCGCGGTGGACAGCTGCGCGCCGACCCCGAGCTGGTCGCCGAGGAAGACGATCAGCGCGGCGACGACCACGTTGGACACGAACGAGATCACGAACACCTTGGCGTCGAAGATGCCGTCGAGGCGGGCCCGGGCGCCGCCGAAGACGGCGTCGAGGGCGGCCACCACGGCGATGGGCAGGTAGGGCTGCAGCCACAGCGGGACGGTCGGGTCGAAGACGATGCCCAGGACGATCCCCAGGGCCAGCCCGAGGACCGGGATCACCCGCCACCCCCGGCCGGCTCCTCGGCGAGGGGGGTGGCGGACCGGAGCTCCGGCGGACTCCCGGCGGGCAGGGTCAGCTCGTCCTCCTGGGCGAACTCGAAGCGCAGCCCGAAGGACTGCGAGATGACGGCCAGGGAGGCGACCTCCGGGCTGGCGAGGAAGTCCGAGCGCAGCGTCGCGGGGTCGCCGACGGCGCTCACCAGGTAGGGGTTGGTGACCGGGCGGAAGTCCACCAGCACCGCCTCCCCGGCGAACCGGATGGCCGTCGTCGGCCCCAGCCGCTGCCCGTTGATCGCCACCGCCTCGGCGCCGGCGGCCCAGAGGGCGTTCACGACCAGCTGCAGGTCGCCGTCGCGCACCTGGCCGCGGGGGTCGACGTCTCCGCCGCCGACCGGGTCGCTGTCGGCGTCGGGCTCGGCGTCGGCCAGCGTCACCAGCAGCCCGGGCCCCTCCACCGCGGTGGCCGCGGCCGCCACCTCGGCGGCCTCGAGGTCCGCCAGCACCCGCTGGCCGACCGCCGAGGCGGCCAGCGCCTCGGCGCGCGCGGCGGCGACGTCGGCGCGCAGCTGCTCCACGTCGGCGGCCAGCCGGTCGGTGGTCTCCGTCGCCGCCATGATGTCGTCGACGAGGGCCGCGCGGATCTCGGCGCGGGCCGGTTCCCCGGCCGCCGCCTCGTTGTAGGTGACGCCGGCCAGCAGGCCGGCGACCGCCAGGGTGAGGGCGACGGCCACCTGCCCCGCCCACCGCCGGCGCGGTGACTCCGGGACGCCGGCCGCCGCCCGCTCGGCACGGGCGCGCGCGGCCTGCTCGTAGGCGGGGTCGAGCGTCTCGGCGAGCACCTGGTCGAGCAGCGAGGCACCCATCGAGCGGGGGCCGCCGCCGCGCGGCAGGGTCCTCACGGTGCGGCTCCCGCGTCGCCCGGCCGGACGCCGCTCGGCCGCACGAGGCGCACGGTCTGGACGACGTAGAAGGCGCCGGCCAGGACGTAGAGCGCCCCGCCCCAGATGGTCAGCGCCCAGGCCACCGGCTGGGCCACGGCGACCACGGGCCCGTCCCCCTCGGCCAGGAGCAGCAGCGGGAAGGCGTAGAGCAGGATGAACGTGGCCGCCTTGCCCAGGTAGTGGACCTGCAGCGGGGGCCAGCCGTGCCGGCGCAGCACCAGCAGCGCGATCCCGAGGACGACCTCCCGGCCGAGGAGGACCAGGACGACCCACAGCGGCACCACGTCGCGCAGCGCGAAGGCGAGCAGCGTGGCGACGATGTAGAGCCGGTCGGCGGCCGGGTCGAGCAGGGCCCCGAGCCGGCTGGACTGGCCCAGCGTCCGGGCCAGCTTGCCGTCGGCCCAGTCGGTGAGGCCCGCGACGGCCAGGACCGCCACCGCCCAGCCGTCGGCCTCGGGGCCGAGCAGGAGCCACAGGAACACCGGCACGCCGAGCAGGCGCAGCACCGAGAGGGCGTTGGGCAGCGTCCAGACGCGGTCGGGCAGGTCGTTGCGGTCGGCCGGGGGCCTGCCCGCCGCGGTGGGACGGGCCGCCGCCGACGACCCCTGGGACGACGTCACGACACCTCCGCACCCGCTGGACACCGCTGGTGCAGGCTAGTGTCCCGCGCCGCGGCCTCCCCCGGCGGCGCACCGGCCGCCCGCCCCCTCCGGGTGGGTCACCGTGGAGGGCTCAGGCCGGCACCGCGGTGAGCGAGGCCGGCGCCGGCTCGTAGCCCAGGGCCCGGCGGCTGAAGCTGCCGGTGCCGTGCGACACCGAGCGCAGCGCACCGGCGTAGGCGAGCAGCTCCACCTCGGGCACCTCGGCCCGCACCGTCGTCCGGTCGCGCTCCGGGTCGGCCTCGCTGCCGGTGACGCGGGCCCGCCGCGCCGACAGGTCGCTCATCACCGCGCCGACGTACTCCCCCGGCACCACGACCTCCACCTCGCACCAGGGCTCGAGCACCTTGGTGCCGGCGGCGGCCGCGGCCTCCCGGAGGGCGAGCGCCCCCGCGGCCTGGAAGGCGGCGTCGGAGGAGTCGACCGAGTGCGCCTTGCCGTCGACGAGGGTGACCTTGAGGTCGACCAGCGGCCGCTCGCCCTCGATGCCGCGCGCGGCCTGGCTGCGCACGCCCTTCTCCACGCTGCCGTGGAACTGGCTGGGCACGGTGCCACCGACGATGCGCTGCTCGAAGACGATCCCGGAGCCGGGCTCCCCGGGCTCGACGTCGACCACCACGACCGCGTACTGGCCGTGGCCGCCGGACTGCTTGACGTGCCGGCCGGTGACGTGGGCCGGCGCGGCGAGGGTCTCGACCATCGGCACCTTGACCGGCACGGTGGTGACCGAGACGCCGTGCCGGGTGCGCAGCCGCTCGAGCAGCACCTCGGCGTGGGCCTCGCCCACGCACCAGAGCAGCAGCTGGCCGGTGTCGGCCCGCCGGTCGAGCCGGACCGTCGGGTCCTCGGCGACCAGGCGGCCCAGCGCGGTGGCCAGCCGGTCCTCGTCGGCGCGGGAGGAGGCCTCGACGGCCACGGGCAGCTGCGGCACGGGCAGGTCCCACGGCGGGACCAGGCGGGGGTCGTCGGGCGAGGAGAGCGTGTCGCCGGTCTCGGCCGACGCCAGCCGGGTCACCGCGCAGACGTCGCCGGCCGGGCAGGCCGCGACCGGGCGCAGGGTGGGGCCCAGCGGGGAGGAGACCGCGCCGATGCGCTCGTCGACGTCGTGGTCGGGGTGGCCGCGCTCGGCCATGCCGTGGCCGGAGACGTGGATGGCGGTGTCCGGGCGGAGGGTGCCGGAGAACACCCGCACCAGGGAGACCCGCCCCAGGTAGGGGTCGGTGGTGGTCTTGACGACCTCGGCGACCAGCGGGCCGTCGGCGTCGCAGGCCAGCACCGGCGCCGGGGACCCGTCGGGCCGGGTCACCGGCGGGCAACCGTGCTCCATGGGGCACGGGAACGCGGCCACCAGCAGGTCGAGCAGCTCGGGGATCCCGACGCCGGTCAGCGGCGCCGTGCACAGGATCGGGTGGAAGTGGCCGCGGGCGACGGCGGTCTCCAGGTCGGCGACCAGGTCCCCGACGGCGAGCTCCTCGCCGGCGAGGTAGCGGTCCATGAGGGTCTCGTCCTCGCTCTCGCCGATGATCCCCTCGATCAGCTCGGCGCGGAGCCGGTCGGCGTCGGGCCCGCCGGCCTCGACGTGCGGCTCCAGCAGGGACAGCAGGCCGGTGACCGCGCCGTCCGCACCCCGCTGCGGGACCTGCAGCGGGAGCACCCCCTCCCCCAGCTGCGTGCGGCAGGACCGCACCGCCTCGTCGAGGTCCGCGCGCGGCCGGTCGAGCTGGGTGATGACCACCGCCCGGGGCATGCCGACCGCCGCGCACTCCTCCCAGAGCTGCACGGTCGTCGCGTCGACGCCGTTGACGGCGGAGACGACGAACAGCGCCGCGTCGGCCGCCCGCAACCCGGCGCGCAGCTCGCCGACGAAGTCAGGGGAGCCCGGGGTGTCCAGCAGGGTCAGCCGGTGCCCGGCGTGCTCGACGGTGGCCACCCCCAGCGACACCGAGCGCTGCTGGCGGATCTCCACCTCCTCGCTGTCGAGGCAGGTCGTGCCGTCCTCCACCCGGCCGGCGCGGGGCAGCGCGCCGGTGGCCACCAGCAGCGCCTCGGCCAGGGTGGTCTTGCCCGCGCCGGCGTGGCCCACCAGGGCCACGTTGCGCACTTCGCCGGCCGCTCGCGGGGCCGGGGCCGTCCCGGTGTCCTTGGCCACCCGCCTCAGCCCCTCGCCGCCGGCGCGGGGACCACGGTGCAGGTGCCCGCCGGGAAGAACACCCCGGTGTGCCCGTCGGGGTCCCAGCGGACGACGTAGGGCGGGCCGCCCTGGTCGCCGCGGACCTCGAGCACCTCACCGGTGCGCTCGGGCTCCCCCTGGTGGGTGGAGCGGACGACGATCCTGTCCCCTACTCGTGCCTGCACGGTGACCTCCCGAGACCCGGCTGTGTCGTGCATCACAGCCTGCCCGCGGGGTGCGGGCCGATCAAGGGGCCCCTGAGCCGTTCCGGATCCGCGGGGCCGCACCCGCGGCCGGCCCCGCACCGGCGGCCGCGCCGGTCATGCTGGTGCCATGGCGGGCAGCGACCACGTGGCCGGGCGGGACCAGGAGACCGGGCGGGCGCACGCCGTCCCCCGCGACATCGCCGACGGCCCGGCGCCCTGGCTCGGGGTCTGCGGCGTGCCGGTCGGCGTCGTCCGGGGCGCCTGGGCCGGGCCGCGCGGGCTGGGCTCGGCCCACCCGTGCCCCGACTGCCGCCGGATCGCGGCGGGCTGACCGCCCCGGCCGGCCGGGCGTGCGACGCCGGGCCGGCCGGGGTGCTCGGGTTCAGTCGAAGAGGACGACCCCCCGGATGTTCCGGCCGGCCTTCATGTCGTCGAAGCCCTCGGCGACCTGGTCCAGCGAGTAGGTCCGCGTGACGAGCTCGTCGAGCTTGAGCGTGCCGGCGGTGTACTGGCCCAGCAGGCTGGGGATGTCCCAGCGGGGGTTGCACCCGCCGAAGAGGGCGCCCTGCAGGCGCTTCTGGAACACCGTGAACATGGTGTGGTTGAAGGGCACGCCACCGCCCTGCCGCATGCTCCCGGTACCGGTGACCACGACCGTGCCGGCCTTGCGGATGGAGTTCACCGCCTCGGCGATGTGGTCGCCGGTGACGACGCCGACCGCCACGACGGCCGCGTCGGCGCCCTGGCCGTCGGTCAGGGACCGGGCGAGCTCGGCGGCCTCGGCCATGGTCGCGGCGGTGTGGGTCGCGCCCAGCTGCTTGGCCGTCTCCCGCTTGAACTCCACCGGGTCGACGGCGATGACCGCGCGGGCGCCGATGGCCCGGGCGGCCTGCACGCTGTTGATCCCGACCCCGCCGATGCCCATGACGACGACCACGTCCCCGGCCCGGGCGTCGGACATGTTGGTGACCGATCCCCAGCCGGTGGGGACGCCGCACGCGACCAGCGCGGCCTTGTCCAGCGGCAGCTCCGGGTCGATCCTCACCGCCGACCGGGCGTCGACGACGGTGTGCTCGCTGAGCGCGGCGAGGCCGTAGGCCTGCCCCACGGGCCTGCCCTGGTAGGACATCCGGAAGCTGGTCGGGTCCTCGATCCGGGCGCCGGAGAACAGCCGCGCGCCGAGGTCGCACAGGTTCTGGTGCCCGGTCGAGCACATCCGGCACCGCCCGCAGACCGCGACGAAGCTGAGCACCACGTGGTCGCCCTCCGCCCAGCCGGGCGTGTGGGGGCCCACGCCGACGACGACCCCGGCGCCCTCGTGGCCACCGGCGAGCGGCAGCCGGAGAGGCGGGGCGCTGCCGGGCGGGACGTCGTGGTCGTCGGTGTGGCACAGCCCGACGGCGGCCATCCTGACGAGCAGCTCGCCCTCGCGGGGTTCGTCGAGGTCGACCTCGGTGACCTCGTACCGGCCGGGCTGGGTGTGGAGTACTGCGCTGCGGGTCTTCACGTCTGCTCCCCGTGGAGTCGTGTCGCGCGGCCACCCGGTCGTGCCCGCGCCGTCGGGTCCAGCCGAGTCCGAGCGGCTGGTCTCGCCTCCCGCGGTGGCCGGCCGCCTGTCCCCGCCGGCGCCGGGTGGCAGCGGCGGCGGGCGACGGGCGGAGCCGCCACCGGTCCGGCCGGGACCTCGACACCTCCCCCGTGGTCCCGCCTGCCCGGGGCGCCGCCGGCGTCGCGCCTCGGGGAGATCTCGGTCACAGTCCTGCGCCGGTCGCAGCAATGTAGCGGCCCGGACGGCCGCCGTGGGGTGCTCGCGTGCAGGGGGACCGGCGAACCGAACGCGGTGGTCGCAGCCGCTGCCGGCGACCGGGCCCGCCCGGTCGCACCCCGGCCCACCGGCTGCGCGCCGCCCGCCCGGCGGATCGGGTCCCCCGTCGTCGCCGCTGCTCTTCCTGCCGGGCGTCGCCGGCCGCTGTCAGCGGCACAGTGTTGGGGATAACGGCGGGGGTCGGGCACGCGGGATTGCGTGCCATCCCGACCGATGCGCGCGCGCCAACGCCCACACCGCCGCGGCGGCGCTCAGCCGGCCGCGGGCGCCTCCCGTGCCGGGTGCGTCGCGAGGTGGACCACCCGCCAGCCCGGCCCCAGCGCGTCCGCGGAGTGGGTGACCAGCAGCACCCCGCGCTCGTCGGCCGCGAGCCGGTCGAGCAGCCGGGCGGCCAGCGGCCCGTCCAGGTGGGCGGTCGGCTCGTCCAGCAGGAGCAGGCGGGCCGGGCGCAGCAGCGCGCGCGCCAGCCCGACGCGGGCCCGCTCCCCGGCCGAGAGCCGCTCCCCGGACTCCCCGACCCAGCCGTGCAGGCCCACGGTCGCCAGCAGCCCGCCGAGCTCCACCGCCTCGAGGGCGGCGACCAGGGTCGCGTCGTCGGCGTCCTCGCGGGCCAGCAGCAGGTTGCCGGCCAGGGTGCCCCCCAGCACCTGCGGGACCTGCGGTGCCCAGGCCGTGGTCGCGCGGACGTCGGCGAGGGCCAGTTCGCGCAGGTCGGCGCCGCCGAGGGTGACCCGCCCGGCACCCGGGTCGAGGGCGCGCAGGGCCAGCGCGAGGACGGTGCTCTTGCCCGCGCCGCTGGGACCGGCCAGGGCGACCTTGTCCCCCTCCCCCACGGTCAGGTCGAACCCGCGCAGCGCCGCCCGGCGGGTGCCCGGGTGGCCGACGGTGACCGCCTCCAGGCGCAGGACGGCTCCCGCGGGCCGCGGACGGGGCCGCGCCGGGTCCGTGACCGCGGGCGGCACCCGGCCGAGGTCGCGGACCCGCCCGGCCGCGGCGCGCAGGCCCCCGGCCGCCCCCCAGGCGGCACCGAGCCCGCCCACGGCCTCGAACGAGCCGAGGACACCCAGGGCGGCGGCGGCGAGCAGCACCGGGTCGGTCCGGCCGGTCGCGACGTCCTGGCCCACCAGCAGCAGCGCGGCGAGGACGCCGAGGCCCGGCACGCCCTCGCGCAGCACGGTCGTGACCGCGGTGAGCCGGGCCCCGGCCCGCTCGGCCGCCTCCTGCGCGGACAGCGAGTCGTCCAGACCCCGGCGCGCGGTGGTCCCGCCGTCCCCCGTGACGTGGTCGGCCAGGCCGCGGACCAGGTCGAGGGCGTCGGCGCCGAAGGCGGCGTCGGCCCGGGCCGCGGCCACGGCGGCGCCCCGGCCGGCGCGCCGGGCGACCGCGGGCACGGCCACCCCCAGGGCGAGCAGCAGCGCGGCGAGCACGAGGGCCAGCGGCGGGGAGACCAGCGCGGTGAGCCCGACGGCCGCCCCGCCCGCGAGGACGGCGACGGCCGTGGGCGCCACCAGCCGCAGGAACACGCCCTGCAGCTCGTCGACGTCGGCGCGCACCCGCGCCAGCAGCTCGCCGCCGCGGGCGCCGGTGAGGGCGGCCGGCGCCAGCGGCACGAGCCGGGCCAGCACGGTGGCCCGCAGGCCGGCGACCGCCCGGAGGGTGACGTCGTGGGAGACCAGCCGCTCGGCGTAGCGCAGCGCGGCGCGCGCCACGCCGAACAGCCGCACCCCCGTGATGAGCGGCATGAGGACCAGCAGCGTGGCCGGCTGCTGCGCCGCCCCGGTGATCAGCGCCCCGGACGTGGCCAGCAGCGCGGCGCCGGCGAGCACGGTCAGCGCGCCGAGGACGACGGCCAGCGCCGCCCGGCCGCGGTGCACCAGGAGCAGCACGTCCCTCACGGGGCCGCCTCGGCCTCGCGGAGCCGGCCGGCGTCGAGGTGCACGACCCGGTCGTGCAGGCCCAGCGGCGCGGTGCGGTGGGTGACGGTGACGACGGTGCGGCCGGCGGCGAGCTCCTCCAGGGCGGTGAGGACGGCGGCCTCGGCCGCGGCGTCGAGCTGCCCGGTGGGCTCGTCGAGGACGACGACCGGGGCGTTCTTGACGAAGGCCCGGGCCAGCGCCAGCCGCAGCCGCTCCCCGCCGGAGAGCCGGGCGCCGTCCTCCCCGAGCGGGGTGTCCAGGCCGCGGGGCAGGCCGCGGACGAACTCGAGGGCGTGCGCGCGGCGCAGCGCCTCCTCGACCTCGGCGACCCCGGCGGTGGGGCGGCCCAGCCGCACGTTGTCGGCGACGGTGCCGGGCAGCAGCCACGGTCGCTCGGGCACGTAGGCCACGCGGGCCCGCCAGGCCGCCGGGTCCAGTGCCGCCAGCGGGACGCCGTCGACGAGGACCTCGCCCTCGTCGGGGTCGCGCAGCCCGAGCAGCAGGTGCAGCAGGCTGCTCTTGCCCGCGCCGCTGGGCCCGACGACCGCCGTCCGGGAGCCCGGGGGCAGGTCCAGGTCCACCCCGCCGAGGACGGTGCGCCCGTCCGGCCGCAGGCCCACCCCCCGCAGCCGCAGGTGCGGGACGCCGTCGCCGACCGGCCCGCTGCCCCGGGCCGGTTCCGGCAGGTCGAGGACGGCGAACAGCCGCTCGGCGGCCGGCCGGCCCTCGAGGGCGGCGTGGCGGTCGGCGCCCAGCGCCCGCAGCGGGGCGAAGAACTCCGGGGTGAGCAGCAGGACCAGCAGGGCGCGCTCGAACCCCAGGTGTCCCTCGAACAGCCGCACCCCCACGGTGACCGCCACCAGGGCGGTGCACAGCACGGCGCCGAACTCGAGGACGAACCCGGAGAGGAACGCCGTCCGCAGCACCCGCATCGTGGTGGCCCGGTGGGCCTCGCTGACCTCGGTGAGCTCCCGCCGGCTGCGGTCGGCCCGGCCGTAGGCCACCAACGTGGGCAGCGCCCGGAGCGTGTCGACGAGGACCGCCCCGAGCCGGCCGAGCGTGCCCCACTGCTCCCGGGCCGAGCGCTCGGCCAGGCCGCCGACCAGCCAGAGGAACAGCACGAGCAGCGGTCCGGTGAGCAGCAGCAGCCCACCGCTCGGCAGGTCCAGGACGAGCACGGTGGCGACCAGCAGCGGCGGCAGCACCGCGGCCCAGACCGCCCCGGGCAGCAGCCGGGCGACGATGCCGTCCAGCCGTCCGACGCCGGCCGTCGCGGTGGTGACCAGCTCGCCGGCGCGCTGCCCGACCATGACCTCGGGGCCGAGGCGGAGCAGCTTGGCCACCAGCGCCTCCCGGGCGCCGCGCCGGGCCTGCGCCGAGGCCCGGGCCGCGAGCAGGTCGCGCAGGCCCAGCACCCCGGCCCGCGACCACCAGGCCAGGAGGGCACCGGCCAGCAGCCCGGCCGCACCGGCCGGCGTCGCCACGCCCCCGGCCACCCGCGCGACGACGGCCGCCACCAGGGCCCACTGGAGGACGACCAGCGACCAGGCGAGGACGGCGAGCACCCCGCAGGTGACCCCCAGCCGCCGGGCGACGGGCAGGGCGAGCACCCGGCCCGTGGCGCCGCTCCTCACCGCGGGTCCGCCCGCCCCATCAGTAGCCCTTGCTGAGGGCGCCCTCGTCGGGCCGCACCCGCTCGCGGAACACGTAGTAGTTCCAGATCTGGTAGCCGATGATCAGCGGGAGGAAGATGCCGCCGACCCAGGTCATCAGCTCCAGCGTCTCCGGCTGGGCGGCCGACTCCCGGAGGTCCAGGCCGAAGTCGGGGTCCAGCGTGGAGGGCAGCACCTCCCCGCGGGTGAACAGCGCGATGAAGACCGTGACGGTGGCGAAGAGCACCGTCAGGCCGCTCATCACGAACGCCAGCGTGTCCCGCCGCAGCGACAGGGCCAGCCAGATGCTGGCCAGCGTCAGGAAGGCCGCGACCGGGAACAGCCAGGAGGCGACCCCGAAGTCCTCGAACAGGTCCTCGGTGACGTACCCCATGACGACGAAGCCGACGATCGCGACCGTGGCCAGCGCCCCCCAGCGCAGCGCCGCCTGCCGCGCCCGGGCGTACAGCGGGGTGTCGGTGTGCAGGCGCAGGAGGAGGAAGTTCGCGCCGTGCAGCATGAACAGCAGCAGCGTGGTGAAGCCCCCGACGAGGGAGAAGGGGGTGAACAGCTCGACGAACCCGCTGGCGACCTCCCGGTCCCCGGTGACCGGCAGCCCCTCGATGATCTTGGCCATCACCACGCCCCAGAGGAAGGACGGGACGACGCTGCCCCCGAAGGACATCCAGTCCCAGAAGTCCCGCCAGCGCTCCCTGTCCACCTGGTTGCGGTACTCGAAGGCGACCCCGCGCAGCAGCAGGGCCAGCAGGATCAGCACGAACAGCGGGTACATGCCGCTGAAGACCGCGCCGTACCAGATGGGGAACGTGGAGAACATCAGCCCGGCGGCCGCGATCACCCACACCTCGTTGCCGTCCCAGAACGGGCCGATGGTGCCGGTGAGGGCGCGCTCCTCCGCCTCGGTCCGGGCCAGCGTGGGCCGGAGGATGTCCACGCCGAAGTCGAAGCCCTCGAGGAAGAAGTAGAGGGTGAAGGTGAGCGCGATCAGCCAGAACCACAGCGCGACGAGGTCCACCGTCAGTCCCGCCTCTCGTAGCCCTGGAAGCCCGGCCCGTCGTAGCTGGGGGCGGGGGCGGCGACCAGCTGGGCCTCCGGCGTCCGGTGGATGCCGGCCCGCGCGGTGACGGTCAGCAGGAAGATGTCGAGCCCGATGAGAGCCAGGTACACCGCCCACAGCCCGACCAGGCCGGCGAGGACCTCACCGGCGGTGTTGTTGCTGACCCCCTCCTCCACGGTCAGCAACCCGTAGACCATGAACGGCTGGCGGCCCATCTCGGTGACCATCCAGCCGGTGAAGTTGGCGATCCACGGCAGCGGGACCATGAGCACCAGCGCGCGCAGGTACCACCGGGTCTCGTCCAGCCGGCCGCGCCTGCGCCACCACAGGAACAGGCCGAGGAAGGCGGTGGCGAGCAGCAGCACCCCGATCGCCACCATGATCCGGAAGGACCAGTACACCCAGGTCACCGGCGGCACGTAGTCCCCGGGGCCGTAGAGCTCGTCGTACTCCTCCTCGAGCTGGTTGATCCCCTCGTAGCGGCCCTCGAGGCTGTTGTAGGCGAGGATCGACCCGACGAACGGGATCTCGACGTTGAACCGGTTGGTGCGCTCCTCCTCGTCGATGATCGCGAACAGCGACCACGGGGCCGGGGACTCCGAGGTCTCCCACTGCGCCTCCATGGCCGCGAACTTCATCGGCTGGTCCTCGCGGGCCACCTGCGCCTCGGTGTGGCCGCTGGTGGCGGAGAAGACCGTCCCGACGGCGGCGAACACCAGCGCGATGCGCAGCGCCCGGGAGTACACGTCCACGTTCTGCCGGCGCAGCAGGTGGAACGCGCTGATCGCGAGCACGAAGAAGCCGGCGACCGTCCAGGCGCTGCCCTGCACGTGGGCGAAGTACAGCCAGGCCTTGTAGTTGAAGACGACGGCGCCGAAGTCGGTGAGGCGGGCCTGCCCGTCGACCACCTCGTAGCCGACCGGGCGGTGCATCCACGCGTTGGCCAGGACGATCCAGAATGCGCTGATCTGGGTCCCGATCGCCACCAGCCAGATGCTGGCCAGCCGCATCCAGGGCTTGAGCCGGTCCTTGCCGAACCACCACAGCCCGATGAAGGTGCTCTCGAGGAAGAAGGCCATGAGCACCTCGAGCGCCAGCGGGACGCCGAAGATGTTGCCGACGAAGTAGGAGTACTCGCTCCAGTTCATCCCGAACTGGAACTCCTGGACGATGCCGGTCACCACGCCGACGGCGAAGTTGATGAGGAACAGGTGGCCGAAGAAGTTGGTCATCCGGCCGTAGAGCTCGCGGCGCTCGCTGCGGACGTGGGCGAAGGTCTCCATCACGGCGATGAGGAAGGCCAGGCCGACGGTCAGCGAGACGAAGAAGAAGTGGAAGATGCTGGTCGAGGCGAACTGGAAGCGGGAGAGGTCGACCACGTCCACAGGCGGGATCCCCATCGTCGTCGGAGGCGGGGACCGCTCCGGGCGCGACGGGTTGCGCGGGTCCGGTCCCCGCCGAGAAGAGTCGCACGCGACACATCGGTCGGCCTGCCGAGAACGGGGACCGGGACGACGCCCCCGACGGCGACCACCCCGCCGGGGCACGGTCGGCCCGGTGCAGCCCTCAGCGGTCGCCCCGGGACGGCGGTCGGGACGTCGGCGCCGTCCCCGCTCCCCCTGACGACGGGCCCGAGCAGGGCCCGGTCGCGCCGGTCCCCGGAGGAGGCCGGCGGCGGGAGCCCCGGTACGGGTACGCCTGCCGCCGTCCGTGTCACATCCGGGGCGTCGGCGGTGCTCTGCAGACGTGGACATCCCATGGCGCGGTGCGACCGCACCCGCCGCCGCGGTACCGCGCATCCTGTCCCCGGGCGGGCGCGGCGCGGCGGCCGGACGGGCGGAGCGGGAGGACGGCGGAGCCGTGGCGACTCCTCGGGGGGGCGGGGCCGTCCGGGCCGACCTCGAGCAGGTCTTCCGCACCGCCTACCCGCGGGTCGTCGCCGTCGCCGCCCGCGTGCTGGGTGCCCGCGACGCGGCGGAGGACGTCGCCCAGGAGGTCTTCCTGGCCTTCGCCCGGTCCTCGGTCCCGGCCGGCGAGGCCGGTGGGTGGCTGTCCGTGGCCGCCGCCCACACCGCGCTCAACCACCTGCGGTCCGACCGCCGCCGCGCCGCGCGCGAGGAGGCGGCCGGCGACGGCGAGGCCGTCTCCCCGGACGTGGCCGACGCGGTCGTGACCCTCGACGAGCGCCGCCGCGTGCGGGCGGCGCTGCGGCGGCTCCCGCGCCGGCAGGCCGTCGCCCTCGTCCTCCGGCACAGCGGCCTGTCCTACGCCGAGGTCGCCGCCGCCCTCGATCTGTCCCCCGGCAGCGTCGGCACCACCGTCCGACGCGCCGAGTCCGCCCTGCGCGAGGAGTTGAACCGTCATGCGTCATCCCACTGACGGCACGCTGCGCCGTCTCCTGGACGAGCCGGCCGGGGTCGCCGACGCCGACCGCGAGCACGTCGCCGCCTGCCCCGTCTGCCTGTCCGGGCTGGCCACCGCCCGCGAGGACGCGGCGGCCACCGGCGCGGCGCTGGCCGCCACACCGGCCGTGGACGTCGACTCCGGGTGGCGCCGGCTGTCGCACGCGGTCGCCGCGGACGGGCGCCGGCCGGTGCCGGCCCGCGCCCCGGCCCCCCGCCGGCGCGCCCTGCTGCGCAGCCCGGTGGTCGCCGTCGTCGGCGTGGTGGCCCTGCTCACCGGGGCCGGCGCCGCGGCCGCCGCGGACTGGCTGCAGATCTTCCGGACCGAGCAGGTCGCCCCGGTGGCGATCACCCAGGCGGACCTGGTGTCCCTGCCCGACCTGTCCGCCTTCGGCGAGGTGGAGGTGCTCGAGGAGCCCGACGTCCGCGGGGTGGCCGACGCCGCCGCCGCGGAGGCCGCCACCGGGCTCGCCGTCCCGCAGGTCGAGCAGCTGCCCGGCGGCGTGACCGGGGCGCCGGCGTACCAGGCCGGCGGCCCGCTCAGCGTGGTGTTCACCTTCTCGGCCGAGCAGGCGGCGCAGGCGTCCGGCGGGACGCTGCCGCCCCCGCCCCCCGGTCTGGACGGCAGCCGGTTCCGGCTGACCGCCGGCCCCGGGGTGGCCGCCGTGTGGCCGGGCGCCAGCGGCCTGCCGGCCCTGGTCGTGGGCCGCGCGGTGGCGCCCACCGCCGACTCCTCGGGCGTCCCCTTCGAGACCGCCCGCGACTACGTCCTCTCCCTGCCCGGCCTGCCCGGGGACCTCGCCGCCCAGCTGCGGGCCTTCACCGCGGACGGGACGACGCTGCCCCTGCCGGTGCCGGCCGACTTCGTCAGCAGCGCCCCCGCCGACGTCGACGGGCTGCCCGCCACGGTGCTCACCTCGCGGGACGGCGTGCTGGCCGGCGTGGTGTGGGTCGAGGACGGCGTGGTGACCGCGGTGGCCGGGTCGCTGAGCGCCGACGAGGTGCTGGCCGTGGCCCGCGGGCTGCGGTAGCGGTGACCGCCGGCCCCGCCGCCCGCCGGGGCGGCTCCTCCCCCGGCACCGCGCACCTCGACCCCGCGCACCTCGACCCCGCACGGCTGGACACGGCGCGGCAGCTGCTCGCCGACCTGCCACCGTCCGCGGCGGTGTGGTGCTCGGGCCTGCGCAAGCGGTACGGGCGGCGGACCGCGGTCGACGGCGTGTCCTTCGCCGTGGGCCGCGGCGAGGTGCTGGGGCTGCTCGGGCCGAACGGGGCCGGCAAGACCAGCGTGATCAAGATGCTGCTGGGCCTCGTCCGGCCCGACGCCGGGGAGGTGCTGCTGCTCGGTCGGCCGGCGCGGGACCCGCAGGCCCGCGCCCGCGTCGGCTACCTGCCCGAGCTGTTCCGCTACCAGCCCTGGCTCACCGCGGCCGAGGTGCTGAGGCTGCACGTGCGGCTGGCCGGCGCGGCCGTGCCGGCCGCCGAGCAGCGGGAGTGCCTGGCCCTGGTGGGGCTGGCCGAGCGCGCCGGCGACCGGGTGGGCGGCTTCTCCAAGGGCATGCAGCAGCGGCTGGGCCTGGCCGTCGCGCTGGTGGCCCGCCCGGAGCTCGTCGTCCTCGACGAGCCGACCAGCGCCCTGGACCCCCTCGGCCGGGTCGACGTGCGCGACCTCGTCCTCTCCCTCAAGGAGCGCGGGGTCGCGGTGCTGCTGAACTCGCACCTCATCGGCGAGGTGGAGCGGGTGTGCGACCGGGTCGTCATCCTCGACCGGGGCCGGGTGGCCGCCGCGGGCACCCTTGCGGAGCTGCTGGGCCGGCGCGAGGTGCGGCTGCGGCTGGACGGGGTCGGGGCGGCGGCCGAGCGGCGGCTCGCCGTCGCCGGCCGGCTGACCCGCACCGGGGACTGGTTCACCGTCGAGCTGGCCGACGACGACACCGCGGACGACGGCACCGCGGACGACGGCACCGCCCGGGTGCCCGAGCTCGTGGCCGACCTGGTGGCCCTCGGGGTCCGGGTGCACGCGGTCGAACCCGGCCGGGTCAGCCTCGAGGAGCGGCTGCTGGACATCCTGCGCACCGGGGAGCAGCGGTGACCGCTCGCGTCGTCCTCACGATCGCCGGGCTCACCCTCCGGGAGGCCGCCCGCCGCAAGGTGCTGCGCGCGCTGGCCGGCCTGACGGTCGTCCTGCTGGCCCTCTCGGCCTGGGGCTTCTCGCGGATCTCCACCGAGTTCGGCGGCCTCACCAGCGGCGAGGCCCGCTTCGCCGCGGCCACGGTGCTCAACCTGGTCATGTTCGGGTTCAGCCTCATCGCCGCGCTGGGCACGGCGTTCCTCGCCGGGCCGACCCTGGCCGGCGAGGTCGAGTCGGGGACGGCGCTGGCGATGCTGGCCCGGCCGGTCCGGCGCTCGGCGGTGCTGGTCGGCAAGTGGCTGGGGCTGGTCGCCTTCGGCACCGGCTTCGTGGTGCTGGCCGGGCTCGCCCAGTTCCTCGTCGTGCAGGTCACCGTCGGCTACTGGCCCCCGCAACCGGTGACCGGCCTGGCGCTGCTCGCCGGGCAGACGGCCGTGCTGCTCACCCTCGGTCTGCTGCTGGCCACCGTCATCTCGCCCATGGCCTCGGGCGTCGTGGCGGTGGGGCTCTTCGGGGCCACCTGGATCGCCGGCGTCGTCGGCGGCATCGGCGAGTCGCTCGGCAACGAGGGCGTGGCCCGGGTCGGGACCGTCTCACGGATGCTCCTGCCGACCGACGGCCTGTGGCGCGGGGCCATGCACGCCTTCCAGGACCCCACCCTGCTCACCACCCTGGGCCCCGGCTTCGACGGCTTCCCCTTCCTCGGCGAGGCGCCGCTCACGCCGGCCTACCTGGCCTGGGCCGCGCTGTGGGTGGCGCTGGTCCTCGGCCTGGCGGCCATGGCCTTCCGCCGCCGCGACCTCTGACCGCCGGGCTCAGCGGGCGCCGTCGCCCGGCGGGGCGACGGCGAGGATGCCCTGCCGCCGGGCGCGGTGCACCGCGTCGCGCCGGGTGTTCACCCCGAGCTTGCCGTAGATGGCGCGGACGTGGGTCTTCGCCGTGCTGTGCGAGACGGTCAGGTCGTCGGCGATCTCCTCGAAGGACCGCTGCGACGGCAGCAGCCGCAGGACCGCCAGCTCGCGCTCGGTCAGCGCCGCCGGCCGCCCCTCCCGGCCCAGCGCGTGCCGGGCGCCGAGCACCCGCCGGGCGGTGGTCTCCAGCGACCCGAAGCCGCCCACGTGGCCGGCCAGGACGTCGAGGACCTCCCCCGGCGCGAGGGCCAGCGGCCGCAGGACGTCGGTCTCCCGCGCGAGCGCCAGGGCCCGGCCCAGGGCGGTGCGGACCCGCGCCGGCCGGCCCTCCTGCAGCGCGAGCCGGCCGGCCAGCACCCACGCCTCCACGACCGCCCAGCCGGTGACGGGGGGCCGGCTACCGGCCAGCACCGGGGCCAGCACCTCGCCCGCGGCGGCGGGCCGGCCGAGGGTGGCCGGCCGCGCTGCCCGCATCATCAGGGCCACCTCGCCGCCGTCGCCCAGCGCGCCCTCCGCCCACCGCAGCGCGGCACGGGCCTGCTCCTGGTGCCCGGCGGCCAGGGCGACGCCGTGCTCGAGCAGGGCGACGAGGGCGACCACGGGAGGCGCCAGCGGGGCCGCGGCGCACCCAGTCGGCCAGGAGCAGGGTCTTGCCGAAGCCGGCCGGTGCGGACACCACGACGACCTGGCCGGGGGCGGCGGCCTCGAGCGCCGCCAGCAACCGGGGGCGCTGCACGTACCCCGGGGGAGCCGGGGCACGGCCGTCTTCGCGCGGGCACCCCGGAGAGCCGTGCGCCGCGTTCCGCTGCGACCGGTCGGGCGTCCATCGCACCTCCGGAACTACGACGATCGAGAGGCTTGCGACAGTTCCGGTCCGCCCCGCGCGGAGGGTCCTCGGCCCCTCCTGCGGCGACCTCTCGTCCCCGGCGGACGAGGCCGGCGCCCGCCGGTCCCCGGCAGGCTGCCGGGCACCGGTGTGTTCGGCCGAGGAGGTCCCCGATGACCGGGCTCGACGTGCGCCACCCCGACCCGCCCGACCCTCCCGGGCTCCCCGATCCGACCGCCCCGGACGACGACGGGTACAGCCTCGCCTTCGCGGCCGCGGCCCTCGCCCTCACCGCCGGCATCCTGATGGCGTGCGTCGTCCTCGCCTGGCTGCTGGGCGGCCCGTGACCGCCTCGCGGGCCGGGTGATCCGCTCCCCGTCGCCGACCGGTCCGCCCCCCCACCGCAGCGGCCGCCGTTGCGGCACGGAGGTTGGGGATAACGGTACGGTGGCCGGCCCGGCCCGGCCTGGCGGAGGCTCCGTCACCCGGGGGCCGGGAAGGAGCGGTCGCCGAAGAGGACGCGGCGGGCGGCGGCCCGCCCGGGAGGGGTGCACAGCACGGCGAAGGCCGCCGCGGCCACCGCCGGGGTGCGCACCCCGGCCAGCCCCCGGCGCAGCAGGAGCCGGCCCCGGAAGCGGGCGCGCAGCGCGGCGCCGTCGTAGGCCGACAGCCGCTCGGGCCGGCCGGTGCGCAGGGCCTCGTCCAGGACGGCGGCGGCGTGCTCCGACAGCCGCAGGCAGGGGTCGAGCCCGCCGGCGGTCAGCGGGGACACCGCACCGGCCGCATCCCCGACCAGGAGCCCGTCCGGGCAGCTGATCCGGCGCAGCACCCCGCCGACGGGGATGGGGCCGCCGCGCCGCTCGACCTCCCCCGGGCGCGCGGCGGGGGGCAGGCCCGGCGCCGTGGCCCGGAACCGCTCGAGGGCGCCGCGCAGGCCGTCGGGGAAGCGGTCGGGGTAGCCGGCCACGCCGACGTGGGCGTGCCGGCCGTCGTCGACCACCCAGGCCAGGTAGCCCGGGGCCAGCGAGGGGTCGAGCACGCAGTGGAAGGCCGGCGCCCGCGCGCCGGGCGGGACGGCGAAGACCTCCTCGGCGCCGACCAGCAGGGCGTCGTTGCGGTCCAGGCCGAGGTCGCGGGCGACCCGGGAGCGGGCGCCGTCGGCGCCGACGACGAACCGCGCCCGCACCCGGACGGGGCCGCCCCGACCGACGAGGACGTGCGCCCCGTCCCCCCGGCCGGCGTAGCGGGTGCCCAGCGCCAGCCGCACGCCGGCGTCGGCCGCGGCGCGGCCCGCCGCCCGGTACAGCGGCGCCATGTCGCCCACCCGGAACTCGTCGCGGGCGCTGTCCAGCGTCACCGGGCGGCCGCGCCCCGGGGGGTGGAGCACCACCCGCCGGATCGGCGGCCCGAGGTGCTCGGCCGGCAGCGGGAAGTCGTCGAGGGTCTTGCGGACGAAGATGCCCGTGGTGCGGACCGCCCCGCCGAGGTCGGGGCGCCGCTCGGCGAGCAGCACGTCGTGGCCGTGCCGGGCCAGCAGGGTGGCGGCGTGCAGCCCGGCCAGCCCGGCGCCCACGACGAGGACGTCGGCGGGGACGTCGGCGGGGACGTGGGCCCCGGTCACCGGTTCGCGTCGTCCCGGACCAGCCGCAGCCAGCCCAGCAGCAGCGCGCCGCCGGCCCAGGCGAGCAGGACGCCCACCGCCGAGGCCTGCGTCATCCCGGGCACCTCGCCGAGCAGGAGGAACGCCGCGCCGGACCCGGGCAGGACCTCGGCGAGCGCGGCGGTCCAGTCGAAGGGGAACTGGGGCAGGAACAGCGGGAGGACCAGCATGAGCAGGACGACGGCGACCAGGGCGCCGGCCGTGCTGCGCAGCAGGAACCCGAGCCCGACGGCCAGCGCGCTGCCGGCGGCGAGGACCAGGGCCACCGTGGCCAGCACCTCGGCCCCCTCGCCGGCGGGCAGGCCGAGCACCGGCCCGGCCGCGGTCCGGGCCGTGGTCCAGGCCGCGACGGCCGAGGCCAGCGCCAGCAGCACGCCCAGGCCCGTCGTCACGGCCACCGGGACGAGGGTGCGCGCGGTGAACAGGACGGTGCGCCGCGGCGTCCACTGCAGCGTCGGCACGATGCCGCCGGTGGCGTGGTCGCCGGTCACCGCGGTCAGCGCGAGCACCAGGAGGAGGAACTGGGCCGGCATCGTGGCGACCGAGGCCACCACCCACGCCGGGTCGCCCTGCGGGGTGTCCCCGGCCGACTCGAGGCCGGCGAGGGTGCCGATGCCGGTCCACACCACGGCCGCGGCGAGCAGCAGCCACCAGGTCGCCCGCACCGTGCACAGCCGGGTCCACTCGGCGGCCCCGGTGCGGGCGAGCACGCGCAGGGTGGGGACGGCGCGGGTGCGCCCGGCGGGGGCGGTTCCCGGCGCGGTCACGGGGTGCCCCCGGTCGCCGTCCCGGCCGGCTCGGCGCGGCCGCCGGGGAACTCCACGCTGACGCCGGTGAGGGCCAGGTAGGCGTCCTCGAGCGACTGCGCCGCCTCGGAGAGGTGGGACAGCGGGACGCGGGCGGCGTCGGCGAGCTCGCCCACCTCCTCGGCGCTGCGGCCCGCGACCTGCAGCTCGTGCGCGCCGGTGCGCTCCACCGTGGCGCCGTGCTGCCGGAGGACGGCGGCCAGCGCGTCGGCCCGCGACGTCCGGACCCGCACCGCGGCGGTGCCCAGCCCCCGCAGGATGTCCTCGGTCGTGGCGTCGGCGATCAGCCGGCCGCGGCCGATGACGACGAGGCGGTCGGCGGTCTGCTGCATCTCGCTGAGCAGGTGGCTGGAGACGAGCACGGTGCGGCCCTCGTCGGCCAGCCGGCGCAGCAGCGCCCGGATCCAGCGCACGCCGTCGAGGTCGAGCCCGTTGACCGGCTCGTCGAACAGCAGCACGCGGGGATCGCCGAGCAGGGCCGCGGCGATGCCGAGGCGCTGGCGCATGCCCAGGGAGTAGCCCCGGATCCGGCGGCGGGCGGCGCGGCCGAGCCCCACCAGCTCGATCACCTCGTCCACCCGGCGCTGCGGGATGCCGTTGGTGCGGGCGGCCACGCGCAGGTGGCTGCGGCCGGTGCGGCCCGGGTGCACGGCGCCGGGGTCGAGGAGGGCGCCCACCTCGCGCAGCGGTTCGGCGAGGCCGGCGAACGGCCGGCCGTCGACCAGCGCCTGCCCCGAGGTGGGCCGGTCGAGGCCGAGGACCATCCGCATCGTCGTCGACTTGCCCGCCCCGTTGGGGCCGAGGAAGCCGGTGACCTTCCCGGGCTGCACGTCGAAGGTCAGGTCGTCGACGGCCAGGACGTCGCCGTACCGCTTGGTCAGGCCGCGGACCTCGATCACCGGCGGGCCCCGTCGAGGGCGTGCGGCGTGGCCGGGTCGTCCCCGAGGGCCTCCCCGTGCTCGCCGGGCACCCACTCGAGCAGGTCGCCGGGCTGGCAGTCCAGCACCCGGCACATGGCCTCGAGGGTGCTGAAGCGGACCGCCTTGGCCCGGCCGTTCTTCAGCACGGCCACGTTGGCCGGCGTGAGCCCGACCCGCTCGGCGAACTCCCCCACGCTCATCTTGCGCCGGGCCAGCTGGACGTCGATGCGCACCACGATGGGCATCAGATGACCGCGTCCATGTCGGCCCGCAGCGTCGTGGCCTGCAGCAGCAGGGCGCGCATGACCACCATGAGCAGCCCCACCACGGCCCCGACCAGCAGCAGCACCAGCAGCAGGGCGGGCAGCACCGGGTCGTCGCTGACCTCGTCGATGATGAAGTAGTAGCTGCAGACGAAGGCGCCCAGCAGCATGGCCCAGCCGAGGGCGATCGCCGCCACGATCGCATTGACCCACGGCAGGGAGCTGGCGCTGAAGATGCGGTCGTGCTCGACCAGGGTCAGCAGCTGCCAGGTGCAGACGATGACGACCTGCACGCACAGCAGCCCGAGCACCGAGACCGCGAGCATCGCCCACCGCATGAACGACTGCTCCAGCGAGGGGTCGGCCAGGTCGGGCACCATCGCGGGCAGGGCCAGGACCTGCGCGGCGATGAGGGCCGCGAAGACGATCGCGAGCAGGATCCGGAGCGGGCCGACGGCCCGGCGCACCTAGGGCATGCATCGAGTTTCGATAGGCGCCTATCGAATGTCAATAGGACGCGCGGTGCGGTCCCCGCGTCGTCCCCGGTCACCGGGCCGGACCGCCCGGCCTGGCGGGGTCCGCCGCTGGCCCGCCGGCCGCCTCCTGCCGCCGCGTGCTCTCGACCCAGGCGTCGATGGTCTCCCACCAGTGGTAGAGCCAGTCGGTCTGCTCGGCCTCGCCGCGGGGCACCTCGGCGGCCGGGACGAACCACCAGCGCAGGTGCAGGGTCTTGTCCACGGGCAGGCCCCGCCACAGGTCCCGGACGGTGGAGAGGTGCTCCAGCCCGGTGTGCGCCACGAGGACGACGTCGGCGTGCGGGGCCGCCCGCAGCGCGGCGGCCACCCCGGCCGGGCGCGGGGGCAGCACGTGGCGCATCGCCTCGGCGCGGCGGACCGCGGCGGACAGCCCCCGGCCGCGCAGCCGCTCGATGGCCCGGACGCGGCGCTGCGGGGTGAAGTTCGCCCCCTCGGGGAAGATCAGCAGGGCGTCCTCCTCGCCCAGGTCGCGGGCCAGGTCGGCGATCGCCTCGGTGGAGCTGTACCCGTCCACCGGCTTCACGGTGACGAAGTGGTTGGGCAGCCGGTTGAGGTAGACGTCGAGCAGCGGGTCGAGCTGCAGCACGTCCTTGAGCACGATCCGCGGCTGGCGCAGGTGGTCGCGGTTCATCAGCGTGTGCACCAGCAGGAACGAGTCACCCGGGCCCGCGTGCCGGGAGAGCACCACCATCGCGTTCGTCGAGCCCGGCAGCCCGTCGTCCAGCGGTGACCAGGACTCCCCGTCGGTGACCAGCCGCAGGGCGAACAGCCGCTGCGCCACCCGCATCAGCGCGTCGAGCAGCAGGCGCAGCACGGTGTAGTGCGCGGCCCGGGAGGCCGGGGTGTCCAGCCGGCGGCCGAAGCCGCCCAGCACCCACAGCACCGCCGCGGCGGCCAGCCCGAGCACCTGCAGCGCCAGGTAGACCAGCGCCAGGAACAGCAGCCGCAGCGCGTACCAGCGCCCCGGCAGCCACACCGAGGCGACCGCGGCCACGGGCACGAGGACCGGCAGCGCGAGGACGCCGGCGACCAGCGCGGCGACCAGCGCGGGGCCGGTGACCCTGCGGACGGGGCGGGGTGGCAGCACGTCAGACCTCCTGGTTGCCGGCCGGGGCGCCGCCGGGCTCCCCTGCCGGGCGGTCGGCCCCGGCCAGGTCGTCGGTCTGCGCCAGGTAGCGCCCGGCCGCGGCGTAGGCCCGGTCGATCCGCTCGGGCACGCGGGAGAAGTCCCGGTAGCGCAGGTCTCTCAGGTCGCCGGCCGACGGCGCGGCCCGCTCGCCGGAGGGCAGCACGTGCAGCGTGACGCCGGCTGGCAGGGCGGCCAGGTCGGCGGCGAAGCGGTGCCGCCGGGCGATCTCGAAGGCGACCTGCGCCACCTCCCACGGCCGGGCGGGCGGGCGCAGGGGCCGGTCGATCCGCCCCACGTGCAGCACGTAGATGCGGTCGGCGCCGAGGGCCACCGCGCGGCCGACCGGGATGCTGTGCACCAGGCCGCCGTCCAGGTAGTGCTCGCCGCCGAGCTCCACGGGGGGCAGCAGCCCGGGGACGGCGCAGGAGGCGAGCACCGCGTCCAGCAGCGGGCCCTCGGTGAACCAGCGCTCGGCGGCCCGCTCGATGCTGGCCGCGACGCACTGGAACGGGACCGCCAGCTCGGCGAAGGTCCGCACCCCCAGGTGGGCCGCCAGCAGGTCGCGCAGCGGTTCCCGCGGGTGCAGGTGCGTGCGGGTCCGCACGAGGGTGCGGGCGCGGGTCAGCACCGACCCCGCGAAGACCCCCGCGGAGGCGAGGTCCTCCCACACCGTGCGCAGCCGGTCGACCGCGGCCGGCCCCGGGTCCGCGGCGACGAGCGCCCCGTTGATCGCCCCCACCGACGTGCCGACGACCAGGTCCGGGCGGATCCCCCGCTCGAACAGCGCCCGCAGCATCCCGACCTCGGCGGCGCCCAGCACTCCCCCGCCGCCGAGGACGAAGGCCGTGCCGCCCCGCCCGGCCGGGTCCGTCGCCGGGTCCGTCGCCGGGTGCGCCGCCGGGTGCGCCGCCGGGTGCGCCGCCGGGTCCCTGGCCGGTTGCGTCGCCGGGTCCATGGCCGGATCCTGCCAGCCCGACGCCCCGGCCCGACGCGGCGGCCCGACGCCCGCCCGGCCCGCACCGGAGGGGACCGCGTGCCGGTCGTCGCAGCGCGGCGCCTAGCGTCGACGGCGTCCGCCCCCGAGCGCCCCGGGACCGCACCCACCATGAGCACCCCGCCGCCGGCTGCCGCCGGCACCCGCACCCCCGTGCCGCGCCGCTGGTCCACGCCCGGCAGGGGCGCGGCGGTCGGCATGGTGCTCGGCGGCATCCTCTCCGTCCAGTTCGGGGGCGCGCTGGCCGCGACGATGTTCGACCGGGCCGGCCCGGCCGGCATGGTCACCCTGCGGCTGTGCGGCGCGGCGCTGGTGCTGCTGGTGGCGGTCCGGCCCCGCTGGCGGGGCCGCTCGCGCGCCGACTGGGCCGTGATCGCGGCCTTCGGGCTCTCGCTCGCCGCGATGAACGGGCTGTTCTACGAGGCGCTCGCGCGGATGCCGATCGGCGCGGCGGTGACCGTGGAGTTCCTGGGGCCGCTGGGCCTGGCCGCGGTGCTCTCCCGCCGGCTGCAGCACCTCGGCTGGGTGCTGATGGCCGCCACCGGCGTCCTCCTGCTCGGCTACGGCTCCCTGACCGGGCTGGACCCGGCCGGCGTCGTCCTCGCCCTGGGCGCGGGGGTCTGCTGGGCGGGCTACATCCTGCTGTCGGCCGAGACCGGCCGGCGTTCGGCCGGTCTCGACGGGCTGGCCCTGGCCAGCGCGGCGGCCGCGCTGCTCGTGCTGCCGGTCGGGGTGACCGCGGCCGGCCCGGCGCTGGTGCGGCCCGACGTGCTGCTGGTCGGCCTGACCGTCGCGCTGCTGTCCTCGGTGGTGCCCTACGCCCTCGAGCTCACCGCGCTGCGCGCCCTGCCCAGCCGGGTGTTCGGGGTGCTCATGAGCCTCGAACCGGCCGCGGCCGCGCTGGCCGGGCTGCTCGTGCTCGGCCAGGTCCTCACCCCGGTGCAGCTGCTCGCGGTCGGGCTGGTCGTCCTCGCCAGCATCGGTGCCGCCCGCTCCCCCGCCCGCACCTCCCTGCCCGCCGGCCGCCGGCGCACCGCCCGGCGCCGACGGACGGGAGCGGGCTGACCGCCGGGTTCCCCGGCCTCGGCGCAGCCGGCCGGCCGCAGCACCGGGTCGGCGGTGTGGGGCGCGCCGGCGCCGGACGCGACGCCGCGGCCGCCGCTCGTCGACCTCGACCGGCCGGCCCTCGCCGAGCACGCGGGCGACGTCCGCGGGGCTGACGTGGTCGGCCGGGTCGAAGCCGGCGGCACGGGCGTGCCCGGCATCGACGTCGGGGTGGACGACGAGCAGGGTGCCTCCGGGGGGCGACCGCGGCAGCCCACGTCGAGCGCCCGCCCGGGCTGGAGCCCGGCCGCCTCGGCGACCAGGGCGCCGTCGGGGCGGCCCCTCCGGACCTGCGGCGGCCCGGCGGACCCGGCCGCGGGCCCGGCCGGTCCGCGCGGCGTGTCGGGCGTCGGGCCAGGGGTAGGCCGTGCCGGGTGACCTACTCGATCGTGGCCCGCGACCGCGACACCGGCGAGATGGGCGTCGCCACCCAGTCCCAGGCCTTCGCCGTCGGCAGCAGCGTGCCCTTCTCGCTCCCCGGCCACGGGGTCATCGCGACGCAGTCGATGGGCGAGCCGATGTACGGCGAGATCGGGCTGGACCTGCTGCGCGGCGGGTTCACCGCCCAGGAGTCGCTCACCGCCCTGCAGAGCGTCGACCCCCACCCCGAGCGGCGCCAGGTCGCCGTCCTGGAGGCCTCCGGGGACGTCGCCCTCTACACCGGGGACGGCTGCGTGGCCGCGGCCGGGCACGCCGTCGGCACCGACTGCGCGGCACTGGCCAACATGGTCGTCGGGCCGCGGGTGTGGCAGGCCATGGTGGACTCCTTCGAGTCCCAGGCGGGCCCGCTGGCACAGCGGCTCCTGCGCTCGCTGCACGCGGCCGAGGACGCCGGCGGTGACTTCCGGGGACGACGGTCGGCGGCGGTCATGGTCGTCCGGGCGCGGACCACCGGCCGCCCCTGGCACGACCGGGTCGTCGACCTGCGCGTCGACGACGACCCCGACCCCGTCAGCGAGCTCGACCGGCTGGTCGCCAAGCGGCTGCGCTACCAGCGGGTGGTCGCCGCGTTCCAGCTCGCGCTCGACGGCGACCCGGCCACCGCCGACCGGCAGCTCGAGGACATGCGCGCGCAGGACCCGGTGACCGAGCCCGACCAGGTGCTGTGGCGCGCCGTCGTCGCCGCCCTGGCCGGCCGCGAGGAGGCCGCCCGCGCGCAGCTGGCCGACCTGGCCGCCACCGCGCCGCAGTTCCTCGAGGCCGCCCGCCGCTTCGGACCGGCCGGCCTGCTGCCGCAAGACGTCCTCGACCGGGTCCTCCCTCCGGGCGCCTGAGCGCCGGCCACCGGGCGCCGTGGTCGGGGCCGCGGGCGACGGCCGGGCAGCCGTCACCGGGATCGACGTCGACCCGGCTCGGGGTGGCGTCGGGTCCCGGCCCGCGCGCCGCCCGGCACGTCCCCGGCGCCCGGGAGCGGACCACCGACGGGGACGGCCCCGGCCGGCCGGGCACCACGGAGCAGGCGCCGGACGAACGCCCGCGAGAGCAGGAGCGTGACGATCAGCAGCGTCACCGGGAGGAAACCTCCCAGGCTGACGCGTGGACCGAAGACGAGGTCGACCGCCTCCAGGACGACGAACTTGCTCCCGACGAGGACCACCCACAGCACCAGCGCGGCCGCCGCCTTCCCCGCCGGGGTCGACGCCTGCCGGACCCTCCGCCCGACCCGCTTCTTGACGACGACCACCGCCTCGAGGACGACCTTCAACAGGACGGCGGTGAGCAGGGAGAGGGTGAAGGTCTCGCTGAGCACGCCGGGGAGGTACTCCACGTAGAGGTTGAGGACGACGACGTAGACGAAGAGGTCGACGACGGCGGCGGTCGCGCGCGGATCCCCGGGACGCGCCTCCTCCCGCCGTTCGCGCACGCGTGGGAACGGTGCGCCTGCGGAGCCCGCGGAACCGGTCACCGACCTCCCCGCCTCCTCCGCTCGAGCTCGCCGCGCCCGGGCACGGACAGCCCGGTGGACCGGGTGCCGGCCGACCCACGGGTGCAGCGGTGCCCGTGCGCGGGCCCCGGTGACCGGCGACGGGACGCCGGCGTCAGGACGTCGTGGCCTGCGGCCGGACCTGGTCGTGCGTGCGGTCCTGCACCGGGATGCCCGGCGCCTCCCGGGTGCCGGTCGGCGCCGGTGGTGCGGGCACGGGCGGTGCCGAGCCGGCGGTGAGCCGGCGCAGGCCGAAGGCCAGCATGATGTGCGAGAACCCGCGGAACAGCGCCATGAACCCCACCCAGAGCAGGAGCAGGACCGCACGCGTGCCGAGCTCGAACCCGCGGTCGGAGCTGGAGACCCAGAAGGCGAGCAGCAGCAGCAGGACGCCGGAGACCAGCCCGGTCCACCAGTAGGGGTTCTCCGCCCTGCCGGCGACCGCGCGGGCGATGTCGAAGGCGCCCATCACGAGCAGCACCAGCCCGAGCACCGAGGCCAGCGCGAAGAAGGTCTCGATCGGCCGGACGAACGCCCAGCCCGCGGCCAGCGCGAATCCGACCGCCACGACCCAGTGCAGCACCTTCCACCCGCCCCGGACCGTGGCGGCGAGCGCGGCCTCCTCGACCGCGGCGGCCAGGAAGACCACGCCCATGAGCACACCGACCGCGACCAGCGAGCCGACGTCCATGCGCAGGACCAGCCAGGAGACGAACAGCCAGGCGATCCCGGTCAGGAGGACGACCCACCAGTACCGGGCGGCCCGGGCCGCGAGGATCCCGTCCAGCGCGTCGGCGGCGTCCTCGCCGGCACCACGCCCCTCGACACCGGCACCACGCCCCTCGACACCCGCGCTGCGCTCCCCGACGGCCATGTCCCCTCCCGCGATGCCCGCGTCCCCTCCCGCAGGGGCGTCCGCCGGCATCGTGGGATGACGCGCGCCCGCCCGCCTCACCCCCCGTGGATGAGGGCCGCCCGCACGGGCGGGGCCGACGGGACCCGCCGCCGCGGCCGGCGGAGGCCGGGCCCGCCGCGCGAACCGGTGAGATCACCCCCGCCGGACGACGCCCCGGACGGGACCGTGCCGACGATGAGAGGCATCCGGCCGAGGCACCGCGATGGGGCGCACCGCGCACGCACGCCGGGAGAGGAGGGCCGTTCCCATGGCAGGTACCGCGTCCCGCGCACCGTCACCCGAGCAGCCCGCCCGGACGTGGCTGCGTCCGCCGGTCGTCCTGGCACTGGTGCTCGGCCTCGCCGTCCTGGTGTTCATCGCGCAGAACCGCGACTCGGTCTCGGTCCACCTGCTCTGGGCGACCCTGTCCGCGCCGCAGTGGCTCCTGCTCACCCTGACCGCGCTGGCCGGTGCCGCCGTCGGCGCGCTGCTCCGGCGGCGGAACCCGAGGTGAGCCGGCGGCACCCGGGCGACCGCCCGGCGCCGCCCCGGATGCCGTGACCCCGGACCCGGGCACGGCCCCGATCCCCGGGCTGCGTCGTCTCACGACGCCCCGGGCCGCGGCCTGGGCCGGGGTGCTGTTCGCCGCGCTGTTCGGGACCGGTCTGGTGCTCGTGCGGCTGTGGATCCCTGCGGACCCGTTCGCCGACCCGGACTGGGTCGCCGCGGGATCCGGTCGGCTGAGGTGGGCGATGACGCTGGTGCCGCTGGCCGGGATCGCCTTCCTGTGGTTCCTGGGGGTCGTACGGGACCGGCTCGGCGACCTCGAGGACCGGTTCCTGGCCTCGGTCTTCCTCGGCAGCGGGTTGCTGTTCCTCGCCATGACCTCCGCGTCGACGGCGATCGCCGGCGGCATCCTGATCAGCGCCTCCGACGGAGGCCAGGTGTACGACCCGGCCGTCCTCCGCTTCTCCCGGGCCACCATGCTGCAGATCAGCGACGTCTACGCGCTCCGGATGGCCGCGGCGTTCATGATCTCCCTGGCGACGATCTGGCTGCGCACCGGGCTGATGCCGCGCTGGCTCGTGGTCCTCACCTACGCGCTGGCCCTCGTCCTGCTCGTCGTCACCACCCTCAGCCTGTGGACCACCCTCGTCTTCCCGGCCTGGGCGCTGCTGGTCAGCGTGCTGTTCCTGGTGCGGTCGTCCACCGCCCGTCCCGGAGCGCCGACCCCCGTGTGAGGACGTCCCGCGCGGTGCCCGTGCCCCACGAGGTCCGGCGGAGGGTCTCGCCCTCTCACCCGCCCCCGAAGACGGCCGACCGGTGCACGGGCTCGTCAGGGGGTGACGACGGCGAAGTCCGGGTCGGGTGCGTCGAGCGCGGCGAGCAGCCGCCCGAGCGCTGCCGGGTCGCCGTCGACCCGGACGCCCGCGGTGGCGAGCGCGGCCGGGTCCGCGGCTCCGGTGGCCAGCGCCGGCAGCGCCGCCGCCGGCATGTGCAGCGCCGCGTCGGCGGCGGTGGCCTGCGGGGCGGTCGTGTACGTCAGCACGCCGTTGCGCAGGGTCACCCGGTAGCGGGTCCCGGCGTCGGTCAGGTCGACGTCCAGCCGGACGTGCTCGTGCCAGCAGCGGGGGCCGTCGACCCGGACGGCCAGGGCGTCGAAGAGCTGCTCGGGGGTCAGCTGGGCCAGCACGTCCGGGGAGGCCGGGGTGACGGGTGTGCCGAAGCTCCCGTGGCGCAGCTCGTGGGCGCCGGAGAGGTAGGCGCAGCGCCAGGTGCCGTTCTCCGCGCCGTAGCCGAGCTGCTCGTAGGTGTCGGCCAGCAGCTCCCGGGCGGCCTCGTGGTCCGGCTCGGCGAACACGACGTGGTCGAGCACCTCGGCGACCCACCGGAAGTCCCCGGCCGTGAAGGACTCCCGCGCCTTCCTGACGACGGCGTCCGCGCCGCCCATGAAGGCGACGTAGCGTCGCGCGGCCGCCTCCGGCGGGTGCGGCCACAGGCGTGCGGGGTCGCCGTCGTACCAGCCCATGTAGCGCTGGTAGACGGCCTTGACGTTGTGGCTGACCGAGCCGTAGTACCCGCGCGCGTGCCAGGCGTCCTCCAGCGCCGGCGGCAGCACCATGGCCTCGGCGATCTCCGCCCCGGTCATGCCCTGGTTGAGCATGCGCAGGGTCTGGTCGTGCAGGTAGGCGTACAGGTCCCGCTGCAGGGCGAGGAACTCCACGGCCCGCTCCCGGCCCCAGGTGGGCCAGTGGTGGGAGGCGAAGACCAGCTCGAGGTCGGTGCCGAACAGGCCGACCGCCTCGGTGAGGTAGCCGGCCCAGGCGTGGGCGTCGCGCACCTGCGCGCCGCGGATGGTGAGGACGTTGTGCAGGACGTGCGTGGCGTTCTCCGCCGTGCAGAGTGCGCGCCGCTGCGGGAACCAGACGTGCATCTCGGCAGGCGCCTCGCTGCCGGGCGCCATCTGGAACACCATGCGCACGCCGTCGACCGTCTCCTCCTGGCCGGTCGCCGTGACCTCCACCGTCGGCGGGATGAGGCCGACGCTGCCGGTCGACGTGGTCTGGCCCAGCCCTGCGCTCACCTGCCCCTGCGGGCCGCGGGGCAGCGCGGCGCCGTACATGTATCCGGCCCGTCGGCCCATCGCCGCCCCGGCGTACACGTTCTCGGTCACCGCGTGCTCGACGAAGCCCTCGGGGGCCAGGACCGGCACCCGGCAGGCCCAGCCCGCGCACCTGGTAGATGCCGGGCACGACCTCGAACAGCCCCTGGATCGCGTTGAGCGTGGACTGGCGCCACAGGCTCGGGTTCACCGTCGGCGGCGCGTCGCCGGTGAGGAACGCGTACGAGTCGCCGTCCCACACGACGCGGCCGTCGGCGCGCACGACCCCCGGTTCCAGGGCGCCGAGGAACCCGCGCTGCGCGTCGGCGAAGTCCTGCTGGTCGTGCATCGGCAGCGACTTCGCCAGCTGCTCGTGCTGGGCGACGATCGTCGCCGTCGCGGCCTTCCGCTCCCTGTCCACCCGAACCCCCTCGTCGGCTGCCGTCGCAGTCCCGGCTCAGGGAGCAGCGGAGCCGTCGCCGTCCGGCCGCCGCCAGTCAAGGGGCGGCGGCCGCCCGCCGCCTCGTCCGCCGCGGATGAGCACCGGGCGGATCCCGGCCGGACCTCGCTCAGCGGCGAGCGGGGCCCGGCGTGGTGGGGCTCCGCCGGCCACCGATGGAGCGCGCCAGCAGGTCGGCCATGGCCCCCGGCTCCCAGCTGTGCTGCGAGCCGGGGAGCTCGGCCCGTACGGCGTCCGGCAGCGCGGTCGCGAGCGAGGCGGCCCGGTCGTGGACGACGGTGGTGAACCCGCGGTCGGCCAGGATCTCGGCGGTCCCGGTGGTCTGGGGATCGATCGCGCGGAAGGGTCCGGCCCCGGCGACGAAGACGACGGCGGGGCTCTCACCCCGGCGGTCGTACCCGACGGTGTCGCCGGCGGACGTGGTCACGTGCTCGGTCATGCCCGCTCTCCGTCCACAGGTGGTGGTGGTCGCCAGTGGTGACCCGGCCCGGCCCGCGCACTCATCGGCCCGCGCACCCGGACCGCGCACCCGGACCCCGGCGGGCCGATCACGACGACAGGTAGCGGATCACCGCCAGCACTCGCCGGTGGTCGTCGTCGCTGGGCGCCAGGTCGAGCTGGTCGTAGATGTGGGACGTGTGCTGCACGACCGCCCGCTCGGTGATCGACAGGGTCCGGGCGATCGACGCGTTGGTCCGGCCCTGGGACATCAGGGCCAGCACCTCCTGCTGGCGAGGCGTCAGCCGGTCGAGCGCGTCGTGGTGCCCCCTGGCGCGGGCCACCATGAGGTTCACCACCTCGGGGTCGAGGACGGTGCCGCCGGCCGCGATGCGGCGGAGGTCGTCCGTGAACGTGTCGATGTCGGCGATCCGCTGCTTGAGGAGGTACCCGACGCCCGAGGAGCGATCGCCCAGCAGTTCGACGGCGTAGGCGCGCTGGAGGTGCTGCGACAGCACGAGGACGGCGATCCCGGGGTGCTCTCGGCGGATCTCCATCGCCGCCCGCAGGCCGGCGTCCTTGTGATCGGGCGGCATCCGGATGTCGGTGACGACGATGTCGGGGACGTGCTCCTGCGCGCTGCGGACCAGCTCCGGTGCATTCCCGACCGCAGCGACGACGTCGAACCCGGCCGCCTGCATCACGTGCGTGAGCCCGGTTCGCAACAGCGCCTCGTCCTCGCCTATCACGACCCGCACGGCAGCTCCACGAGCAGACGTGTGCCCCCGCCGGCCGGGCTCTCGATGGTGAACCGGCCGCCGAGGGCGTCGACACGATCGGCGAGACCGTGCAGCCCCACGCCCCCCTCCTGGGTCGCACCCCCGACGCCGTCGTCGGTCACGCCGATGACGAGCCCCGTCGGCGCGTGCTCGAGCGTCACGGTCAACGTGTCGGCCGCGGCGTGCTTGACCGCGTTGGTCAGCGCTTCGGCGACCACGAAGTAGGCCGTCCTCTCGACCGTCGCCGGCAGGCGCCCGTCGACCTCGGCCACCGCGAGCCGGGTGGGCAGCGGCATGCGATCGACCAGGTCCTCGATCGCCGCGGTCAGGCCCCGCTCGACGAGGGCGGCCGGCATCAGGGCGTGGACGACCCCCCGGAGGTGCCGGGCGGCACCGTCGATGCCGACACGGAGGTGCGTCGCCGCGTCGGGGAGATCGGCCGACCGGTCGATGCGGGCCAGTTGCTGTGCTTCCAGCGCCAGCAGGACGAGCTCCACCTGCAGACCGTCGTGCAGGTCCTGGGCGATGCGCTGCCGCGCCCGGTCGCCTGCCTCGACGAGGCGGGCGCGCGACCGCTGCAGGTCGGCATGGCTGGCACGCAGCTCGGCGGTCAACCGGTCGTGGTCGATGGCGAAGGCGGCCACCTGACCCGCGCCGCGGACCAGCTCGGCGTCGTCGACGACCGTCGCGTCGTAGACGATGGCGCCGATCCGTCTCGACCCGAGCTCGATGTCGACCACGGCGCGGTGCTCGCCCAGCGCCGACGTGTCGAACGAGGCGCCGTCGCCGTCCACGGAGGCGCGCCCGTCCCGCGACGCGTAGACGACCTGCAACGACGCGTCCCCGAGGGTGCGCCCGAGGGCATCGGCGAGCAGCTCCGGGGTGGCCGCGGACGACGCCAGCCAGGCGCTGAGCTCCTGGATCTCGGCCGTCCTCGCGAACCCGCCCCGCAGCATCGCCGCCGCCAGGGCGACCGGTACCCCGGCCAGCAGGACGATCTGGAGCCCGACCACCTGCACGACCGAGAGGCCGGCGGACGGACCCAGGAGAGGACCGAGCGGCATCGCCAGGACAGCCAGGATGCCGTAGGCGTACAGCGGCAGCAGGACCCCGCGTTGGCCGGGCGTCGCGGTGCGCAGCCGGTCGACGAGCACACCCGCGGTCATCAGCATGACGACCATCCCCGCACCTCGCTGGAGCCAGGTGCCGGCGGAGAGGAGATCCACCCGGTGACCGACGGAGAGCATGCCGCCCGGGCTGGCAGCCGGGTCGAAGAGGTAAGCCGGGACCTGCAGGACGAGCGACACCACGAAGCCGCCCACCACCGTCAGGCGGGAGGTGCGCGAGCGGAGGCGACCGGACGGGAAGGCGTGCAGCAGCCACACCACCACGGCGAGCGGGGTGGTGGCGAGCACGACACCGACCGCCACCAGGACCGGTGTTCCGGTGTTGGCGAGAGCGACCACGAACCACGACAGAGCCCCGATGACCATGATCGGGCCGGTCCGGTTGCTCGGCCGGCGCCGCCACGCCTCCAGGCCTGCGGCCAGGTAGACGAGTCCCCCGGCCGGGAACAGGGCGAGCAGCCACCACGGAGCGACGTCCTGGTCGGCGAACAGGGCGATCTCGACGCCGGCGACGACGGCACCGAACGCGCCGATCAGCCCGAGGCTCACCATCAGCGCCCGCGCCAGCGACGATCGCGGACCTCCCCGACGCACCACCGGGGCAGCATGGCACCGGCGACGCGCCCTCGGTGCGGCGTCGCACCGGCGACGACTCCCGCGCGACCCTGTACCCAGGTCCAGGTGGGCGGGCCACTGCGGTCCATTGCCCGGCGGTTCCGACGTCGCCATGGTCGCCTACGTGACTCGCCGAGCGGCTGCCCTCCCGTTGCTCGTGTCGACCGTCGTGCTCACCGCGTTCACCTCGTCGACCGAGTCGGCAGCCTCGCCGGGCGAGGGGTCCGGCAGCCAGCCCCAGGTCGGCGAGCTCCCCGCCGCCGCCGCAGCCGTCATGGCGAAGCCGGAGTTCGAGACGGCCCGCTGGCTCTACTCGGTTGCCGAGGCGGAGACGGGTCGCGTCGTCCTGGCCGGCCGGGCCGGGGAGTCCGTCTTCACCGCGTCGACCGCGAAGAACTTCACCGTCGGCACCACGTACGCGACGCTGGGCACCGACGCCACGCTCACCACGCCGGTGTACACCACGGCCGAGCCGGCCGGTGGCGTCCTGGCCGGCGATCTGGTGCTGGTGGCGTCGGGAGACCTCGCCATGGGCGGCCGTGGCGCCATGAGCGGCCGCGTGGACCACGCGTTCACCGCCGACACGATCGACCACGTCTACGGCGACATCGCGCCGAACGCGGCGCTCGTCCCGGACGACCCGTTGGCCGGCCTGGACGACCTCGCCCGGCAGGTGGCCGCCTCGGGCGTCACCGAGATCTCCGGCGACGTGGTCGTCGACACCCGGCTGTGGGACACGTTCGACGGCCAGGAGGGACCCGCACCGTCGATCTACGTCAACGACAACATCCTGGACATCACCGTGGCGGCGGCCGGGGTCGGGCAACCCGCCGTCCTCGACCTCCGCCCGCAGACGCAGGCCGTGACCGTGACCTCGACGGTGACCACCACCGACCCGGGCACGGCGACGTCGCTCACCGTCACCCCCGATCCGGGCGATCCCACATCGGTCACGGTCAGCGGCACCATCGCTGCCGGCACGTCCCAGCTGACCATCTACCGGGTCCCTGACGCGGCCTCCTGGGCGCGCACGCTGTTCGTCGAGGCGCTCGGTCGCGCCGGGGTCACGGTCACCGCCACTGCCGTCGGACCCAACGACCAGGCGGGGTTGCCGCCCGCGGGTTCCTACCCGGCCGAGGACCAGGTGGCTTCCCTGACCTCCCCGCCGATGAGGGCCTTCGGTCGCATGATCCTCGAGACCAGCTACAACACCGGCGCGAACGTCCTGATGTGCCTGCTCGCGGTGCACGGCGGCTCACCGGACTGCCTCGACGGGCTGGCGGCGGTGCACCACCAGCTCGACCGGGCCGGCGTCGTCGCCGAGGACGTGGTGCTGTTCGACGGGCAGGGCGCCGACCCGGCCTCGACGACCCCCGACCAGATGGTCACCTGGATGAGGTGGGCGCAGACGCAACCCTGGGGTGAGCAGTTCGCGGCCGACCAGCCCGTCCTCGGGGTGAGCGGGACGCTGGCGAGCACGGGTCAGGACGGTCCCGCCGCGGGCGACGTCGCCGCCAAGACGGGAACCAGCGTCGACGTCGACCCCACCACGGGCCGCGTGCTGTACAAGGTGCAGAGCCTCGCCGGCTACTTCACGACCGAGCGGGGCGAGCGGTTCGTGTTCTCGCTGTCCATGAGCGGGGCGACGTACCCCGACGTGCCCACCGGTCTGCACGACGCCAACGAGGACGTGGCGGCCGTCGCCGCGGCCTTCCAGCAGGCGCTGTGACGCCGGCGGTGCACCGGGCCGGTGAGCTGCGCGGCGCGGACACACGGACACCCCCTGACCGGCTACCCATCGGAAGGTCGACCATGACAGCTGTAGAGCGCTCGTGCAGGTCGCGTCGTTCCCGGCCACCCGGTTCGCTGGCGGCCTCGATCGCGACGACCGCCGTCGCGTTGCTGGTCGTCGCTCCCGGCCCGGCGGACGCGTCGCCGGGGAGCGCGGCGGCGCCGTCGGAGGATCCGGCGTACGCCGCGGCGGTCCAGCCCGAACTCGACCGGTTGATGAGGGAGCTGGCGGTCACCGGCGCCGTCGTCCTGGTGCGGTCCCCGGAGCTCGGCGACTGGGCCACCGCGATGGGCACCCGGACCTGGCACGGCACCGAGCCGGTCACGCTCGCCGACCACGTCCGGATCGGCAGCAACACCAAGACCTGGACCGCCACGGTGATCCTGCAGCTGGTCGACGAGGGCAGGATCGGCCTGGACGACCCGGTGTCGAGGTACCGCCCGGACGTGCCCAACGGGGAGAACATCACCATCGCCCAGCTGCTGGACATGAGCAGCGGGCTGGCCAACTACACCACCGACCTGGAACTGAACGAGCAGATGGACAGCAACCCCGGCCGGGTGTGGAGCCCGGAGGAACTGCTCGCGATCGGGCTCGCCGAGCCGCCCGCCTTCCCCCCGGGCGAGGGGTTCCTGTACTCCAACACCAACTACGTGCTCCTGGGCCTGATCATCGAGCAGCTCACCGGCAAGCCGGTGGAGCAGGCCTTCCGGACCCGGATCTTCGACCCGCTGGAGCTGACCGAGACCTCCTTCCCGGCGCTGATCGACGCCTCGATCCCGCAGCCGCACCCGCAGATGTACACCTTCGGGACGAACGTCGAGACCATCGACAGCCTGGTGCTCTCACCGGAGGTCCAGGCCGCAGCCAGCGCCGGCACCCTCGAGCCGATGGACGTCACCGACGCCAACCCCTCCTGGGCGTGGACCGCGGGGGGCGGGATCTCCACCGCGCACGACCTCGCCGACCACGTGGAGGGACTGGTCGACGGGTGCCTGCTCAGCCCGGAGCTGCAGCAGGAGCGGATCGCCAGCGTCCAGCCGCTGGACCCGGACGACCCGGCCAGCCCCGGCTACGGGCTCGGCCTGGCCAGCTTCGGGCCCGTGTACGGCCACAGCGGTGAACTGCCCGGGACCAACTCCTTCATGGGTCACGACCCGGTCCGGGACATCACCGTCGTGACCTGGGCCTCCACCGCCCCCGCACCCAACGGCGACGGCCCGGCCGTCGAGCTCGCCAGGGCGGTGATCGCCGAGCTCTACGCCGACTGATCGGCACGTCCGGCACCCCTCGCTCCCGGGACCAGGCGCCCGGACGGCGCTCCGGCCGGGGCGTTGGCTCCGCCCTGGCCGACCGTGACCGGGGGACACGCTCACCGGTCCTGCCGTACCGGAGGTCCCTGGGCAGCCTGACCGGTCAGCGGACGGCCCACGCGCCGAGCCGTGCCGTGCCGTGCACCGAGGCGTGCCGTGGCAGATCGCACCGGGTGCAGCCGGTGCGGCGCTAGTTGGAGACGTCCCGGGCCTCGGCGTCCCCCGAGGAGACGAGGATCCGCTCGGCGAGGGCGGCTTCGAGGCTCTCGGTCAGCAGGTAGCCCACGCCGGCGACGAACGGCGCCAGCGCCCAGACGGCGAGGTGCGAGAACGACGCGCTCAGCAGCGTCGCGGCGCCCAGCCCGACGAGGACGGAGAGGATGTTCATGCTGGTGCCCAGCGCCAGCGTCTGGGTGGGGTGCTGGGGCATCGGCCGCCGGAAGCCGCCGGAGAGCAGCCCCTCGAGGAGGGTGAAGGACATGACCGCACCGGCCGCGTACAGGAAGATGCGCGGCAGGTCGGGGGAACCCTGCGTGACCTGGCAGGCCCCGAAGGTGACGGTGACGAGGATGGAGAAGCCGAAGGTGGTGCTCTCCCGCCCCACCGTGCTGCGCATGCCCCGCACGACGGTGCTGCCCACGCTGTCGGTGTCCCTGCCTGTCGGCACGACGTCCTCCTCGAGCCCTCGGTGCCGGCGCGCCCCGGCCGTGGGGAACCGCCCTGACAGCCCGGGTACCCGGTCCCGTCGGTTCATGCCTCCATCGGCGCCCGCGGCCGCACGGCCCTCGCGTCCGGCATGGTGGCCCCCCGGCGGACCTGGGCACCCGATCCGGACCTGACGCACCGAGTGCAGGACCTGGCATCGCGATGGTGCGTCCCGGACGGGAGGCGGCCCCGCCACCCGCGCTCTTGGAGTGGCGGGGCCTGACCGCGGCACGCCCCCCGGGTGGTCGCCGCGGCTGCACAGGTGGCCGGCGAGGAAATGCTAGAGGTCTCGCCGCGCCGTCGCCTGGTCCGCCGATCGCGAGGACCGGGTCCGGACGAGTGGGAGTTCGCCGGTGAGGACCAGGTTCTCCGCGATGTCGCGCAGCTTGACGTTCTTGTTCATGGACACGGTGGCCAGGGCCTCGAACGCCTGGTCGGGGGTCAGCTTGTGGCGTTCCATGAGGATGCCCTTGGCCTGCTCGATGACTGCTCGGGACTCGAGCGCCCTCTGCAGGTTGTCGGCCGTCTCCCGGGCGCGGCGGTAGGCCTGGACGGTGCCGGCAGCGACCGCCGCGTAGGGGGCGAATCCTGAGGCGACCGCCCGGCTGGCCTCGTCGAAGGCATCCGGCCTCCGGGCGTAGACGTTCAGCGATCCCGCGACCTGCTCCTCCCCGCCGAGGACCAGCGGCACGGCCAGCACGCTGAGGACGCCCTGCTCGGCGACGTACCGCGCGTAGTCCGGCCACCGGCTGTCCGCACGGGTGTCGCCGATCTCGACCAGGACGCCGTTGCGGGCGGTGTGCAGGCACGGGCCGTCCCCGCGGTCGTACTGGACCTCGTCCAGGCCGAGGGCCAGTGGTCCGGTGTCGACGACGGTGCTCGGCTCGTCTTCGACCAGCAGCGTGACCGATGCCTCGGGATCACCGGGCATGACCCTCTTGGTGAGGTCCGCCATCGACTGCAGCAGGCTCTCCATGGAGAGTTCCCGCAAGGACAGCTGGCCCAGGTGCTCCAACGCCTCGGCGGCTTCGACGGATCGCCGTTCCTCGCTGCGGGCCACCGCGGGCCTCCGGTCTGGTTGGTACCGGGGCGCGACCTCGGCTGTCTGGTGCACCTTCGATGCCCGGGTGGTGGACCCGGCGACGGGACGAGCCTACGCCTTGCCGTCTCCACCGGTGCCCGTCACCGCGTCCGAGCCTTCGAAGCGGGCGGATCACCGGTGTGCGCCGGTTCCGGCCCAGGGGCTGTTGACCGGTCAGGGCCTCCGCAGCAGCGATCACGTGGGCGTGCACCGGGAGGTGGCGCTCCCGGTCGTCGAGGCCGGGTGCGCGCTGGGGACGAGCGATTCCTCGCTCACCACGCGGCTGTCGACCCTGACCGCGGACAGCGCGGTGACCAGGAAGGGTCGGGCTGCCACGACGCGCAGCTGCGCCCGGTTGCCCCGCGCCCGGCGGTAGCACGCGCCCAGGGCGCGCACAGCGGTGGCATCGCAGGATTCCAACGCCGCCGCGTCGATGGACCACCGGGGATGGTCGGTGGCGCTGAGGGCACGAACCGCGTCGAGCAGGTGGTGAACGGTCCTGCGGTCCAGCCGCCCGACCAGCCGGACGTGCCCGGAGCTCAGGTCGACCGTCATCACCAGCTGACCGGGAGCAGGGCTGCCGGCGGCAGGTCCATGCATCGGGGGGTGCGACATGCCGCATCCTTCGAGGTGCCCGAGTCCACAGCGGCGCCGCTGAGCACAGCCTGGACGTTGCGCCGGATCGACGCTCCTCGGGCTGCACTGTCAACCCATGCCGAGCATGCGTCGGATCACCGTGCGATGCAAACGCACGCTCGAGCCGCCCGTCACCGCCCCTGGGGACGGCGCCGAGCACCGGTGCCGCAGCGGCCGTCCGGGGACAACGGTGCGACTCCGGTCCGGAGTCGTCGACCGGGTCCGTCGACGCCGTCCACCGCGTGCCGGAGCCGATGTCGGCGTGCGGGCGCCGGCCGGGTCGTCCGCGTCGTCGGACGAGGTGGATCGGTGGGAGGCTCCGAGCGCCGGTGCGTCAGTCCCGGCGGTCCCGCTGGGCCTCGGCGACGAGCTCGGCGGCGAGGTCCCTGAGTTTGCGGTTGGTCTTCTGGGACTGGCTCACCAGGAAGTCGAAGGTCTGCTCCGGGGTGCAACCGGTGCGGGCGACCAGGATGCCCTTGGCCTGCTCGATGGTGGCGCGGGTGTCCATCGCTCGGCGCATGCTCTCGGCCAGCTGGGCGGTGGAGTGCAGCAGCCCGGCGTTGGCCACCGCGACCGCCGCGTAGCTGGCGAAGACCTCGGCCACGCGCACCGACTCCTCGTCCAGGCCTCTCCCGTTCAGGGAGTACACGTTGATGCCGCCGACGGTCCGGCTCGGCACGGGCATGCCCACGGACGCTGCGGCCGTGACCCCGGCGCGTCGGGCCACCGCGGCGAAGTCGGGGTAGCGCTGCTCGTTGTCCAGGTCGGTCAGGACGACCGTGGTCCCGCTCAGCGCGGCGTCGAGACACGGACCGAAGCCCTTGTCGTACTGGCGCTCGTCCAACTGCGCGGCCAAGGACCCGGTGAAGGCCACACTGCTGGCCCGGCCGTCTTCCACCAGGGTCACCGAGACCTGCTCGGCGCCGGGGACGGTGGCCCCGGCCAGCGTGGCCACGCGCTGGAGCACCTGTCCGAGCTGCAGGTCGCCCAGCGGGATGCGGCCCAGCTCGGCGAAGGCCTGCTCGGGCTGCATGGCCGGGCCGGCCGTCGGCTCGTCGCCGGGGCCGGCGGGGATCATCGGTTCGTCGGGCACGGCCCGTTCGTGGCCTTCCGCTCTGATCGAAGCGGTGCGGCACCGTACGAGGCGAGGACACGACAGCCCCGAGGGACCTGCGCAGCAGCCGCGACCGGCTGCGTGCTCAACCCGTCGGCTGTCGACCACGGAAGCCCATCAGCATCCGCTCGACCACCGTACACAACGCTGATGCCACCATCTCGGCCGTCGCCCGCGTTGCAGCACTCACGCGGGGAGCGGGCCGGCCTCCTCGGCCGATCCGCCCGAGAGCTGCGGTTCCCGCTGTCGGGCTGACAGGATGTGAACCCGCGCCCCTTCGACCCCCAGCCGTCGGCCGCGGGTTCGCGGTCGTCCGCGGAAGTCCGCCTGGGCAGGCCGCCCGAGATGCGGGACGACGGCGAACGCTGGCGAACCGGCCTGAAGAGCGTGCACTGGTGTGGAAGTGGTGGCCCGGGACTGCTGCTGCGATCAGCGCGGATGTGGCTTCCCCCGCCATGAGGGCCGTCGCTAGCGAGCGCGTCCCACGGTCGGGTGCGGGTTCGACGCGCAGCTCGTGCCCGCCGTCGAGGAGGCCGGGCCCGGAGAGCCGTCCGCGCCAGCGGATGGGTGCGCCGTCCCCGACCCCTGGCACGGTGGGCCGGCACGTCGTCGTCCGGTTCCCCGGGGCGGACGACCGGCATCGACGCACTCGCGACAGCGAAGCGACCGGACGGTCGGGGCATGAGCGGGTTCCAGTCCGCGTACCGATCGGGGTCGGTCAGGAGCTCGGTGTCGGCGTCCACTCCGAACAGCAGGTCGGTGCGCTCAGCGGTGAGGGCGGTAGCCGGAACGCCCACCTGAGCAGGCGGAGGCCCCGGCATTCCCGGAGCGGAGGTCACTGGCTCAGGCGACCTTGTACCCCTCGGGACCGACCGTGAGCTCGCCGTCGCGCGGATCGGCCGAGAACACCAGCACCGCCTCCCGTCGGCTCTCCGGCGGAACGTAGGCGATGCTGGCCGAGGCCTGCTCGACCTGACGCCCGTCCCGGGTCAGCTGACCGCCGAGCTGCACCGTCTCAGCCGTGGTCCCGCCTTCGTTGCGCACCCGGAGGTGCACCTCGTACCCGGACCCTGCCTGCTGTACCGCGGTGATCTCGACGTCCAGCTCTGGGCCGCTCTCCCGGACCGCGACGGCCTGGTAGGTCAGGAAGGCGATCAGCAGGAGCACCAGCAGCCCGCCCAGCCCCCCCATGGCGTACTCGGCCGCTGACGTACCACCAGAGCCCTGGCCCTGGGCGTCCTCGACGGACTCAGACATGGGGCTTTCCTCTCGTCACAGGATGAGCCGGGCCGCCGCAGCGCCCAGGCTCGCGGGGAGGGCCAGTACCACCGACTCGGTGACCACCATGAGCAGCCCGGTGTCGACGAAGCGGCCCAGCGTCCACAGGAGGTAGGCCGAGACGCCGAGTGCGAGGGCGTAGCCCACGACGGTGAAGGTGACGAAGGCCCTGACCGGTCCTTCGTCCTCCTCCTGCCCGCCGAAGCCGACCCCGTAGACGAAGGCGTGCATCAGCGCCAGGCTGATGGCGACGAGGACCAGCGTGTGCCAAGGGGTCATCTTCGCCGCCAGCAGCACGATCTCCTCCGTCGGTGCCAGGTTCGCGGCGAACACCACCGCCCCGGCCACCATCAGGAACAGCTCGTGGCCGTACCCGGACCTGCCCGGGGAGGCGCTGCTCTCCCCGAGCTGGGCGCGGGCGTAGGAGGCGCCGACCGCGGCCGGAAGCAGTTCCAGGCCGACGATCGACGTCGCGTCGCGCCAGTCCCGCAGCCAGTCCAGGACGTCGAGGGTGGTGAGGACGACCGCAGCGGCGACGGCCGCAGCGAGGAACGCGACCCCCGCGTCGACCAGGGCAGGGCGCCACCCGGACGCCCCGGAGCCTCCCAGGTGACGGGCCAGGCCGATGACCAGCAGGACGGTGCCGACCGCGAGGGCGGCCAGGCGGTAGCGGTCGACGGCCACCCCCAGCCGCCACACCTCCATCGTCATCAGGACGGGCATGGCGAACAGCAGGGCTCCGCCGACGGCCCGGCCGAATCCCTTGATCAGTTGGCGTGCTTCGGTCTGCTGCGGCATCGCGCTCCACTCCGGTCAGGTCGTCGCGCGAGGTCCGCAGAGATGAACGGAGCCGGTCGGTTCGGGCGGTCCTCCGGCGAGCGTCCAGCCCTGTCCCTGCCACGGGCGAGACGCTTCCGCGAGGTCCCGGGAGCAGGGTGCAGAACGCTCTCCGGTCCCGTGGCTCACCAGAAGAAATGAGTCTGACAGGCGTGCCCGAACCGCGGGAAGAACGCCCACCGGCGGAGCCGGCGTTGACATCGCAACGTCACGAACGGTGGGCGATCCCCGGCGATGTGCGACATCGACTGGGCCAGCAGCAGAACGACCCCATCCCGGCGACGACGGAGACGACGTTCACGCTCGTGCCCGCCGCGAGCGTGCGCGTGGGGTGCTGGGGCATCGGCCGACGGACCCCTTGACCCCCAGTCATGTCCGGGGCGTTCGCCGTCGTCCGCCCCGGCTCTGCTCCTGCAGGTCAACGCCTTGTGACGTCCCGAGGGGTCCGCCCTGGTTCGCTTCCATACGTAGCCCGTTGCTGTATGGGTTGCTGTACGACTCTCCCGCACTCGGGCGTGTCATCGACAGTCCCCGGGACATCGCCGCCCCGCCTCGCTCCTGTCTCTGCAGTCGGCCTGTGGGACACCTCCGGCGACGACTCGAGTGCCTACGCTTCCGCCGTGATCGGGAGCGTTCCGTTCACGTGCTCCCGCTGTGGCGGCGCGTTTGCGGCCCGGACGCGGTCGTGGTGCGCCGGGTGTGGCCGTCTCCGAGCCTCGCCGGGCACCGCCGCGCCAGTCAGGGCTTCAGGGCAGTACGCCCGCGATCACGGTCACGGCCCCGGACGTCCTCGGCGGCCCGGGGCGCTGTCGGGGGCTCGCGCGCCGTGTGCTGCTGACCGCGGCGGCGACCGCCGCCGACTCAGCGGCGCGGGCGGCCACCCGGCGGCGGTGATGGCATTGACGCGACGTCGGCAGGTGCCACGTACGCCCAGACGTACTTGCGGCCGTCGCGAGGAAACCACCCGTGCGCGGCGCAGAGCCGCGCGACCAGATGCAGCCCGTGGCCACCGCGGGCGGGGTCCCGGCCGGTCGCGGGGGTGGGCGGCCGGTCGGCGGCGGCGTCGCTGACCTCCAGCAGCCAGCCGGCGCCAGCGGCGGTGACCATGACGTGTACGGGCGGGCGGCCGTGGCGCAGCCCGTTGGAGGCCAGCTCCTCGAAGGTCAGCAGTGCGGTGTCGATCGCATCGGCGTCAGCGTCGGCGGCGGTGACGGCGTCGGCGGCGGTGGCCAGCGGCCCGTCACGCAGGGCGTGGTGCAGGTCCGCGCGCAGCGCGGTGAGTTCGGCGGCGGTGCGCGGCGTGCCCAGCCACGCCGCGCCGGTGGCGAGGTCGGGAGGTGGCCGCTGCTGCCAGTGCGCGTTCATGTGCCTCGTTCGGTACAGGGATGGGCCGCCCTGTGCGCAGTGGGGCGCGGCCGGGGAGGCCGTTGCGCTGCCGCGTGGAACGAGCCGGTCTCGTCTGCTTCGTTCCGCGGCGCCGACCGTATCCGGCCGTGACCTGCGCCAACCGGCGCGGTTGGCCGGATCGGCCTGCTGGAGCAGTGCCGCTGTGGGCCGTCGTCGCCCGGCTAGGGTCGGCGCGTGGATGGACGGGGCGGGGGTCGGCTGGATGTCGGTGGACTGCTGCACGAGGTCGAGGCGGCCGCGCCGGTCGACGCGGTGCCGGCGGTCGCGGCCGCGCTCGCGGAGATGGTCGACGCCCGCCAGGTGCACCTGCTCCTCGTCGACTTCAGCGGCCGCGCGGTCGTGCGGCTGACGTCGGCCGACCGGGTCGACGGCGCCCGCAGCCGCGGGCCGGAGCAGGCCGAGACGCTTCCGCTGCCGGGCACCGTGTACGACCGCGTCCTGCGCGCGCAGCAGACCGATGTGCGGCGGGTCGCCGGCGGCGCCCGGCTCGTCGTTCCGGTCACCGACCGCGGCGACGCCATCGGGCTGCTGGAGCTGACGCTGCCCCGCTTCCCCTCCGCCCGGGAGGTCGCCGACATCGGCGACGCCGCGCACGCGCTGGCCTACGTCCTGGTCGCCGCCCGGCGGCACACCGACGTGTTCGAGTGGGGCATGCGCACGACTCCGTTCTCCCTGGCGGCGGAGATCCAGCGCCGGCTGCTGCCGGGCGCGTACACCTGCGAGGCCGGGCAGTTCACCCTCGCCGGCTGGCTGGAGCCGGCCGCCGCGGTGGGTGGGGACACCTTCGACTACAACCTCGACCGCGACTTCCTGCACCTGTCGATCACCGACGCGGTGGGGCACCACGTCGCGGCAGCCCTGCTGGCCACCCTGCTGGTCGGCGGCCTGCGCAACGGCCGCCGGAAGGGGCTCGACCTCGCCGCGCAGGCCGGCTACGCCAACGACTGCCTGGCCGAGAACGCGCCTCCGGGGCAGTTCGTCACCGGTCAGCTCGTACGCGTGGACCTGCGCGCGGGCACCGCCGAGATCGTCAACGCCGGGCACACCCTGCCGCTGCGCCTGCGCGGCGGGGTCGTGGAGGAGATCGCCCTGCGCGTCGAGGCACCGTTCGGGGTGCTGCCCCGCAAGGCCTTCGACGTGCAGCGTTTCCCCCTCGAGCCCGACGATCGGATCGTCTTCCTCACCGACGGCATGCTCGAGCGCAACGCGGCATCCCTCGACGTGGCCGCGGCGCTGGCCGACACCGCGGACCTGCACCCGCGGGAGGTCGTGCACGCCCTCGGGGCCGCCGTACTGACCGCGACCGGCGGGAAGCTCCGCGACGACGCCACGATGCTCTGCTTCGACTGGTACGGCGGGCCGCCGCGCGCCCGCACCACCGAGCAGGGGGCCGATCCCGACCGCACCTCGCCGAGCGCCTGATCCGCACCTCGGAAGCCCGCAGCTCCGGGAGGGCTTCCGGAGACGGGTCCTGTCGGCGGGGCGTGACCGCACGATGTCCGCGGTCTCGGCGCGGGGTCACCGAGGGTGCGACACCAGTGCGCACGGGGTAACCGGGGCAACCGCCGGGGGCGATGCTGAGGTGGCGCACCAAGCCAGCCCGGGCACGAGACGGGGAGGGACAGGCCATGCAGCGGATCCGGCCCCGAACCGCACGGGAGACGGCGATCGTGCTCCGGCTGCGGAGCAGGTCCGTGCGTGACCGGGCGGAGGCGATCCTGCTGGAGGCACAGCTGACCTGCGCTGATGCCGCCCTGCAACACGTGCGGTGCCGTGTCCACCGGGAGGCCGATCATCGCCGATGGCGGACGTAGCTCGCCGTCCTGACCGGCTCCGCCGACGCCGGCGCCGCCGTCCTCGCCGTCCGCCGCCTCCCGGTGCCCCGGTAGGCCCACCGTCGACGGCATGCCGCCCGGGTGCCTTCAGCCGGTCGGACGGCCTCCGGCCGGCTCCGGCGGTCCGGCGAGTGGCTCAGGCTCGACCGGGGGCATCTGGTCGGCCTCCCGCTCCCGCGGCGACACGGCCGGCACCGGTAGCAGCCGGCACGGATGCCGGGCGCGCGGAGGGGGGATCGGCACGTCCTCCAGGTCGACCAGCGGCAGCAGCCGCCGCAGGACGGGCGCGCACCGACGAGGACGATGACCGCACCCGCCTCGGTGGCCGCACGGTGGGCCACTGCCAGCGCCCGCAGCCCGGCGGAGTCGCAGAAGGTCAGCTCCGTCGGGTCCAGCGCCATCACCGGCGCGGCCGGCCGTACGCTCGGTGGCGCACGGGCTCCGCGCTGACATCCCGCCTCGCGGGGAGGGCACCGTGGCCGAACCGCCGACGCAGGTGGACTCCGCCGTCATCGCCGCCGCGCTGGAGCGGCTCCGGGGCGCTCCGCCGGCGCCGGAGGAACAGCTGTTGGAGGCGCTGGGCGAGCTCGAGGTCGCCTACGAGGAGCTGCAGGTAGCCGAGGAGGAGCTGCGCACCCAGCAGGAGACGATCGCTGAACTGCTGGCCACCGACCGGCGGCGCCGGGAACACCAGCTGGTCGACACGCTGCCGGTGGCGCTGCTGCGTACCGACGCCGAGGGGCAGATCCTGCACGGCAACCCCGCCGCGGCCCAGCTGCTCGGCCTGCCCGCAGCCCGGCTGGCCCGGCGGGTGCTGCTGGCCTCGGTCGAGCTGGCCGACCGCGGCCCGCTGCGCCGGGCGCTGTCGGTGCTGGCCACCGGCGAGCGTGGCGAGGTCCAGGTCGACGTCACCTTCCACGGCCGGGACGGGCGGGCCCGGCCGGTCCGGCTGTTCGGCTGGCCGGAGGCCACCTCGCCGGGGCCGGCGGTGCTGCGCTGGCTGGGCATCGAAGCGCCCGCCACCGGCAGCCCGGCCGCGCTGCCCCTGGCCGGTGAGGCGGCAACCACCGAGCCGGTGGCCACGGAGGCGGCCGGCGACGCCGGCGGCGCGGGGATGGCGATGGCCCAGGCGTTCGCCGAGCTGGTCCTGCTGCCGCTGGACGCCGGTGACGAACAGCGGCTGCTGCACCGGATCGTCACCGTCGTCCGCGGAGCAGTGCCCGGCGCGACCGCGCTGAGCATCAACGTCGGCCCGCCGATGGAACCACAGCTGCTGGCCAGCGACGACACCGTCGCGCAGGTCTTCGACGGCCATCAGATGCTCGCAGGGGAGGGCCCCTGCCAGGACGCCTAGGAGCAGCGAGCCGTCGTCGTCACCGCCGACGTCACCGCCGACGTCACCACCGACGCCCGCTGGCCGTGCCGGCGCAACTGCCCGACCAGCGGTGGATGGTCCTCAACGTCTACAGCGACCGCCCGGGCGTGTTCACCGGCGGCAGCGTCCGGCTGGGGGAGATGGTCGCCGCGGCGGTCGCCGCCATCCTGCGTGAGGTCGCCGAGCGGGCCGCGCTCGGACAGCTGGCGGCCAACCTGGAGCGGGCGCTGACCTCCCGGGCGGTCATCGACCAGGCGAAAGGAGTGCTGATCGCCCGCACCGGCGGCTCCGCCGAGGACGCGTTCGACCGGCTGTCCCGGCTCAGCCAGGCGCTCAACGCCAGGCTCCGCGACCCGGCCCCGATGGTGGTCGCGGGCAATCGGGACGTGCTGACCATCCTCGACCGCATCTGACCGGGCCGCAGGTCGCCGTGGTCGTCCACCCCACCGAGTCCCGGGCACCGAGTGCTGTGGCGCAGCCTCGTCCGATGTCGGCGGCCCTCTGGCGGCGTGCTTCGTTCCCGGGCGAGTCCGCGGGGTGGACCGTTCGCCCGCAGGTGTAGCGGGCCCGTGACGGGCTGCGCACGCTCACCCCGTGACGGCAGCACCCGAGCGGTCGCCGCTCAGCTGTAGGCGGGCCGCGGCCGTTCGCCAGTCCGCTGAAGCGATCCGGGCGGCCGCCGCGACGGCCGCAGCCGCGGCGTTGAGCTACGACGCCGTCGCGGACGCCGCGGACGCGGCCGCCGGCACCACCGATGAGCCCGAGCCGCACCGGAACCGGGCGGCATGGGCGCGCACACGGGCCGACGCGCTACGCCGCCTGGCGCTGCGGATGTGGGCGCGGGCCGACGCGCTCGAGTCCGCTGCGCACTGACCGGCAGCTCCCCGGGCAGACGAACCGCCACCCCCACGAAGCGCAGCCGCGTGCCTGCTCGGTCGGCGCCGCCCGCGGCCGGGGAGTTCGCTGACCGCGGGTCGCCGCGTGCGGCCGGTTTCTCGGACGAGCAGCGCCCCGCTGAGCCCAGGCGGTGGCCCTCCGCACGCGGCGCGCCCCACGAGCAGGCAGCGAGGGCACCGGTGGGCGCGAGGGCCGACAGTCGGGGGCACGCGCAGCGTGCGACGCCGATCGACCTGTCCGAGATGGCGGCGCGTCGCGCCGCTGCGGCCGAGCGGGCCTGGCGCTACGCGGTCGAGCTCGTCACCGACGCCGCCGCATGCCAGCAGCGGGCGGAGGCGCTGCGCCGGGGACTGGAGGGCCGCCGGCTGCGGGCCGGACGAGGCGGCGGCTCAGGTGCGCAGGGTGGAGCTGGCAGCACGCCGTAGGCGGCGCGGTAGCGCTCGGTGAACCGGCTGGGGGTGAAGCCCCAGCGGGCGGCGACGGCGGTCACGGTGACCCCGTCGCCGGGGGTGGCGTCGCGTAGCTCCCGGTGCGCCTGGGCCAGCCGCACCTGGCGGAGGTAGGCGGTCGGGGTGGTGTTCCGGTGCCGGCGGAAGGCCAGCTGCACCGCGCGGGGGGGTGACGTAGGCGGCGCGGGCGATGTCGGCCAGGGAGATGTCGGCGTCCGCGTTGGCGTCGATGAACGCGGTCGCGCGGCGCAGCGTGCCGGGGTGGGCGTCGGCGCGGTCCGCAGCCGCGGGTTCGGCAACGGCGGTGTTCGGCAAGATCGTCAGCGCGGTCGCGGCCAGCAGCCGTGCGGCCGGCCCGAGCAGCAGCGGCGAGGCCGCGGCCTCGCGCTCGGCGACCAGGTCGTCGACGAAGCGGGCGACCTGCCGCCATCGAGCAGCTCCGCCGGGAGTGGCCTGCGAGGCGGTGAACCGCCACGGCTCGTTCGTGGCGGGAGTGCCCCGGGCGACGTCCGTGAGCAGTGACTGCGGGAGGGCGACGCTGAGGGTCCGAGCTTCATGACTGTCGGCGATGGCTCGGGTGTCGGGGTGATTGGCGATGAACACGTCCCCGGGCACGTACCGCTCGAGGTCGTGCCCGAGGTCGTACCCGATGGCACCGGCGACGGCTACGGAGATGAGGAAATCGTCCTGGCCGGCCAAGTCGAACGTGAGGTCGGCGGGCACCATGACATCGCTGATGCTGAATGCACCCGCGTCCAGCATCCTGACGCTGGCCTCCCACCTGGTGTCCGGGGAAGCCTTCAGCTGCAGCCGGCCGCCGAAGAGGTTGTCGATGAGCTCTCGCGCCTCGCCCGGGTCAGACGTGGCGTACTCATGCCGCCGTAGTGCTCCCGGTGTGGCGGTTCCCATGCCGCCCTCCCCTCCCGCTCGTGAGGCGATGTCAACTCGCAGGGCGATGTCAGTCCCAGGACCGTCAGGTGCGCAGGGTGTGGGCGGGGGTCACCCCGTAGGCGGCGCGGTAGGCGGCGGCGAACCGGTCGGGCTTGGCGAACCCCCAGCGCCGCGCGATCGCCGCCACCGTGTCCCCGGCGGTGGGGTCGGCGGCCTGCAGCTCCCGGTGTGCGCCTTCCAGCCGCACCCGCCGCACGTAGCCCATCGGGCTGAGCCCGAGGTGGCGGGCGAAGGCCAGCTGCAGCGCCCGCGGCCCGACCCCGGCGGCGCGGGCGACGTCGGTGACGCTGATCGGCAGCGAGGCGTGCGCGTCGACGAACGCCACCGCTCGCCGTACGACCGCGGGCGCCACCGCGCCGGCGCCGGGCAGGTAGCCCGACGTCATCGTGGTGTTCGGGAACGCCGCCAGCGCGGTCGCCGCCACCAGCTCGGCCAGCTGCGCGGCGACCAGCGGCTCGGCCAGCCCGCTGCCGGGATCGGCCACCTGCTGGTGCACGAACCGCATCAGCCCCAGACAGGTGCGGCGCATCGGCTCGGACACCGGGCTCATCCCGTCGAACCGGACGTCGGCCCCGGGGACACCCAGCCGCTCCTCGGCCACCCGCTCGATCACCGCCAGCGGCAGCCGCACGATGCCCACGTCCACGTCGTCCCACTCGTTCGTGAACGGCACGCCGGTCGGGCACCGGAACACCACACCCGGTCGTGTGGTGACCTGCTCCCGGCCCGCCACGTACCGGCACCCACCGCTCACCGGACTGGTCACCACCAGGTCGCTCAGCGGGGCGACCGCGCAGCGCATGCCCGCGGTGAACCTCAGCCGGTCCGCGGTCAGGTGACCGGCCGTTGCCGACCGGAGCTCGCAGGTGAACGACCCGCGGACGCCGGAGAACGCGAGCGGACGCTCCGAGCGGTAGAGGTCGGTGAGCACGGCTTGGGCGACGTCCGGCTCCCGGATGGACAGCTCGACGACCTCGACCGGCATGACGCGACTCCGAGGGTGCGCGTTCGAGGGGCCGTGGCTGAGCCGCCGCCGGCAGCGCCGGCCCGGCCGACGGTAACCGCCGACACCCGCTGTGCGAAGCCCTTCGCCCCGCAGCGCAGTGGATGCCGCTTCGCGCACGCACTTGACGGAGTACGGCCGGGCCGGCGGACGGGGCTACCCCAGGCGGGCGCCGCAGTCACGCTCGCCGCCGCAACCTCACGCACGCCACCGCAATCACGCCCACGCACCCCGCCGCAATCCCAGGCTCGCACGGCGCGACCATGCCGCTCGCCGACAAGGGCGGAGTGGCCGACGAAGCTGCCGGCACGGACGGTCGCCGGCCTGGGCACCCGTGGAGATCTCGGTGAGGACGGCCGATTGGCCGCTCACCGCGTCCGTGCGGTCAGCCGCTCGGTGAACAGGACCAGGTCGTCACCGTCGGTCCACCAGTTCGGGATCTGGCCGACCCGTTCGTAGCCGCACCGGTCGTAGAAGGCGCGGGTGCCGGCGTACTGCGCGGTGCCCGAGGTGCGCACGGCCAGCGAGCGCCCGCCGCGGGCGGACAGGTCGGCTTCGGCGTGGCGCATCAGCATCCGTCCGGTACCGCGACCCTGCACGTCGGGACGGACCGCGATCATGGTGAGGTCCCAGACGCGGTCGGCGGCCTCTTCGGGCCGGTAGCACACGACCGCTGTCACCGTCCGCGCCGCAGGCGGGCCGGCGAGCGCGGCGGGATGCACCGTCAACCAGGCCTCCTCGACCAGGCAGGTCCGGCCATCGCCATCGCCGTCGCCGTCGCCCGGTCTCCGGGTGAGCGGTCCGAGCTCGTCGTCGAGCAAGGCGGCCTCCTCGGCCGTGAACATGCCGGCCGCGACGACGAGGTCGCGCACCGCCGGTAGGCCACTCGCGCGTAGTGGTCGCAGCACGACGGCCACCCTCGACCATGCGACCCCTACGGCGAAGCCCATTTCGGAGTCGTCGGTCATCGCCCACACGCGGGCGCGGCGCGCGGCGCGGAGGCCGAGTGGTTGGCGAACACCCACCTCGCCACGCCCGCCTCCACTCCGGTGGACCGGTGGCCCTCACCGCGGCGGGTCCCACAGCACCGCCAGCGTCAGGAGGTCACGACCACCCCGGGGGAGCTGCGGTAGCTGCGGCGCGACTTCGACGGGTGGCTCGATGCCCTCGACCCATCCGAGAGCGACCGTGTGGCGCTGGAGCTGGCCGCGTGGGAGGCGGTCGCCGACGCCGTCAACCACGCCTACCCGCCCGGTCCGGTCACCAGCTTCTTGCTGGCGGCCGGCACGCACACCAAGGTCGTCCAGGAGCACCTCGGGCACTCCTCGTACGTCATCACGGCGGACATCTACAGCCACGTGGGTCCGGCCCAGCAGCGGGAGGCGGCCGACCGGCTCGACCAGGCGCTTCGCTGGTGAGCGCTGCTGTCCGCGCTTCCCCTTGCTGTACGCGTTGCTGTACTCATGCGGGAGGCGGGCCACCCTCATCGGGTGACCCGCCTCTGACCTGCGGTTTCGCTGTCGGGCTGACAGGATTTGAACCTGCGACCCCTTGACCCCCAGTCAAGTGCGCTACCAAGCTGCGCTACAGCCCGAGCGCCGGGCGGCTCGCACCGCCCGATCGCTGCGCCGTCGAGGTTACCGCACGCCCCCCGCTCCGCTGCGCCCGGCTCCGCGGGCGGCTGGGGCCGGTCGGCGCCGCGCCGCTCAGCCCCGCTTGTCGGTCCCCCGCCCCTCCCGGACCTTGACCGAGATGTCGATCGGCGTGCCGTGGAAGCCGAACCGCTCGCGCAGCTTGCGCTCCAGGAAGCGCCGGTACCCGGCCTCGAGGAACCCGGTGGAGAAGACCACGAACCGCGGCGGGCGGACGTCGGCCTGCGTGACGTACTTGATCTTCGGCGCGCGGCCGCCCCGGGCCGGCGGCGGGGTCTCCTGCACCAGGGCCCGGACGAAGGTGTTCAGCTCCGCGGTCGGCACGCGGGTCTCCCAGGAGGCCAGCGCGTCCCGCAGGTGCTGGGCGAGCTTGCCCACCCCGCGCCCGGTGGTGGCGGAGATGTTCACCCGGGAGGCCCACCGCACCCGGGCGAGGTCGCGCTCGATCTCCCGCTCGAGCTGGGCGTGCCGGTCCTCGTCGAGGGTGTCCCACTTGTTCACCGCCAGCACCAGCGCCCGGCCGGCCTCCACCACCTGCGTGATGACCCGCTGGTCCTGCTCGCTGATCACCTCGTCGGCGGCGAGCAGGACGACGGCGACCTCGGCGGCCTGGATGGCGGCCTCGGTGCGCAGGCTGGCGTAGTACTCGGTGCCGCTGGCGGTGTTCACCTTGCGCCGCAGCCCCGCGGTGTCGACGAACCGCCACTCCTCGCCGCCGAGGGTGACGATGGAGTCCACCGGGTCGACCGTGGTGCCGGCGACCGAGTCGACGACCGACCGCTCGTCCTTGGCCAGCCGGTTGAGCAGGCTGGACTTGCCGACGTTCGGCCGCCCGACCAGGGCCACCCGTCGCGGGCCGCCCTCCTCGGGCTGCTCGCGGGGCGCCTCGGGCAACGCGTCGAGCACCAGGTCGAGCAGGTCGCCGCTGCCCCTGCCGTGCAGGGCGCTGACCGGCTGCGGCTCCCCCAGGCCCAGCGACCACAGCTCCGCAGCGTTGGCCTCGCTGCGCTCGTCGTCCACCTTGTTCGCCACCACGAGCACCGGCCGGTCGCTGCGCCGCAGGACGCGGGCGGCGGCCAGGTCGGTGTCGGTGGCGCCCACCGAGCTGTCGACGACGAGCACGATGACGTCGGCGGTGCGCATCGCGTACTCGGCCTGGCGGGTGATCGAGGCGCCGAGCCCGGCGGCCCGGGGGTCCCAGCCGCCGGTGTCGACGACGGTGAACCGCCTGCCGTTCCACAGCGCCTCGTAGGCGATCCGGTCGCGGGTCACCCCGGGCACGTCCTGCACCACCGCGGCCCGCCGGCCGAGGAAGCGGTTGACCAGGGTCGACTTGCCCACGTTGGGCCGGCCGACGATCGCCACCACCGGCAACGGCCCGCCGCTGCCCTCGACGCTCACGACCGCACCCCGACCGCCGAGGTGGCCAGCTCGACCACCCGGTCGACCACGCCCTCGCGGGAGAGGTCGGTGCTGTCGACGACCACCGCGTCGGCGGCCGGCCGCAGCGGGCTGTCGGCGCGGCTGCTGTCGTACTCGTCGCGCCGGCGCAGGTCGGCGGCCAGCGCCCGCACCTCGTCGGGGTCGGTGATGCCGAGCTGCCCGGCCCGCCGCTCGGCCCGGGCCTCGGGGGCGGCGGTGAGGTAGACCTTCAGCGTCGCGTCGGGGAGGACGACGGTGCCGATGTCGCGGCCCTCGACCACCACGGCGTCCGCCTCGGCCACCAGGGCCCGCTGCTGGTCCACCAGCTGCCGGCGGACGGCGGGCACCGCGGACACCGCCGACACCGCCCGGGTCACCTCGGCCCCGCGGATGCGCACCGCGACGTCCACGCCGTCGACCTGCACCAGCTCGGTGTCGGCCGCCGTCCCGACCTCGATGCGGGCCCGGCCGACCACCGCGGCCACGGCCGCGGCGTCCTCCGGGTCGACGCCGGCGTCGAGGACGGCGACGGTCGCCGCCCGGTACATCGCCCCGGTGTCGAGGTAGGCCGCGCCCAGCCGGGTGGCCACCGCCCGCGCCACGCTGGACTTGCCGGTGCCCGACGGTCCGTCGAGGGTCACCTGCCCCCGGAAGCCGCACCCCGCACCCTCACCCCGCAGGGCGGTCATCCGCTCGCTCCGCTCGCTCACTGTGCGATCACCCCGCACAGTGCTCACCCGCTCGCTCACTGTGCGATCACCCCGCACAGTGCTCATCCGCTCGCTCCGCTCGCTCACTGTGCGATGTCCCTCCGCAGCGCCACGGCCCCCCGCAGGTACACGTGCTGCACCTCGCCCCGCGGCCGCTGGGTCTCCACGTGCGCCATCAGCCGCAGCACCCGCGGCAGCGCGTGCGGCACGTCGATCTCGGTCGCGCACATCAGCGGGACGTCCCCGAGCCCCAGCTCCCGTGCCGCCAGCGCCGGGAACTCCGAGACGAGGTCCGGGGTGGCGGTGAACAGGATGCTGATCAGGTCCTCGGAGGTCAGGCCGTTGCGCTCGATCACCGTGCTCACGAGCTCGCGGGTGGCCGCGAGGATCTCCTCCCGGTCGTCGGCGTCCACCTGTGTGGCACCCCGGATGGCGCGGACGGCCACGGCACTCCCCTCGATCGGCGAGGGGCACGCGTCCGGCGTGCCCCTCGGTCGAGTCTAGGGAGCGCCCGCCACCGGCCCCCGGGCGCCGCCGGTCAGCCCGGCCGCCCGGCGGTGAGGTCGCGGACCTCGGCGTAGCGCTCGCGGACGGCGGCGGTCGGGTCGGCCTCGTGCACCTCGGTGCCCGGCCGCGGCCACTCCGGCGGCGCCTGCGCGCCGGAGAGGACCCAGGCGGCCTGACGGGCGGCGCCGTCGGCCACGTACTCCCCCGGCGGCGGCACGAGCACCGGCACGCCGAGGACGGCGGGCGCGATCCGGCGGACCGCCTCGGAGCGGGCGCCGCCGCCGACCAGGAACACCCGGTGCACCTGCGCCCCGGTGGCCCGGACGGCGTCGAGGCCGTCGGCCAGGCCGCACAGCAGCCCCTCGACGGCGGCGCGGGCCACGTGCGCCGGGGTGGAGGTCGCGAGGGTCAGCCCGTGCAGGGCGCCGGTCGAGCCGGGGCGGTCCGGTGTCCGCTCGCCCTCGAGGTAGGGCACCAGGACCAGGCCGCCGGCGCCGGCCGGGGCCGACAGCGCCAACCGGGACAGCTCGTCGTGGTCGACCCCGAGCAGCCGCGCGGTGGCGTCGAGCACCCGGGCGGCGTTGAGCGTGGCCACCAGCGGCAGGTAGTTGCCGGTGGCGTCGGCGAACCCGGCCACGGCGCCGCTGGCGTCGGCGGCCGGTGTCGTCGAGACGATCGACACGACGCCGGAGGTGCCGATCGAGCAGACGACGTCGCCGGGCTCGGCCGCCAGCCCCAGCGCCGCGGCGGCGTTGTCGCCGGTGCCGGGGCCCAGGACGGCGCCGGTGGTGGACGTCCCGGCGACCTCGGCCGGGCCGAGCACCCGCGGCACCACCGGGGTGCTGCCGAGCGCCCGCCGGAGCAGGTCCGGGCGGTACTCCCCCGTCGCCGCCGACCAGTAGCCGGTGCCGCTGGCGTCGCCGCGGTCGGTGACGAGGGCCTCCAGGCCCGGCTCCCCCGCCAGCACCCAGGTCAGCCAGTCGTGCGGCAGGCAGACCGCGGCGGTGCGGGCGGCGTTGCCCGGCTCGTGCTCGGCCAGCCAGCGCAGCTTGGTGACGGTGAACGACGCCACCGGCACCAGGCCGACGGCGTCGGCCCAGGCCTGCGGGCCGCCGAGCTCCCGGGTGAGGTCGGCGGCGGCCCCGGCGGAGCGGGTGTCGTTCCAGAGCAGGGCGTCGCGCACGACCCGGCCGTCCTCGTCGAGGCAGACCATGCCGTGCTGCTGCCCGCCGACGGCGACCGCGGCGACGTCGTCGAGGCCGCCGGCCTGCGCCACCGCCTGCTCCAGCGCCGCGGCCCAGGCCGCGGGGGCCACCTCGGTGCCCTCCGGGTGCGGTGCCCGGCCCTCGCGCACGAGGGCTCCGGACGCCGCGTCCCGGACCACGACCTTGCAGGCCTGGGTCGAGGTGTCGACCCCCGCGACCAGGGACATCAGCGGGCGCCGAGCAGGTGCTCGAGGGCCAGCTGGGACAGCCGCACCTGGCCACCGCGGCGGGCACCGGCGGCCTCGGCGTCGAAGTCCTCGAACGCCGAGCGGTCGGCCAGCAGCTGCTCGTGGGTCTCGCCGTCGCCGAGGGTCGGCTGCGCGAGCTCGGGCACCGCGGCGTCGGCGAGCGCCTCCTGCACCTCCGGGTCGGCGCGGAACGCGGCCGCCCGCTCCTTGAGCAGCAGGTAGGTGCGCATGTTGGCCGCGGCGGACTCCCAGACGCCCGTCACGTCCTCGGTGCGCAGCGGCTTGTAGTCGAAGTGCCGTGGGCCCTCGTAGCGCGGGCCGCCGGAGGGGAACCCGTTCTCCAGCAGGTCGACGGTGGCGAAGGCCGACAGCAGGTCGCCGTGGCCGAAGACGAAGTCCTGGTCGTAGCGCGGGCCCTTCTGGCCGTTGAGGTCCAGGTGGAACAGCTTGCCCTGCCACAGCGCCTGGGCGATGCCGTGCGTGTAGTTGAGGCCGGCCATCTGCTCGTGCCCGACCTCGGGGTTCACGCCCACCAGGTCGGCGTGCTCGAGGGTGGCGATGAAGGCGATGGCGTGCCCGATGGTCGGCAGGAAGATGTCGCCGCGCGGCTCGTTGGGCTTGGGTTCCAGGGCGAAGCGCAGGCCGTAGCCGCGGTCCTCCGAGTACTGCGCCAGGGTGTCGATGCCCTCGCGGTAGCGGTCCAGCGCGGCCCGGAGGTCCTTGGCGCTGTCGACCTCGGCACCCTCCCGGCCGCCCCAGAGCACGTAGGTCTGCGCGCCGAGCTCCGCGGCGAGGTCCATGTTGCGCATGACCTTGCGCAGCGCGAACCGGCGGACGCCCCGGTCGTTGGCGGTCAGCGCCCCCTCCTTGAACACCGGGTGGGTGAACAGGTTGGTGGTCACCATCGGCACGACCAGGCCGGTGTCGGCCAGCGCCTTCTTGAACGCCTCGATCCGCCGGGCGCGGGCGGCGTCGTCGCTGCCGAACGGGACCAGGTCGTCGTCGTGGAAGGTCACGCCCCACGCCCCGAGCTCGGCCAGCTCGTGCACCGACTCGACCGGGTCGAGGTCCGGGCGGGTGGCATCGCCGAACGGGTCGCGGGCCGGCCAGCCGACGGTCCACAGGCCGAAGGAGAACCGGTCGTCGGCGGTGGGCTGGGGAGTCGTCGTCGCTGGCGTCGTCATCTCGTTCCTCCGGGGGCTGCGGGTCGACCCGATGGGGGGCCGGACTTTGTATCAGTGTGGAACATAATCGGCGTCACAGCTAGCCTCGCGGCGTGCCCGATCCCGAGGGGGCCGCCCGCTCGCCGTCGGTGCGCCCGGCGAACCTGGCGCGCGTCCTGCGCACGGTCTGCGGCTGGGACGGCCCCCCGTCCCGGGCCGACGTGGCGGCGGCGACCGGCACCACGCGCGCCACGGCCTCCCGGCTGGTCGACGAGCTGGTCGCCGGCGGCCTGCTCGACGAGGTGGCGCGCCCGGCCCCGGCCCGCCGCGGGCGCCCGGCCACCCCGCTGGCGCCCGGCGCCCGCGTCGCCGCGCTCGGCCTGCAGGTGGACGCCGGGCTGCTGACCGCCCGGGTGCTCGACCTGCGCGGCCGGGTGCGCGCGGAGCGCGTCGTGGAGGGGGACCTGGTCGGCAGCGCGCCGGGCCCGACGCTGACCCGGCTGGCCGGGCTGGCCGGCGAGGTCCTGGCCGCGCTGCCGGGCGGGGTGCGCGTGGTGGGCGCCGGCCTGGCCCTGCCCGGCATCGTCGACCCCGGCACCGGGGTGCTGCTGCGGGCGCCGAACCTCGGCTGGTCCGCCGTCCGGCCGGCCGACACCCTCGCCGGGCTGCTGCCGCCGGAACTGGTCCCGGTCCCGGGCAACGAGGCCGACCTCGCCGCGCGCACCGTTGCCGAGGCCGCCCCGGGCCGGCCCGGGGGGTACCGGGACCTGCTCTACCTCTCCGGCCAGATCGGGGTGGGCGGGGCGGTCGTCCTGGGCGGCGCGGCCCTGACCGGCAGCGCGGGCTGGGCCGGGGAGGTCGGGCACGTGTGCGTCGACCCCGACGGGCCGGCCTGCCGGTGCGGCTCCACCGGCTGCCTGGAGCAGTACGCCGGCCGGCACGCCCTCATGGCCGCGGCCGGGCTGCCGCGGAGCGCCGGTCCGCGGGAGCTGGCCGACCGCGCCGCGGCCGGCGATGCCTTGGCGGGGGCGGCGCTGGAGCGGGCCGCGTGGGCGCTGGGCGTCGCGCTGGCCGGCGTGCTCAACGTGCTCGACGTCCCGGTGGTCGTGCTGGGCGGCCAGCTCGGCGAGCTCGGCGGGCTGCTCGCCCCGCGGGTCGAGGAGCACCTGGCCCGGCGCGTCCTGTCGGCCCGCTGGCGCCGGCCGCGGGTCGAGGCCGCCGTCGCCGCGCCCGCCGCCGGGGCGACCGGGGCGGCGCTGCGCGTCCTCGCCGGGGTGGTGGCCGACCCGGCCCGCTGGCTCGGGGACGGCGCGCCGGCCCCGGCTCGCCTGCCGAGGCCGGCCGTCAGCCGCTGAGCGGTGGGCGCCCGGGTGGCGCGGGAGACGGCGGGGCCGCCGGGCGGGCCGCTACAGGCCGACGAGCTCCTGCAGCGCGCCGACCTCGGCGCGCGAGAGCCGCCGGATCGAACCGGAGCGCATCCGCTGCAGCTGCACCGGGCCGACCGCGGTGCGGGTGAGCCGGGAGACCGGCAGCCCGACGTGCGCGAGCAGCCGCCGGACGATGTGCTTGCGCCCCTCGTGCAGCACCACCTCGACCACGGACTGGCCGGCGTGGGTGTCGACGACCGCGAACGAGTCGACCCGCACCGGGCCGTCCTCCAGCTCCACCCCCGCCCGCAGCCGGCGGCCGAGGTCCCGGGGCACCGACCCGGAGACCTGCGCCAGGTAGGTCTTGCGCACCTCGTACGAGGGGTGGGCGAGCCGGTGGGCCAGCTCCCCGTCGTTGGTGACCAGCAGCAGCCCCTCGGTGTCCTGGTCGAGCCGGCCGACGTGGACCAGGCCGGGCGCGAGGTCGCCGACCATGTCCCCCACGGTCGGGCGGGCCCGGTCGTCGCTCATCGCGGTGAGGACGCCGGCGGGCTTGTTCAGGGCGTAGGTGACCCGGTCGTCCCGGAGCTCGAGCCGGGCGCCGTCGACGGAGATGCGGTCCCGCCGCGGGTCGACCCGCATGCCCTGCACGGTGACCTTGCGGCCGTTCACCGCGATCCGCCCGGCCTCGATCATGTCCTCGCAGACCCGGCGGGAACCCACGCCGGCGCGGGCCAGGACCTTCTGCAGCCGCTCGCCCTGCGGCTCTCCCTCGGGCTCGGCGGCGCGGTCGGCCGGGTGCGGCGGGGCCAGCTCCACGCCGTCGGGCCACCCGGCGTCGGTGGGGGTGCTGTCGTCCTGCGGGGCGGTGTCCATCGCCGACCAGTCTCCCACCCGCGCGGCGGCGCGCTGCGCGCCTCCCGCTGTTCCCTCGCGACGCCCGCTCCCCGCCGCGACGCCCGCTCCCCGCGTCGGCGGCGTCCGGTTCCCCCGCCGCCCGGTCTACCGCCCGTCCGGTTCCCTGCTCGCCCGGGCACGGCACGGCACGGGTCACCCGGGATGCCTGCCGCCGGGCGGACCGGTGCGCAGCCGGCGGCGCTCAGACGTCGGGGTGCTCGTCGGCCAGCACCGCGGGATCGGGCAGCAGCGGGCCGAGCTCGGGCAGCTCGTCCAGGCCGGTCAGCCCCAGCCGCTCGAGGAACAGGGGCGTGGTCGCGTACAGGCCGCCGCCGCTGTCCGGGTCGCTGCCGACCTCCTGCACCAGGCCGCGGGCGAGCAGGGTGCGCATGACCCCGTCCACCCCGACACCGCGGATCGCCGCCACCCGCGCCCGGGTCACCGGCTGCCGGTAGGCGATGACGGCGAGGGTCTCCAGCGCCGCCTGCGTCAGCCGGCTGCGCTGCCCGCCGACGAGGTGGCGCTCGACCACCTCGGCGTGCTCCTCCCGGGTGTAGAGCCGCCAGCCCCCGCCCACCCGGCGCAGCGTGATCCCCGCGCCGCGGGCGTCGTAGCCGGCGGCCAGCTCGGCCAGGGCCGCGCGGACCCGTGGCACCGAGCAGCGCAGCGCGTCCGCGAGCGCGGTCTCCTCCGCGGGGCCGTCGACGACGAACAGCAGCGCCTCCAGACCGCCGAGCAGCGCCGCCGGCTCCGGCTCCGGCTCCGGCTCCGGCTCGGCCTCGGGCTCGGGCTCCGGCGCCGGTCCGGGTGCCGCGGCCGGGGTCGCGGACGGCGGCGCCAGCGGGGGCGGCTCGGCGACCGGGTCGGCCGGCGTCCCGGGCCGCGCGGACGGCCGCTCGGCGACGCGGGCGGCCAGCTCGGCGGCCACGGCGTCCCACGTCGCCGGGTCGGCGCCGCGGTCCTCGGCCTCCTCCCGGGTGGCGGCCAGCTCCGCGGCGAGGGCCTCCCAGGAGACGGGCGGGCGCTCGTCCCCGCTCACGGGACCTCCTCCGTGGAAGCGGGAGCCTCAGCACCCGGGGGCACGGCATCGAGAGGGACGGCGTCCGGCTCCTCGCCGCCGGTCCACCGCACGTGCAGCTCGCCGAGGGGGGTCAGCTGCTCGAACACCACCCGCTGCTGGCGGTACAGCTCCAGCAGGGCGAGGAACCGGGCCACCACCTCGAGGGTGCGGGTGCAGTCGGCGGTGAGCGCGCGGAAGCTCGCCGTCCCCGCGGCCATGAGCCGGTTGCGCACCAGGAGCAGCTGCTCCGGGACGCTGACCGGCGGGGCGTGCAGGTGCGCGGTGCTGACCGTGGCCGGGGAGCGCGGGGTGAGCGCGCGGGCGGCCAGCTCGGCCAGCCGCTGCGGGGTCACCCCCAGCAGCACCTCGGGCACCAGGCCGGCGAACCGCGGCTCGAGCGCGACGTCCCGGGCGTAGCGGCGGACGGCGACGGCCTCCCGCTCGCGGAGGAACCCCGCCGCCTGCTTGTAGGCCCGGTACTGCAGCAGCCGGGCGAAGAGCAGGTCGCGGGCCTCGAGCAGCTCGAGGTCCTCGTCGTCCTCCACGTCGGCGGCCGGCAGCAGGCGGGCCGCCTTGAGGTCGAGCAGGGTGGCCGCGACGACGAGGAACTCGCTGGCCTGGTCGAGGTCGAGCTCGTCGCCGAGCGCCCGCAGGTGGGCGATGAACTCGTCGGTGACCCGCGACAGCGCGATCTCGGTGACGTCGAGCTTGTGCCGCCCGATCAGCTGCAGCAGCAGGTCGAACGGGCCCTCGAAGTTGGTGAGCCGGACGGTGAAGCGGGGTGCCGCCTCGGCCGCCCGGTCTGCGCTCACACCACCGACCGTAGCCCGGGGCTCACCGGCCCGTGAGCCGCCGCACGAGCACCGAGTCGGCGCCGGAGTCGGCGAGGTCGGCCAGCAGCACCGCGATCGCCTCGCGCACGATCCGCCCCCGGTCGGCCGCCACGCCGTGCTCGGCGCGCAGCGACAGCCGGGCGCTCTCCAGCGCCAGCAGCTCCTCGGCCGAGAGGTAGACGGTGATCTTCTCGTCGTGCCGGGTGCGCTCCGTGCGCTGCGCGCGGCCGCGGGTCGGGCGCCCCGGCGGCGCGGGCACCGGAGCCGGGGTGCGGTAGGCGGCCAGCGGGTCGTCCTGCGCGCCGCCGGGGACCAGGGTGAGCGAGGTGGGCTCGCCGCCGGCCGGGGCGGCCGGTTCGCCGCGCCGGGGGCCGCCCCCCCGCAACGCCGGGGAGCTCACCGTGGCGCTGATGCTCGGCAGCTCGGTGACCTCGGGGGTCTCGGGCGCGTCCGTGCGGCGGAACAGCTCCGCCGCGCCGGGGAGCACGGGACGCCGCGTCACAGCGCCAGCACCTCCTTGGCGAGGTCGCGGTAGGCCGACGCGCCCGACGACGTGGGCGCCCACGTGGTGATCGGCTGCCCGGCGACCGTCGTCTCCGGGAAGCGCACGGTGCGCTGGATGACGGTCCGGAACACCGTGTCGCCGAAGGCCTCGACCACCCGGCTGAACACCTCGCGGCAGTGCACGGTGCGCGTGTCGTACATCGTGGCCAGGATCCCGGAGATCTCCAGGTCGGGGTTGAGCCGCTCCTTGACCTTCTCGATGGTGTCGACCAGCAGCGCCACCCCGCGCAGCGAGAAGAACTCGCACTCCAGCGGGATGATCACGCCCTGCGCGGCGGTGAGCGCGTTGACCGTCAGCAGCCCGAGCGAGGGCTGGCAGTCGATGAGGACGTAGTCGTAGTCCGCCCGCACGTCGGCCAGCACCCGCAGCAGGGTCTGCTCGCGGGCGACCTCGCTGACCAGCTGCACCTCGGCGGCGGACAGGTCGATGTTGCTGGGGATGAGGTCCAGACCCGGGACGTCGGTGTGCACCAGCACGTCCTTCAGCGAGGTCCGCCGCTCCATCAGCGCGTTGTAGATGGTGCGGTCCAGGTTCTGCGCCGGGACGCCCAGGCCCACCGACAGCGCGCCCTGCGGGTCGAGGTCGACCAGCAGCACCTTGCGGCCGTACTCCACCAGGGAGGCACCCAGGTTGATGGTGGACGTCGTCTTGCCGACGCCGCCCTTCTGGTTGCACAGGGCGATGACCCGGGCGGGGCCGTGCTGGGTGAGCGGCCGCGGCTCGGGCAGCGGGCGCACCCGCGCGCGGGCCGGGTCCAGCCCGCGCGAGGCGGCGGCGCCCATCTCGGGTCCGGTGTCGGTCGGGAACGGAACGGCCGGGCCGGCCGCGTCCCCTCGCATCGCCATCGGTCTGTTGCCTCCACCTCGTGCCCGTCCCGGCCGGTCACCGCCGGTCGCGGGCGGCCGTTCCGCCCGCCGGGTGCCCCCGACGCTAGGGAGACGGACAGCGTTCACCGAGGAGGCACGCCGCGCGCCGTGTCGACTTGGCGACGGTTGCTGACACAGAGGCGCGGGACCGGCTGGGATGACGGCAACACCTGCCGTCTGCGCGCCGGGCGGTCTGTCAGCTCACCGCGCGCGGGTGGCTGGTCGCCCAGACCTCCCGGAGCCGGTCGACGGTGACCAGCGTGTAGACCTGGGTCGTCGTCACCGAGGCGTGCCCGAGCAGCTCCTGCACGACCCGGACGTCGGCGCCCCCGTCGAGCAGGTGCGTGGCGAAGGAGTGCCGCAGCGTGTGCGGGGAGACGTGCCGGGCCAGGTCGCCGTCGGCGCCGCCGGCCCGCTCGGCCGCCGTCCGGAGGATCGCCCAGGCGCTCTGCCGGGACAGCGGGCCGCCGCGCGCGTTGAGGAACAGGGCCCCGCCGCGCACGCCGGCCCGGCCGGCCGCCGCCAGGGCCGGGCGGGCCCGCACGAGGTAGTCCTCCACGGCGCGCAGCGCGTAGGAGCCGACCGGCACCACCCGCTGCTTGCCGCCCTTGCCGGCCAGCCGCACCACGGCCTGCCCGCGGTCGAGGTCGTCCACGGCCAGCCCGACCGCCTCGGAGATCCGCGCCCCGGTGCCGTAGAGCAGCTCGAGCAGCGCCCGGTCGCGCAGCCCGCGCGGCCCCTCCACCGACCCGGCGGCCTCGATGAGCGCGACCACCGACTCCACCGGGATCGCCTTGGGCAGCCGGCGGGCCGGCGCCGGCGGGCGCACCTCGTGCGCGACGTCGCTGGTCACCAGCCCGTCGAGCAGCGCGAAGCGGTGCAGCCCGCGGACGGCGACCACCGCGCGCGCCGCGGACGTCGCGGACAGCGGAGGGTGCCCGTCGTCGCCCTGGCGCAGGGCGGCCAGGAACGCCGCCACGTCGGCCTCGGCGACCTCTCCCAGCCCGCGGACGCCGGCCGCCCCGAGGAACTCGGTGTAGCGGCGCAGGTCGCGGCGGTAGGAGGCGATCGTGTTGGCCGCCAGGCCGCGCTCGACGGCGAGGTGGTCGAGGTAGCCGGTGACGACGCGGGCGACGTCCCCGGCGGTGGTGGGGGCGGTCGTCAGGTCAGCACCTCCTCCAGCGGGGCGGCGGCCATGCCGTGGGCCTCGGCGACCTCGGCGAGCACGACCTGCCCGGAGACCACGTTGACGCCGCGCGCCAGCGCCGGGTCGGCCTGCACCGCGGCAGCGGTGCCCTCGTTGGCCAGGGCCATGACGTAGGGCAGCGTCACGTTGGTCAGCGCGTGGGTCGAGGTGTTGGGGACCGCGCCGGGCATGTTGGCCACGCAGTAGAAGACCGAGTCGTGCACCCGGAAGGTCGGGTCGTCGTGCGTGGTCGGCCGGGTGTCCTCGAAGCACCCGCCCTGGTCGACGGCGATGTCGACCAGCACCGAGCCCGGCTTCATCCGGCTGACCAGCTCGTTGCTCACGAGGGTCGGGGCCTTGGCACCGGGCACCAGCACCGCGCCGATGACCAGGTCGGCGTCGAGGACCGCGCGCTCGACCTCGTAGGCGTTGGAGGCGACGGTCTGCATGTGCCCCTGGTAGATGCGGTCGGCGGCGCGCAGCTTGTCGATGTCCTTGTCCATGACCACGACCTCGGCCTGCATGCCCAGGGCGATCGCGGCGGCGTTCATCCCGGAGACGCCGGCCCCGATGACGACCACCTTGGCGGCGTAGACCCCCGACACCCCGCCGAGGAGGACCCCGCGGCCGCCGTGGGCCCGCTCGAGGGTGTGCGCCCCCACCTGCGGGGCCATCCGGCCGGCCACCTCGGACATCGGTGCCAGCAGCGGCAGCGCACCGCCGGCGGTCTGCACCGTCTCGTAGGCGATGGCGGTGGTGCCGGAGGCGACCAGCGCGTCGGTGCAGGCCTTGGACGCGGCCAGGTGGAGGTAGGTGAACAGCGTCTGCCCGGCGCGCAGGCGGCCGTGCTCCTCCTCGATCGGCTCCTTGACCTTGAGCAGCAGGTCCGCGTCGGCCCAGACGTCGTCGGCCGAGTCCAGGATGGTCGCGCCGGCGGCGGTGTAGTCTGCGTCGGGGATCGACGAGCCCTCCCCCGCCCCGCGCTCGACCAGCACGGTGTGCCCGGCACGGACCAGCTCGGTCACCCCGGCGGGGGTGAGCGCGACCCGGTACTCGCGGTTCTTGACCTCTCGGGGGACCCCGACCCTCATGCGCTCTCCTCGGTAGGGGCGGGAGTCGGACCCCGAGGGTGACGGGGCGGCACCCACCACGCTGTGGGCGGCCCGGTCGGGGCCTGCCTCGGCGGAGTCTAGGGGCCGGGGCCGCCGGACCGGACCAGGGCGGGCCGCCGGCCACCCGGAGGGGTGCACCCGGCGGCCCGCCGGGTAGGGGTGCCCCCGGCGGCCCGCCGGGTAGGGGTCCCCGGCCGCCCGCCGCTCCCCGGAGGTCCCGCATGCCCCTCTACGCGCCCCGATCGGGCCTGCGCGCCCGCCAGGCGGCCGCCGACCTCGGCCTGCTGGCCTGGACCGCGGCCTGGGTGCTGGCCGCCCGCGCCGCGCACCGCGCCGTGCTCGTGCTCGCCGGGCCCGGCGACGCCGTGGCCGAGCTGGGCGGCTCGGTCGCCGGCAGCATGGCGCGCGCCGCCGAGGCGGCCGGGGACGTCCCGGTGGTGGGCGACGACCTGGCCGCGCCGCTGGAGGGCCTCGGGCGGGCCGGCGCCTCGGTCAGCGGGGCGGGCACCGGGGTCTCCGACACGGTGGCGACCCTGGCCGCCGTCCTCGCCGGCGCCCTCGTCGTCCTGCCGGTCGTCGTCTACCTGCTCCGCTGGCTGCCGTGGCGGCTGGGCTGGGTGCGGGCGGCCGGCGCGGCCACCCGCCTGGCCGCCGCCGACCCGGCCGTGCTCGCCGTCCGGGCCGTGGCCACGGCGCCGCTGGACCGGCTGGCCGCCCTCCCGCCGGGCACGGTGGCGGCCTGGCGGGCCGGGGACTCCGCCGCCGAGCGGGCCCTCGCCGCCCTGGAGCTCGACCGCCTGGGGCTGGCGCTCGACCCGCGGCGGGAGCTGCCGGCTTCGCGTTGAGGCCGGCCGCCCCGCTGCCGAAGAAGCTGCCGTGGCGGCGGCACGGGGACGGCGACGGGCACTCCGACCGGCACCGGGAGCCGCGGCCCGGCAGCGCGGCGCGCGGACCGGGGCGCGGACCCGGCGGCGGCCCCCGCGGCGCAGCGGGGCCGCGAGGATGGCGCTCGGCGCTGCGGCCGCCCTCGCCCTCGGGTTGCTGGCGTTCAGCGCACCGGCCGGCGACCTGGCCGCCGCGCTCACGGCGACCGCCGCACCCGCGCCGGTCACCGCGCCGCGCGCCGTCGCGCTCCCCGCCCCCGAGGCGGTCGTGGCCCGCCCCGTCCCGGTCGAGCCGCCGGTGGTCGCCACCGGGCCCGCGCCGGTGGGCGGCCTGCGGGTGGAGGTCCCGCAGCCGCTGGTCCCGGTGGGCGTCGTCCCCGAGCTCGAGCCGCGCCCGGACGACCCGTGCAGCGCGCACGGCACGCCCACGCGCATCGTGCCCGCGGTCGAGCCGGCCGGGCCCGGCGCGGTCCGGCTGTCCTGGCGCGCGGACTCCGCCCCCGAGGTGCGGGGCTACCGCGTGCAGGCGGTGGAGCAGTCGCTGCGGCCCGGCCGCCAGGCCGCGCCGCCGCAGGTGGTCGTCGCCCAGCCCGACGGGTGCGCGGTGGTCGCGGCGACGGTCGCCGGCCTGGCCCCCGGCGCCCGCTACGTCTTCTGGCTCGAGGAGGAGGTCACCGACAGCCTCTCGGCGCGCTGGGTGCAGGTGGGGACGTCGGAGCCGGTCACCGTCGGCTGAGCCCCGGCCGACCGCGTGCCGCGCGGTGGTCTCAGCCGGCGTCGACCGGGCGCAGCCGGGCGCCGGTGGCCCGCACCTGCGCGGCGGCGAGCAGGCCGATGACCGCGGCGGCGTTGCGGATGTCCCCGTCGAACACGCGCTGGACGGCCTCGGCCAGCGGCACCCGCTCCACCTGCATGTCCAGCTCCTCGTGCTCGACGGTGAACCCCTCCGGCACCTCGGTGTCCGAGAGGCCTTCGGCCAGGTAGACCAGCACGAGCTCGTCGCAGAAGCCCGGCGTGCTGTAGGTGGTGGTCAGCAGCGACCAGCGCTCGGCGGCCAGCCGCACCTCCTCGGCCAGCTCCCGCCGGGCGGTCTGCACCGGCGGCTCGCCGTCGGTGTCACGGAGCCCGGCCGGCAGCTCCCACAGGTAGCCGCCCACCGGGTGCCGGTACTGCCGGAGCAGGACGACGCGGTCCTGCTCGTCGAGGGCCACGACCGCGACCGCGCCCGGGTGGTGGACGACCTCCCGGACGCTGTCCCCGCCCCCGGGCATGGCCACGGTGTCGCGGACCAGCTCGATGACCCGGCCCGCGTACACCTGCTCCCGGCCGACGACCCGGTACTCGTGCGGGGCGGCACCGTCCCGGGGAGCACCGTCGCGGGGCCCGTCGGTCACGGTCAGATCCCCACCTTCTCGCCCTCGTCCACCGGCACCGGCAGCCGGGCGGACTCCGAGCGGTCGATGGCGGCCTTGACGAACGCGGCGAACAGCGGGTGCGGCCGGGTCGGGCGGCTCTTGAGCTCCGGGTGCGCCTGGGTGCCGACGAAGAACGGGTGCACGTCGGCCGGGTACTCGACGAACTCCACGAGCGTGCCGTCGGGCGAGGTGCCGGAGAAGACCAGCCCCGCCTCGGCGAGCCGGTCCCGGTAGGCGTTGGCGACCTCGTAGCGGTGCCGGTGCCGCTCGGTGATCTCGGTGCTGCCGTAGGCCGCCGCCGTCACCGAGCCCCGCTGCAGGCTGGCCGGGTAGCTGCCCAGCCGCATGGTGCCGCCCATGTCGCCGCGGCCGGCCACGACCTCCACCTGGCTGGCCATCGTGGCGATCACCGGGTCGGGGGTGTCGGGGTCGAACTCCGCGGAGTTGGCCTTCGCCAGGCCGGCCAGGTTGCGCGCGGCCTCGATGACCATGCACTGCAGGCCCAGGCACAGCCCCAGGGTCGGGATGCCGTCGACCCGGGCGTGGGTGATCGCGCCCAGCTTGCCCTCGATGCCGCGGACCCCGAACCCGCCGGGGATGCACACCCCGTCGACGCCGGCGAGGGCCTGGCGCGCCCCCTCGGGGGTCTGGCAGTCGTCGGAGGGCACCCAGCGGATCTCCACCCGGCTGCGGTGGGCGAACCCGCCGGCGCGCAGGGCCTCGGTGACCGACAGGTAGGCGTCGGGCAGGTCGATGTACTTGCCGACCAGCGCGATGGTGACGGTCTGCCGGGGCGCGTGCACCCGGTCGAGCAGGTCGCCCCAGACGGTCCAGTCGACGTCCCGGAAGGGCAGCCCCAGCCGCCGGACGACGTAGGCGTCCAGGCCCTCGCGGTGCAGCACCTTGGGGATGTCGTAGATCGACGGCGCGTCGGCGCAGGAGATGACCCCCTCGGCGTCGACGTCGCACATCAGGCTGATCTTGCGCTTGAGGCCGGTGCCGATCTCGCGGTCGGCGCGGCACACCAGCGCGTCGGGCTGGATGCCGATGTTGCGCAGCGCCGCCACCGAGTGCTGGGTCGGCTTGGTCTTCAGCTCCCCCGACGGCGCGATGTAGGGCACCAGCGAGATGTGCAGGAAGAAGCAGTTGTCCCGGCCGATCTCGTGCCGCACCTGCCGGGCGGCCTCCAGGAACGGCAGCGACTCGATGTCGCCGACGGTGCCGCCGATCTCGGTGATGACGACGTCGACGCGGCGGCCGTCCTCGCCGTCCCGGACGTCGGCGCCGGCCAGGATCCGCGCCTTGATCTCGTTCGTGATGTGCGGGATGACCTGGACGGTGTCGCCCAGGTACTCCCCGCGCCGCTCCTTGGCGATCACGTCGGAGTACACCTGGCCGGTGGTCACGTTGGCCCGGCCGTCGAGGTCGGTGTCGAGGAAGCGCTCGTAGTGGCCGATGTCGAGGTCGGTCTCGGCGCCGTCCTCGGTCACGAAGACCTCACCGTGCTGGAACGGGTTCATCGTCCCGGGGTCGACGTTGAGGTACGGGTCCAGCTTCTGCATGGTCACCCGCAGCCCGCGGCTGGACAGCAGCGCGCCCAGCGAGCTGGCGGTCAGGCCCTTGCCGAGGGAGGAGACAACCCCGCCGGTGACGAAGACGAACTTCGTCGGCTGGGAGTTGTGGAGGATTACCGGTGGTGCGTAGGACGTGTCAGGCCTGCCATGCGGTCGATCCACGGGAGACGACCGTAACACGGTCGGGGTCCTCCCCCGGCTCGGGACGCGGGGTGCCGTCCGACACCCCCGCGGCGCCCGGCCCGCCGCCGCGCGGGGCCGCGGCGAGCTCGACCAGCAGCGGCACCAGGAGGGTGGCCGCGGTGGCGGGCAGGGCCACGCCGGAGTCGTTGACCAGCGCCCCGAGGGTCAGGCTCAGGGCGCCGGCGAGCAGGCCGGCGCGCAGGACGGCCAGGTCACGGGCCGGCAGCAGGTCGGTGCGGCCGCGCAGCAGCCCGGGCCCCCGCAGCGGCCCCGGCAGCAGGCCCCCGGGGCGGACCAGCCACACGGCGGCGACCAGCGCCACGGGCAGCACCCACGCCAGGGGGCTGCCCAGCAGGATGCCGAGGTTGGCCTCGGCCTTGCGGCTGACCACCGTCCACGCCTGGCCGGTGAGCAGCTGGTCGACGAAGCGGCCGAGGTGGCTGCGCTCGGCCGGCGGCCGCAGCCAGTCCAACCAGGCGAGGGTGCCCACGGCGGCCACGGCCAGGCCCAGCACCCCGGCCATCCGGGTCACCGTGACCCGCGTGCCGGTGAGCAGCATGGCCAGGAGCACGAAGCCGGGCAGGACGGCGAGGACGCCGCCGAAGTCGCGGCCCAGCGACGGCGCCCCCACGACGACGACGGCGAGCGCGCCGGCGGCCAGGACGACGCCGGCGGTCACCGCCCGGGACCGCGCCTGCGGGGCCCGCCGCCCGGCCGCCGTCGCCGCGGCCGCGGTGAGCAGCAGCGCGCTGACCGACAGCAGGCCGAAGGTGAGGTTGCCGTAGCCGGTGAACCGCCCGGCCACGATCGCGTCGTACCCGAGCAGGCCGTTGAGCTCGAGGGTGGAGCCGGTGAGGACGTCCCCGACCAGGGTGGCGAGGGTGACGGCGAGGACGGCGACCGGCGGGCCCAGCCGGTGCCGGCGCCACGGGCCGAGCGCGGCGACCGCGAGCACGACCGCGGTGGCCAGCAGCACCGCCCCCGCGTGGGCCAGGCGCGGTGACCCGGCGCGCTCCCACGGCAGCAGCCCGGCCAGGTAGGTCCCCGCCGGGAGGGCCGCGGCCGCCAGCGCGACCGGGCGCACCGCCCCGCGCAGCCGCTCCCCCGCCGGGCGCGGGGCCGCGCCGCGGCGGCGACCGCCGGCCGCCAGCAGCCCGAGGGCCACGACCGCGGCGTCGAGCAGCACGACCGCCCAGAAGAACGTGCTGGTGCTGCGGTAGTGCGCGGAGGCGGCGGTGCTCGCCCGGTCCAGCGCGGCGACGGCCTCGGCCAGCGGCGGCCGCGCGCCGTCGACCCGCAGCGGCTGGCCGTTCATCGAGGCGGGCCGGTCCAGGCCCAGCGCGTCCAGGACGGTGGGCGCGACGTCGATGAGCTGGGTGTAGGGCGCGCGCCCGGTGCTGGCCGAGGTCAGCCACCGCTGGCCGTCGAAGCCGGCGCCGGAGGCGATGCCGACGTGCAGCTGGGGGCGGCCGTCGTTGACCTCGGAGATGCCCTGCAGCAGGAGCAGGGTCTCGCCGGGCGCGGCCTCGGCCGCCCGGGCCAGCCGGCCGACCGCGTCGTCGATCGCGGCCAGCGCCTCGGCCCGCGGGAGGGGGTCGGTGCCGGTGTCGCTGCCGTCGAGGTCGGGCTCCCCGGCATCGACGAGCGCGTCGAGGGAGACCAGCGTGAGGGGGCAGCCGGTCAGCAGCCCGGCCGGGTCGGCCGGCAGCCGCTCCCGCTGGTCGAGGTCGACGCCGGGCGCGGCGGCGGCCAGGGCGGGCGCGCGGCCGACGACGGTGGCGCAGCCGACCGCGGCGCCGAGCGCGGCCGGCTCGGCGCCGAACCGGGCGGTACCGGCGTCCCCGGCGACGGCGGCCACCGCCGACCGCGGGTCGGCCAGCCCGGCGGCGGCCAGCCGCTCCTGCAGACCGCAGTGCGACAGCGCCGGGGTGGCCGGGGGCACCGGGAGGGCCTGGTCCGGCGGCGCGGTGCCGCCGTCCGTGCCGCCGTCCGTGCCGCCGTCCGTGCCGCCGTCCGTGCCGCCGTCCGCGCCGTCCCCGTCCGGGTCCTCACCCGTGCCCGGCGCGGCGCCGGGCAGCGGCACGGTGGGCAGCGGCACCGGGGGGATCGACTCGTCCGGCGCCGGGAACCGGGCCCGGTTGCCGGCGCCGAGCGTGGCCCACCCGTCGAGCAGGCAGCTGGTGGCGCGGGCCGCGCGCACCGACACCGCGCTCAGCGGCGCCCCCTCGGCCAGCGCCCACAGCTCGGGGGTGGCCTGCGGGTCGAGGTCGTCCCACACCAGGCCGGGCACGCCGACGACCACCACCCGGTCGGCGCTGGCACCGTCGGTGTCGGCGGTCGGCCCCTCGCCGGACCCGGCGGTCTGCCCCTCGCCGGACTCGGCGATCGGGCCCTCCCCGGGCCCGGCGGGCGCCGCGTCGTCCTCGGCCGGGGCCGCGGCGGCGGGGCCGGCCAGGACGACGAGCGCGGCGAGGACGGCGGTCACGAGCGCCGCCAGGACGGCCGTCAGGACGGCGGGCGGGCGCACCGCGGCCCGGGTCACGGCGCCGTGCCCCCGGCCGGTCCGGGCGGCGGGCCGAGCAGCTCGCGGTAGACCGCGACCAGCTGGCGGGCGGTGGCCGCCTCGTCGGGCCAGGTGCGCGCCCGCGCGGTCCCCGCCTCGGCCAGCCGGTGGGCCCGCGCCGGGTCGGCCAGCAGCCCGGTCACCGCGGCGGCCAGCGCGCCGGCGTCCCCCACCGGCACCAGCTCGGCGGCGTCCCCGAGGAGCTCGGGCAGCCCGCCGGTGCGGGTGGCCACCAGCGGGGTGCCGGTGCGCAGGGCCTCCTGCGCGGTCAGCGAGCGGGCCTCCCAGACCGACGGCAGCACCGCCAGGTCGGCGGCCGCCAGCAGGTCGGCGACGTCGGCGCGGCGGCCCAGCAGCCGCACCGGCAGCCGGTGCTCGGTGATCCGGGCGGCGAGCGCGTCGTGCAGCGGGCCGTCGCCGGCGACGGCGACCAGGGGCACGACCGGCTCCCGGGCCCACCGGGCGGCCGCGTCGAGCAGCACGTCGTAGCCCTTCTGCGGGTGCAGCCGGCCCACCGCGACGACCAGCGGGCGCCCGTCGGCCAGGCCCAGCTCCGCGCGCACGGCCGCGCGGTCGCGGGCGGGCGGCGGCAGCGGCGGCGCCGAGACCGGGGCGACCCGGACGTCCCGGGCCCCGAGCCGGCGGGCGTTGCCGGCCAGGTCGGCGGAGGCCGCCAGCACCAGGTCGGCGGCGCGCACGGTGGCCCCCTCGGCGCGGGCCAGGACCCGGCGCACCGCGCCGCCGCGCTCGGGCAGCGCATTGTGCAGGGTCAGCACCAGCGGCCGCGCCCGGGGGCCGCCCAGCCGGCGGGCCGCGGCGGCGACCAGGCCGGCCCGCAGCCCGTGGGCGTGCACCAGGTCGGCGTCCGCGGTGGCCCGGCGCAGCCGCGCCACCGCCCGCGCGTCGGCGGCCGGGGAGAGCCCCGCGGCGATCTCCACGGGAGCGAACCCCGCCCCGGTCGCGGTGAAGCCGAAGAGCTCCTCGGTGGCCGCCGGGCCGCACACCCGGGGATCGGCACCGGCGTCCCGCAGCGCGGGCAGCACCGAGCGCACGTGTGTGCCCACCCCGCCGGTGCTCGTGGCGAGCACCTCGGCCACGCGGCGTCCCCGCAGGGGCAGCGCATCGGCCACCGTGCACCTCCTCCCGTCCCGGTCGTCCAGCCGTCCCCCGCCGTCACAGCCCGCGCACGGCCGCTCGCAGCGGCCGCCAGGCCGTCCCCATCATGACCGCACCGGCGACGGTGAGGGCAGCCGCCGCGGCCAGCACGCCGGCGCCGACGACCGACACCAGGCTCCCCCGCGGCACCGGGTCGGCGCCGAGCGCGCCGGCGACCGCCAGCCCGGCGGCGCCGGCCAGGCCGGCGGCGACCAGCGCGGGCCCGCCCACCCGCACCACGCCGGCCAGCCCGGCCGGACCGGTCACCCGCAGCACCACGACCAGCAGCGCCACCCCGGCGACGCTCACCCCGACGGTGTGCCCGGCGCCCAGGGCCGTGGCCCGGTCGGCGGGGGGCAGGACCGCGGCGAGCACCACGTCGGCGGCGACGGCGACCAGCCAGCCCCCCACGACGCAGGCGGTCGGCGCCCGCCACAGCCCGCGGGCGTAGAGCGCACGGGTCAGCACCGCCACCAGCCCGTAGCCGGCCAGCCCGGGCGCGAAGGCGACGATGGTGTCGCGCAGGGCGGCCACGGCCTCCGGCGGGCCGGCGGCCAGGAAGACCCGCGCCATCGGGCCGGAGACGGCCACCAGCACCGCGGCCGCCACCAGGGAGGCGGTCACGACCAGGACCGTGACCGGCGCCAGCACCGCCCGGAAGCCGGCCTCGTCGCCGGTCTCGGCGCGCTCGGACAGCCCCGGGTAGGCCGAGGTGGCCAGGGGCACCGCCAGCGCGGCCCACGGCACGAGGAAGACCGTCAGCCCCGCGACGTAGACCACCTGGGTGCCGTCGGGGGCGCCGGTGTTGGCCAGCCGGATCGCCACCGCCGCGAGCAGCTGCTGCCCGGCCAGGGTCAGCACCCCGGCCACGGCCAGCCGGCGCACGCGCGGCGCGGCGCCCACGGGGAAGCGCAGCGACGGCCGCAGGCCCAGCCCGAGCCGCCGGGTGGGCGCGAGCAGGCTCAGCGACAGCGCGGCCACGCCGAGCGTCGTCCCCACCGAGAGGACCAGCTCGGCGGGGGTGGAGAGGTCGGCCGCCGAGCGGCTGCCGTCGAGGGCGGCGAAGGCGAGGTAGGCCCCCGCGACCACCAGGCTGGACAGCAGCGGGGCCAGCGCGGGCATCGCGAAGCGGCGGTGGGCCTGCAGGACGCCGGTGAGCACGATGCCGATGCCGTACAGCACGACCTGCGGGGCGAAGACGACGAGGAAGCGGGCGGCCAGGTCGATCTGGGCGTCGTCGGCCGACCCGAGCAGCAGCCGGGCGATGGGCCCGGCCAGCACCGCGACGAGCACCGCCAGCGGGGTGAGCACCAGCAGGGCCCAGCCCAGCAGCGCCGAGGCGGTGCGGCGGACCTGCTCGCGGTCCCCGGCGGCGATCCCGCCGGCGAGCATCGGCACGACCAGGCTGGCCAGCGCCCCGCCGGCGACGACCTCGAAGACGATGTTGGGCACGGCGTTGGCGGCGACGTACGCGTCCCCGGTGCTGCCCGCGCCCACGGCGTTGGTGAACACCAGCGTCCGGCCGAAGCCGGCCAGCCGGGCCAGGACCGTGAGGACGGCGATCAGCGCCGCGGCACCGGCGACCCCCTGCAGCGCCTGCCGGCGGCTCATGCCGGGCGGCGGCCGAGCCGGTCCAGTTCCCGCAGGCCGGGGGTGGCCTCGATGACGCGGGTGAAGCTGACCCGCTCGCTGGCCAGCGTGAGCGCGACGACGCCCCCGAGCAGCCCGGCCCGCAGGCCGCGGGAGCGCAGGGCGGCCAGGCGCAGGCCGAGGAGGGCGCCCAGGGCGTTGGCGCCGCTGTCGCCCAGCATCACCCGCTCGCCGAGGTCGGCCGGCAGCACGGCGAGGGTCGCGCCCAGCGGGCCGGCGACCAGCGGCCCGGCCGGACCGCCCAGGGTGGCCGCGGCCAGCAGCGCCCCGGCCTTGCCCGCCCGGCCGGGGCGCAGGTCCAGCAGGTTGACCAGGTTCGCGGTGCCGGCGACCAGGCCGGTGGTGAGCAGCGCGTCGGGGGCCGCCCCGGAGCCGCGGCCGCGGCCGGTGAGCGCCGCCGCGACAGCCGCGGCGGCCCCGATGCCGGCCACCTTGACCGCGCCGGCCGACACCCGCCCGGCCCGCAGCGCCGCGAGGTGCCCGGCCAGCCCCTTGTCCCGGGCCTGCTCGGGCCGGGCGCCGGCCAGGTCGTCGTAGCCCCCCACCAGCCCGGAGACCGAGCCGGCCACCAGGGCCGCGCCCCGCCACCCGGCGGGCGCGCCGGCGGCGGCGCCGGCGGTGGCCGCGACGGCGAGGGCCGGGCCGCCGAGCAGGGTCACCGGTCGCCCCGCGTAGTTCGTCCGCCGCCACGGGGCGCCGGCCGGGCGGGCGGTGACCGCCGCGGCGGCCGCCAGCCCGGCCCGGGCCGCGACCGCGGCGCCGAGCGCGAGCCCGGCCCTCCCGCGCGCCGGCCCGTCCCGCCTCACGGGGCGGCGGCCGGGACCGGCGGCACCGGCTGGGTGTCCTCGCCGGTGCCGTACTTGCCGGACGTGCCCTCGCTCTCCTGGCCGAGCGCCAGGACCGTGCTGACCCGGCCGGTGGCCGATCCGACGTTGTCGACCGTGGAGACGGCCGCCGACAGCGAGGGGTCGGCGCGGATGACGCCGACGACGCCGGTCTCACCGGCCGTCGCGCCGTCGCCGGCCACGACGGCGCCGGAGCCGGCACCGTCCAGCGCGGCCACCAGGTCGACCAGGGCGTCGGTCCGGTCCGCGGCGTCGTCGCCGTCCGGCGCGCCGGCGGTGAGCAGGACGGCGTAGTCGGCCGGGGTGACCGATGCGGAGTCCTGGGTCAGCACGTCGAGCGCCGAGAGGCCGGCCAGCACGGAGGACAAGGCGGCGGTGTCGGGCGCCGACGGGTCGGCCGGGGCGGCGCCGTCGGGCGGCGCCGGGTCCTCGGACGGCGGCACCATCAGCGTCTGGGCCAGCAGCGCGGCGACCAGCTGCCCGGTGTCGTCGGTCTCCGGCAGCGTCACGCCGGTGGGCAGGCCCGGGCCGGTGACGTAGCTCTGCAGCTGCGAGGCCGTCGCGGGGTCGCTGTACTCCGGCTGCAGCGTGACCTGCCCGGTGACCTCCGCGCCGGCCTCCTGCAGCAGCGCGGTGACCTCGTCCACCGTCTCGGTGGGCACGTCGTCGCCGGTGGTGAGCAGCACGACGCCCTCGCCGGCCAGGGTGCCCTCGACGAGGGCGGGGGCGACCGCCTCGGCGAAGGAGCCGGCGCCGTCCAGCTCGGCCTGCAGCTCCCGCGTGGTGTTCTCCAGCTCGCGCTTGTCCTGCTCCAGCGCGCTCACCTGGTTGCGGATGTCCTCGAGGATCGGCTGGTTGAGCTGGGTCGTGCCGATCACGATGCCCAGGGCGACGGCCAGGAAGACCGCGATCAGCGAGACCAGGTGGTAGCGGAAGTCGATCACGAGAAGAGGTTCTCCAGCCAGAACACGAAGCTGTTCCATTGGTCGAGCAGCAGGTCGAGGTAGACCCGGCCGGCCGCCGAGACCGCGAGCGTCGAGCCGATCGCCACGAACGCGGCCAGCACCAGGACGACGAGGGCGGTGGTCGAGATGCGGCTGCGGTAGAGCCGGCTGACGCCCTTGGCGTCGACGAGCTTGCCGCCCAGGCGCAGCCGGGTGAGGAAGGTCGAGGCCATGCCCCCGCGGCCCTTGTCGAGGAACTCCACCAGGGTGGCGTGGGTGCCGACGGCGACGATGAGCTTGGCGCCCTTCTCGTCGGCCAGCAGCATCGCGATGTCCTCGCTGGTGGCCGCGGCAGGGAAGGTGATGGCCTCGACCCCGAGGTCCTGCACCCGGGCCAGGCCGGGGGCCCGGCCGTCGGCGTAGGCGTGCACCACGACCTCCGCGCCCGAGCGCAGCACGTCGTCGCTCACCGAGTCCATGTCCCCGATGATCATGTCCGGCTGGTAGCCGGCCTCCTTGAGCGCGTCGGCGCCGCCGTCGACGCCGATGAGCACCGGCCGGTAGTCGCGGATGTAGGAGCGCAGGGCCTGCAGGTCCTCCTTGTAGTCGTACCCGCGGACGACGACGAGGACGTGCCGGCCCTCGATCCTCGTCTCGACGTCGGGCACGCCGACCCCGTCGAGCAGCAGCGCGCGCTCGCGCTTCATGTACTCCATCGTGTTGGTGGCGAAGGCCTCCAACTGGGTGGACAGCCCGGCCCGGGCCTCGGCCATGGCCTCGGCGATGGTCTCCGGCGTCTGCTGGGTGCCCTTGGCCAGGACGGTGCCGTCCTCGAGCAGCAGCGTGTCGCCGTCCAGCCGGACCCGGGTGCCCTCCTTGACCGCGGAGAGCACCTCCTTGCCGGCGTTGTCGACCAGGGGGATGCCCGCGGCGGTGAGGATCTCCGGGCCCAGGTTGGGGTAGCGACCGGAGATGCTGGCCGAGGCGTTGACGACGGCGGCCACCCGGCACGCGACGAGCGAGTCGGCGCTCACCCGGTCGATGTCGGTGTGGTCGATGACGGCGATGTCGCCGGGTCGCAGGCGCTTGGTCAGGTTCTTCGTGCGGCGGTCCAGGCGCACGGTGCCGGCCACTCCGGGCGCGGACTCGGGTGCGCGGCCGCGACGGAGGGAGCCGAGGCGCATTCGGCCATGCTCCCACGGGGCCCTCGCACCGCCGCCCCCCGACGCGCGACGGCCACCGCGTGATCACTCACAGTGCGCGACACCACGGGGCCGCCGACACGCCCGGCGTCCGGCGTGCGCTCCCCCTGCCGGACCCCCCGCACCCGGTGTCTAGCGTTACGCGCGTGACGGAAGGGGCGCCCGCGGTCGGCGGCAGGGTCGGCGGCACGCATGCCGACGACGTCCGGCCCGAGGCGGTCGACGCGGCGGTCCGCGCGCTGCGGCGCGACAACGTCGCCGTCGACCGCGCCCCGACCGACCCCGACCTCCCCACCACCGACCCGGCCACGACCGCGGCCCGCCCGGCGGACGGGCCGGCCGCGGCGGTGCCGCCCGTGCCCGGGGCCGGGGCCCCGCCCGCCCCGGCGTCCGACGGCGGCGAGGAGGGCGGCCGCGGCCGGCGCAGCCGCCGCGGGCTGCGCGGCCCGGGGATCCGCGAGCGCCGGCGCCAGCAGACCCGGGCCCGGATCGTCGACGCCGCCGCCGAGCTGTTCGCCGAGCGCGGCTTCGACGCGGTGAGCGTCGTGGAGATCGCCCAGCGGGCCGGCGTGGTCGAGAAGACGGTGTTCAACCACTTCCCGGTCAAGGAGGGGCTGGTCTTCGACGCCGACCCGCCCATCCGCGCCGCGCTGCTGCACGCCGTGGCCACCCGGCCGCGGGGCGAGTCCGTGACCGCCGCCGCCGGCACCTTCGTGGTGCGCGCGATGAGCATGCTCGGCGCCCCGGAGGCCGCCGACGGGGTGGCCGGGATGGCGCGGGTCATCCGCGGCAGCCACACGCTGCAGCTGCGCGAGCGGGAGATCCTCGGCGAGCTGACCACGGCGCTGGCCGGCCAGATCGCCGAGGAGACGCAGTCCGAGCCGGGCGACCCCGCGCCGTGGCTGGCGGCGCACGCGGTGCTCGGCCTCTACGCCGCGCTGCTCGACCTCGCCCGCGACCGCGTGCTCGCCGGCGTCACCGGCCCCCGCCTGTCGGCGGAGCTGCGCGCCCGCGGCGACCGCGGCCTGGCCCTGCTGCAGTTCGGGCTGGCCGGCTACGCCAAGCGCCGGTGACGGGTCAGGCGACCTGGAGGGCGCGCAGGAGCTGGGCGGCGCGGTCGCCGGGGATGTCGGGGTCGGTGGTGAACAGCGCGACGGCGACCATGTACCCGTCCTCGCCGGCCCAGGCGCGCCCCTCGGCGCACATCCGCCGGACGTGCTCGCGCACCTTCGGCTCGGCGCTGTAGGGGCCGTAGTCCAGCGCCATGGCGAGGAAGTTGACCACCCGGTAGCCGAGGTCCCCGGCCGTCGTCACCGTGGCGACGGGGTCGGAGTAGCTGGGGACGGCGGTGAGGACGTCGGTGTACCCGGCCTTGAGCAGCTGCAGGACCAGGTCGTTGCCGTGCACCCCGCCCCACAGCTCCGGCATCAGGATCTCCCGGTCCGGCGCGGGGATGTAGGGCGGGTTGGCGATGACCGTGCGCACCCGCGGGCGGTCCCCGGAGTCCGCGCGGTCGAAGAAGTCGCCGAGTTCGACGGTGTAGCGGTCGGCCACCCCGCGCGCGGCGATGTTGGCGCGGGCCGTCTCCACCGAGGGGGCGCTGATGTCGCAGCTGCGCACCCGCAGCTCCGGGAGGCCGGCGACGACGTCGGCGATGGCGGTGGCGTCCCCGGTGCCGAGCTCGTCGACCCCGTGGCCCGCCCAGCCGAGCTCGTCCCGGTACTGCTGCAGCAGCATGCAGACGCTGAAGCCGTAGTGCGCCGACTCGTCCGCGGAGGAGAAGCAGCTCACCGGGCGGTGCCCTCGATCGCGCCGGCGGCCGGCCGGGGGTCTGCGGTGGGCTCTCCTCGGTTGCACACGACCGGCCCCTACCCCGGCGCTCGCCCGTCCACGCGTCGTCCCCCGTTCCGGGGACGGCGCGCCCGGTCAGGCCGCCGCGCGGGCCTCCGCGGCCACGGCGAGCAGCTCGCGGGCGTGCGCCTGCCCGGTGTCGCTGTCGGCCAGGCCGGAGAGCATGCGGGCCAGCTCGCGCACGCGGTCCTCGCCGGCCACGGCCCGGATGTCGGTGGCGGTGACGCCCGCCCCGGTGTCCGGGGCCTTGTCGACGACCAGGTGGGTGTCGGCGAAGGCGGCCACCTGCGCGAGGTGGGTGACGACGACGACCTGGTGCCGGCGGGCCAGCCGGGCCAGCCGGCGACCGATCTCCCCCGCGGCCTGGCCGCCCACCCCGGCGTCCACCTCGTCGAACACCATGACCGGCACCGGGTCGGCCCCGGCGAAGACGACCTCGATGGCGAGCATCACCCGGGAGAGCTCACCGCCGGAGGCGCCCTTGTGCACCGGGCGCGGCGGGGCGCCGGGGTGGGCCGACATCAGCAGCGCGACCTCGTCGACGCCCTCCGGCCCCGGTGCGGCCGGGTCGGTGTCGACGGAGAAGGAGACCTGCGCGCTCTTCATCGCCAGCCCGGCCAGCTCCCGGCCGACCTCCGCGGCGAAGCCGTCGGCCGCGGCCCGCCGGCCGGTCGAGATGCGGGCCGCGAGGTCGTCGACCTCGGCCCGGGCGGCGTCGCGCGCGCTCTCCAGGGCCTCGAGCGCCTCGTCGGAGACGTCGAGCTCGGCCAGCCGGCCGCGCGCGTCCTCGGCCCAGGCCAGCACCCCGGCCACCCCCTCGCCGGGGTCGGCGTACTTGCGCACCAGGGCGGTCAGCGCCGCCCGGCGGTCGAGCACCTCGGCCAGGCGCGCCGGGTCGGCGTCGAGGTCGGCGACGTAGCCGGCCAGCTGGGTGGCGACGTCGGAGACGACGGCGACCGCGTCGGCGAGGTCCTTGGCCAGCAGCACCAGGGCGGGGTCGTCGGAGCCGGCCAGTGCCCGCTCCGCGATCGCGAGGGCGGCGCTGGCGTCCTGCGGGACCCCCTCCCCGCCCAGGTCGCCGGTGACGTCGCCGACGAGGGCCAGCCGGGCCTCGTCGGCGGCGGCCCGCAGGGCGTCGGCGTCGCCGAGCCGGCGGGCCTGGGCGTCGAGCTCGTCGTCCTCACCCGGCTGGGGGGCGGCCGCCTCGATCTCGGCCAGCCCGCTGCGCAGCACGTCGGCGGCCTGGGCGAGCTCGCGGGCCTGCCCCCGGCGGCGCTCGAGGTCGCCGGTCAGCTCCCGCCAGCGGGCGTAGGCCTCGCGGTAGGTCTCGAGCAGGGCCAGGTGCTCGGGCCCGGCGTAGCGGTCCAGCGCGCGCCGCTGCTCGGCGGGGCGGGACAGCCGCAGCTGGTCGCTCTGGCCGTGCACCGCCAGCAGCCCCTCGGCGAGCTCGGCGACCACGCCGACGGGCACGCTGCGGCCGCCGAGGTGGGCGCGGGAGCGGCCCTCGGCGCTGACCGTGCGGGCCAGGATGAGGCTGCCGTCGTCGTCGGGGTCGGCACCGGCGTCGGCGGCCCGCTCCCAGACCGGGGAGTCGGCGGGCAGCGCGAGGCGGCCCTCGACGCCGGCGCGGCCGTTGGCGCGCACCCGCCCGGGGTCGGCCCGGCCGCCGAAGAGCAGGGTCAGGCCGGTCACGACCATGGTCTTGCCGGCCCCGGTCTCCCCGGTGACGACGGTGAGCCCGTCGCCGAGCTCGAGGGTGACGTCGTCGATGGCCCCCAGCCCGCGGATGCGCAGCTCGGTCAGCCGGCCCCGGGACGTCCCGGGGCCGGTCGGCGGCTGCCCGGCCGGCACCTGCTCGTCCCCACCGGCGTCGGGGGCCGGGGCCTCCGGCGCCCGACGGCCCGGCGCCCGGGTCCGCCCGGTCCGCTCACGCGTCGCCGCCACCGGCACCTCCCGTCCGCCCGTCGAGCGGGCCTCCCCCACCCCGGGCCCCGCCGCCCACGGGCGGGTCGATGTCGACCTCGCCGCGCGTGAGCACGTCGCGGCTCGTCGACAGCTCGCGGCCGGGGTCGTGCGAGCGCTCGCGGAAGCCGCGCACCGGCAGGCCGAACTTGGCGACCAGCCGGTCGCCGAACGTGGCCTGGTGGACCCGTGCGATGCGCACCGGGCGGCCGGCCCGCCGGACGTCGACCCGGCCGCCCTCCGGCACGTCGAGCGCCCGCCGCCCGTCGGCCGAGACCCGCGCGCGGTTGCCGTCGGCGGGGATGCCGACGCTGAGCACGGAGTCCGGCGAGGTGACCAGCGGCCGGGAGAACAGGGCGTGGGCGTTGGAGGGCACCATGAGCAGCGCCTCGACGTCGGGCCAGACCACCGGGCCGCCGGCCGAGAAGGCGTAGGCGGTGGAGCCGGTGGGGGTGGAGAAGAGCACCCCGTCGCAGCCGAAGCTGGTCAGCGGCCGGCCGTCGATCGCGATGACGACGTCCAGCACCCGGGAGCGCTGGGACTTCTCCACCGAGACCTCGTTGAGCGCCCAGGTGCCGCCCACGACCGCGCCGGTGCGGTCGAGCACGTCGACCTCGATCGCCAGCCGCTTCTCCACGGCGTACTCGCACTGCTCGATGGCGGTCAGCGTCTCCTCCACCGCCTCGGGCTCGGTCTCGGCCAGGAACCCGACCCGGCCGAGGTTGACGCCCATGAGCGCGGCGTTGCTGTACCGCGCCAGCTCCGCGGCGCGCAGGAAGGTGCCGTCGCCGCCGAAGACCATGACGATCTCGGCACCACGGGCGGCCTCGGAGTCGGCGGGGACCACCTCGGCACCCTCGATCCCGAGCTCGGGGGCCTCGTCGTCCAGGAGCCGGACGGTGATGCCGGCCCGGGCCAGCCGGGCGGCCGAGCTGCGGGCCAGCGCGACGACGTCGGCGCGGCCGGTGTGGACGGCGAGCAGGACGTGCCTGCTGCCGCTGGGTGGCCACACGCTGGGACCGGGTTGGCTCACGGTGCCTCCTCGGGGCGGGGCGGGGTCACGACGGCCCCTCGGTGACGGCTCGGTGCACGTCCTCCGGGCGCGGCGGGCCGGCGTCCCGGCGCAGCCAGAGGAAGTACTCGACGTTGCCGGCCGGTCCGGGCAGCGGGCTGGCGACCACGCCGGCGGTCCCCCAGCCGAGCCCGGCGGCGGCCCGGGCGACCTCGAGGACGGCGGCCTCGCGCGCGGCGGGGTCGCGGACGACGCCGCCGGAGCCCAGCCGCTCGCGGCCGACCTCGAACTGCGGCTTGACCATCGGCAGCAGGTCGGCGCCCTCGGTGGTGCAGGCGGTCAGCGCCGGGAGCACCAGCCGCAGCGAGATGAACGAGAGGTCGGCGACGACGAGGTCGACCGGGCCCCCGGCCTGCTCCGGGGTGAGCGACCGGACGTTGGTCCGCTCCAGCACGCGCACCCGGTCGTCGGTGCGCAGCGACCAGGCCAGCTCGCCGTACCCGACGTCGACGGCCACCACCTCGCGGGCGCCCCGGCGCAGCAGCACCTCGGTGAACCCGCCCGTGGACGCCCCCGCGTCCAGCGCCCGCCGGCCCGCCACGTCGACGGGCAGGGCCGCCAGCGCGCCGAGCAGCTTGTGGGCGCCCCGCGAGACCCAGGTGGGCTCGTCCGGGTCGGTGCGGACGACGACCGGCGTGTCGGCGTCGACCCCGGTCGCGGGCTTGGTCGCGGCGCGGCCGGAGACCGCGACGCGGCCCTCGGCGATGAGGTCCACCGCGTGCTCGCGCGACCGGGCCAGGCCGCGCCGCACCAGCTCGGCGTCCAGACGGTTGCGGCGGACCATCAGAGCTGGTCGATCGAGGCGAGCTCGCGCTGCAGCCGGGCGTGCTCGGCCTCGAGGACGGCGACGTGCTCGGCGACCGGCAGGGATCCGAGACCGGCGAGGGCCGGCGACGGCGCGGAGCCGCCTGCCGCGGTGGGGTCCGGCCCCGTGCTGCCCGCTCCCGTGCTGCGCGGTGCGGTGCTGCGCGGCGCGGTGCTGCGCGGCGCGGTGCTGCCCGGTGCCGGCACCGGCGGGCCCGGGACCGGGCGGGGCCGGTGGGGCTCGGTCATGGGCTGGCCTCTCGCGAAGGGGTTCCGGCGGGGTGTCGGGGCGGCGTCGGGGGGACGATGACGGACGGGCCGGGCACCGCACCCCCGGCCCGCGAGGGTACCGGCCGGGGACGACGGCCACGGGCCGCCGAGGCGGGGGCTACGGTTCCCCCGCCGGTGCACCGACGAACGAGGAGGTCTGCGGGCCGTGGCGACGACCGAGGAGTGCCGGACCGCGCTGGAGTCCGTCCTGGGCGACCTGGCCGCCAAGCCGGCGGCGAAGGGGCTGGACCGCAGCCTGTCCTGCCACCTGCCCGACCTGGGCGAGGTGTTCCGCGCCCGGCTGTCGCGCGGGGCCGTGCGGGACCTGCGCGCCGAGCCGGCGGCGGACTCGCTGCAGAAGGCCGACATCCGGCTGACGATGGCCAGCGACGACCTCGTCGCGCTGACCCGGGGCGAGCTGTCCTTCGGGCCGGCGTGGGCCTCGGGACGGGTGAAGCTCGAGGCCGGGCTGCGCGACATGCTGCGGCTGCGCGCCCTGCTCTGAGCGCCCGGCCGGGTCACCGGTCCCCCAGCCCCCACCGGGCGAGCGCTTCCGCGGCCGCGGGCTCACCGGCCCGCGGGCGCGGCGCCGGGTCGCCGTGCGCCCGGTCGACCTCGGCCCAGTGGGCGACGCAGAGGGCGCGCAGCCCGTCGAGCCCGTCGTCCGGGGTGGCCTGGCCGGCCGCCCGGTCGCCGTCCCCGGCCACCAGTTCCACCGCACCGCGGGTGACGCGCGCCGACCACCGCCCGCAGCGGGCGCCGCCCTCGGTGGGCAGGACCGCGGGGTGCGCCACCAGCAGGCCCGCCGCGTCGCCGGCCAGGAGGTCGGGCCGCTGGTCCGGGGGTGCGGCGAGCAGCCGGCGGGCGTCGGTGACACCGCTCAGGACGAGCAGGCTCGCCGCGCCGGCCCGCCGGGCACCCTCGACGTCGGTGTCCAGGCGGTCGCCGACCACCAGCGGGCGGCGAGCGCCGGTGCGCCGGACGCACTCGGCGTGCATCGCCGGGTCCGGTTTGCCCGTGACCAGCGGGGCGCGCCCGGTCACCGCGCTGACGACGCCGACGAGGGCCCCGTTGCCGGGGAGCGGGCCACGCGGCGAGGGGACGGTGGCGTCGGCGTTGGTGGCGACGTGCTCGGCGCCGTTCCGGACGGCCACCACCGCCTCGGCCAGCTCCGCCCAGCCGACGTCGCGGCCGTACCCCTGGACCACGGCCTGCGGCCGGTCGCCCGCGGTCCCGACGACGGTCAGCCCGGCCCGGGTCAGGGCGGCCGCCACGCCCGGCCCGCCGACGGCGAGCACCCGCGCCCCGCGCCCCAGCCGGCCGGCCACGACGGTGGCCGCCGCCTGGGAGCTGGTGATGACGTCGTCGGCGGACGCGGCCACCCCGATCTCGCGCAGGTGGGCGGCGACCTCCTCGGGGGTCCGGGAGGCGTTGTTTGTGACGAACCCCAGCCGCATGCCCACCGCCGTGGCCCGGGCCAGCGCGGCCGGTACCCCCGGGACGGCGTCCGGGCCCACGTAGACCACGCCGTCGAGGTCGAGCAGGGCCACGTCGAAGACGGCCGCCGGGGGCTGCGCGCAGCCTCCGGTCAGGGGCGCGGCCGGGGTCACGCCGACCCCGAGGAGCGGCGCGCGCGGACCCGGCGCAGCGCACGCGTGTAGTCCCCCACGTCGGGGCGCATGGCGACCGCCAGGGCCAGGTGCTCGGCGGCCAGGTCGAGGTCCCCGGCCCGGCTGGCGGCCAGCCCCAGCCCGAACTGGGCGTAGTCGTCGGTGGGGTTGCCGCGGATCAGGCGGGTGAAGGAGCCGATGGCCTCGTCGTAGCGGCCGGCGTCGAACTGGGCCCGGGCCAGGGCCTCCAGCAGGCTGCGCGAGCCGGGCTCCGCGGCGACGGCCCGGGACAGCAGGGTGGCCGCTGCGGCGGGATCCCGGTTGGCCAGCAGCCGGAGGCCGCGCTGGTACCACTCGTAGACGTCGCCCTCCGGGGCACCCTCCTCGTCGGCCACTCCCGCCCCCCTCCGGTCCCGTCGTCGGCCCGCTCGTCGGCGCCGCGGTCGGCGCCGAGGACCCCCCGCCCGGCCCACCCGCGCCGGGGGGTGACGGGCCGCTCCTACGATCACCCTCGTGTCCTCGTCGCCGGTGGGTCCCGCACATCCCGCCCGGGACGGCCTGGAGGTCCGACCCTTCCGGGCCCTGACCTACCGTCGACGCGACCCCGGGCACCTCGCCCGCGTGAGTTCGCCAGCCTACGACCTGGTCACCCCGGAGGGCCGGGAGCGGCTGGTGGCCGCCGACCCGCACAACGTCGTGCGCCTCATCCTGCCGCTCGTGCCGCCCGTCCCCGGGCACGAGGCCGGCGCCGCGGGCGGGGTGGAGCAGGCGGCGGCCACGCTGCGCACCTGGACCGCGGAGGGGGTCCTCGAGCGGGACCCCGAGCCGGCCCTGTGGCTCTACGAGATGGCCCCGCCGGGTGGGGCCCCCGCGACGCTCGGCTGGCTGGGGGCGGTGGCGCTGCCCGCGGCGGGCTCGACGGCGGTGCTCCCGCACGAGGACACCTTCCCGGTGGCGGTCGAGGGCCGGCGGGCGCTGCTGGCCGCCACCCGCACCGACCTGGAGCCGATCGTGCTGGCCCACGACCCCGACGAGCAGGTCGAGGCCCTCGCCCGGACGGTCCGCACCGCCCGGCCCGCCCTGCAGGTGGACGACGCCGACGGGGTCCGGCACCGCCTGTGGCGCGTCGTCGACCCGGCGGTCCTCGCCGCCGTGTCGGGCGGGCTGGCCCGCACGGCGGCCGTCATCGCCGACGGGCACCACCGCTTCGCCGCGGCCTGCGCGCACGCCCGGGAGCCCGGTGCCGCCCCGGACCCGGCCGTGCTGGCCCTGCTCACGCCCATGGGCCCGGGCGGGCTGCGGGTCGAGGGCATCCACCGCGTGGTCCCCGGGCTCGACTTCGACGCGGCGGTGTCGGCCGCGGCGGCCGGCTTCAGCGTCACCGGGCTCCCCGCGGCGGACGTCGCGGCCGCGGCCGCCCGCGAGCTCGCCGACCCCGCGGCGCCGGGCCTGCTGGTGACCGACGGCACCCGGCTGGCGCGCCTGCACGACCCGGCACCGTACGTGCGGGACGCGGTGCCCGCCGAGGCGCCGGCGGCCTGGCGCGGGCTCGACGTGGTGCTCGCCCACCACGGGCTGCTGCGGCGGCTGTGGGGCCGGGAGGACGGCCCCGGTGAGCTGCTCATCGCCCACGACCTGCCCACCGCCCTCGCCGAGGCGCGGGCGCGGCGCGGCGTGGCCGTGCTGCTGCGCGGCCCCTCCCCTGCGGCGGTGGCCGCCGTGGCGCGGGCCGGGGCCCGGATGCCGCGGAAGTCGACCCTGTTCGTGCCCAAGCCCCGGACCGGGCTGGTCCTGCGCCCGCACGGGGGCTGACGGGGGCCGCGACCCCGGCGTCCGCCCCGGCGCCGGGTGCGGTGCCGCGGCGCCCCTCACCCCGCCGTGGCCCGCAGGACCTTGCGGCCCCGGAGGCAGTTGACCTCGCACACGGACGCGGTGCCGGAGGGGGTCCGCCAGAAGCGGCGCTGCAGGGCGCCCTGCACCTCGACGACGTCCCCGGCGGCCCAGGCGGCGGCCCGGCGTTGCAGCGCCCGGTCGTAGGAGATGCAGGTGAGGACGTCGACCGACTGGCCCCGTGCCCGCGGTTCGGGCCGGCGGACCACCAGCCGGAAGGTCACCAGCGTGTCCCCGCTGGGCAGGCTGCGCACCTCTACCGGTGCGGGCAGCCGGCCCCGGAGCACCACGTCGTTGCGGTCGATCACTGCCACGGTCATGCCCGAGAGCCTCGCCGTCACCGCCCGTCCGCCCGGGGCCCGGCGCCCCCCTGTGGAACCGGCCGCGGCGTGTGGACACCGCGGCCGGTTCCGTCCCGGGTCAGTGCTGTGTGCCGTCCGCGGCGTCCCCAGGTCCGTCGACGGAGGGGTCCGGCGCGGAGCCGTCCTCGCCGAGCAGCTCGGCCACCTCGGCCTCGACCTCCTCGTCGAAGGTGGGCCGACGGGCCGGCCCGGCCCCCGCGTCCCGGTGCACTGCTGGATCACCCCCGGCCGCCGCAGCGGGGAAGGGCTCCGCCTGCGCCTCGGAAGCCTCGCCCTCCGGCGTCGCGGCGGCCTCGCCCTCAGGGGCGGGGGCCTCGTCCGCGGGGGTGGCCCCGGCCTCGTCGACCGTCTCCTCCACCTCGGAGAACTCCACGTCGTCCTCGGGTGTGTGCTCGGCGACGGCCTCCTGCCACGGTCGGGCGGCCGCCTCGTCCCCGGTCGCGGTGAGCAGGTCGGCGTAGGCGGAGGCGAGGCGCAGCGTGCCGGCGTCGTCCCAGTCGACGCTGTCCGGCCGCGGCCGTCCCCCGAGCGCGCCCTCGAGGACGAGCCGGGCGGCCGCGGTCTCCCCGAGGTCCCGGCGCGCACCGGCCTCGACCAGCCGCAGCTCCACGGTCTCCGCGGCGTCGGGCGAGCTCTCCAGCGCCTCCCGCACGAGCCGCAGGGCCACCTCGGGGCGCCCCATGGCGCGCTCGCAGTCGGCCAGCACGGCCCGGTAGCCGGGGTCGCCGCTCATGCGCCGGTAGGCCCGCAGCTCACGCGCGGCCTCGGCGTAGTCGCCGGCGTGGTAGGCCGCCACCCCCACGGCCTCCCGCACCACGGCGATGCGGGAGGCGCGGTCGCGCGCCGCCCGGGCGTGGGCGAGCGCCTCCGCCGGGTCCTCGTCGACGAGGGACCCGGCTGCGACCAGGTGCCCGGCGACGCGCGTGGCGTTGCGCGCCTCCAGGCCGCGCAGGGCCCTGCGCACCCCGGCATCGAGGTCGCGGGGATCGGCCCAGTCGGGCACGGCGGGACCGGCCGGGGCCGGCGGCGTGCGGTCGGCGCGGCCTGCGACCGGACCGCGGCGGTCGCCGGTGGGCCGGCGCTCCCGCCAGTTGCCCGCAGGCGCCCCCGACCGGTGCGGGCGCCCGGCCTCGCGGGCTCCGCCCGCCCCGGTCCGCTGGGGTCGCCGTTCCCGCCAGTCGCCGCCCCCGGAACCGCGCTGCGGGCGCCGGTCCTGCCACGACCCCGCGTCGTCGCCCCGCTCGGGACGCCATCCCGCACGTCCACCCCCGCCCTCGGGAGTGCGCCGGGGGCGCCGGTCCTGCCAGGCCCCCCCGTCGCCCGGCCGCTGGGGACGCCGCTCCTGCCAGGAGCCGCGGTCACCCGGCGCCGGGGGCCGCCGCTCGCTCCGGTCGCCGGTGGCCCGCTGGGGCCGCCGCTCGCGCCACTCCCCCGGAGGTGTGCCGCCCGCCCGACCGGTCCCGGTACGCCCTCCCCGCGAAGGCTCCTGCGACGCTCGTCCGCGCTCGCGTCCTCCCGGGCTGTCGCCGCGGTACGACCGGTCCTCCCGGCGGTCCCGCCAGGCGGGTCGGTCCTGGGCGCCGGCGGCCCGTGCGTCGGGGCCGCCGGGACGTCCACCTCGTGCCTGCTCGCCCGGACGGCCTCCGCCGGCCTGGGGGCGGCGCTCGCGCCAGTCGGACGGCGCGCCGGCACCTCCACCGCGTCGGCGCTCGCCGGCCGGGCTTCCGCTGCCCCCGCCCTGCGGCGCGCCGCCTCGGACCCCGGCCCCGCGGGTCCCACCGCCCGACTGGGGGCGTCCTCTCCCGGCGGCACGACCGGACCGGGGCGCGCCGCCTCCGGGGGTCCGGTCGTCGCGGTGGCCCTCGCCTCGTGCGGGTGGAGTCATGGCTCTCTGCTACCTCGTCGCGGGGGTCGGCACTCGCGGTGCTGATGGTGGGCATGCAAAACGGGGGCCGGAGCGGAAAGCTCCGACCCCCGTTTCGGGAATGGTTGTCCGGCGGTGTCCTACTCTCCCACCCCGTCTCCGGGGCAGTACCATCGGCGCTGAGAGGCTTAGCTTCCGGGTTCGGAATGGGACCGGGCGTTTCCCTCTCGCCATGACCGCCGTAA